>NZ_JACSJV010000001.1:1684749-2021699 GCF_018617245.1 Exiguobacterium sp. s121
CCTGGTAATAAGTCGAGTCACTCTTGAATTGAATAAACGAGCGCTCATTGTTTTTTAGTTGGGAGAGGTCGGTCATTTTTAGATCGACCAAATGCAAGGAATCGGAGAACAACTTCATCCGTTCTCCTCGCCAATCAGGATTCCCTCGAATGATTCCGATATGAAAATTCTCTTCGAGCATATAACGCATCATTTCGCTCGACCATCCGGTGACCAATTTGACACGGACAGACGGATAGCGTTCAACGAACGTCTTCAATACCTTGGGTAACCAATATTGTCCCATGATAGAGGCGACGGCAATTTTCAACGTCCCGTACACTTCCCCTTGGTTGGCAGTCAGTTCACCCCTCAGTTCTTGTTCTTCGCTGTACATCTTTTTGGCGAACTCGATGATTTTCTCCCCATCTGGCGTCAATGCGAGCCCTCTTGTGGAGCGAACGAAAATCTTCTTTCCCCACTGATGTTCGATGGTCACGAGCCGTTGACTGAGCGCTGGTTGTGAGACAAACAACCGCTCGGCTGCTTTCCGCATATTCAATTCTTCCGCAAGAATAATTAACACTTCTACTTCCGAAACTTGCATCACGTCACCTGTTTCTCTATCGTTTGAAAGATTGTATACTGAATAAGTATTTGTTTCAATGTATCATATCATGTTTAATCATCAATTTGATTGTTAGGAGGAAATCTGATGCAACGTCATCATTTCGCCTTTATCGTTGCGACCGTCGCGACGCTCGGCAGCCTTTATTTTTCAGAGATCATGCTCTTTTTACCTTGTAAGTTGTGTTGGTTCCAACGCATCTTTATGTATCCACTAGCCATCTACTACTTGACTATCATGTTGACTGCACGAGACGTCAACCGCTTGTTCGTAGGGATTATGGCCGGTGCCGGATGGTGTATCAGTCTGTATCACGTTATTTTAGAACGTATCCCGAACGGTGAAGCCTTCTGTACGAACGACTGCCTGATTCGTTGGGTCAACTATTTTGGATTCGTCACCATCCCACTCCTCAGTTTTATCGCCTTTACCTGCATCCTGATCGTTCAGTTCGTACCGCTTAAGAAAGCGTAAGACAACAAAGGAGAAGCTGTCTCGAGACAGCTCCTCCTTTTTTCATTGCCACCATTCGTCGTACAACGAGGCAGGCATGTGATGCTTGTGGCGTGAACGTTTAAAAATTGTCTCGATTCGCTCGGCGATTGTTGGGTCGATTGTCTTCCCTTCCAAATAGTCGTCCAGCTGATCATACGTCATACCGAGTGCGACTTCGTCAGGAAGTCCAGGGCGACCATCTTCAAGGTCAGCCGTCGGCACCTTATAAATCACACGCTCATGCGCTTCAAGTTCATGGAGAAGTGCTTTCCCTTGACGTTTGTTCAAACCGGTCAACGGTGTGAGGTCACAAGCTCCGTCACCGTGTTTTGTATAAAATCCTGTCACATATTCCGCAGCATGATCCGTTCCGACCACAAGGGCACCGAATGTTGCCGCGATATCGTATTGTGCCTTCATCCGCTCACGTGCCTTCGTATTCCCTTTATGGAAGTCACTCAATTCGAGACCCGTTGCACGGTTAAACGCTTCAACCGATGCGTCAACAGCAGGCTTAATGTTGACAGTGAACGATTTGTCCGGACGAATGAACTCAAGCGCAAGTTGCGCGTCATGCTCATCGTGTTGCTCACCATATGGCAATCTGATCGCATAAAATGTATACTCGCCACCCGTTTCTTCACGAAGCTCTTCCATGGCGAGTTGACATAGCTTTCCGGCAAGGCTTGAGTCTTGCCCACCTGAGATACCTAGGACGAGTCCTTTCGCACCGGCTCGTTTCACATATGCTTTCAAAAAGTCGATGCGTTGACGAATTTCTTCTTTCGGGTTGATGGTCGGTTTGACATGTGTTGATTCAATGATATGTTGTTGCATGGATTGCCCTCCCACTATGCTCTCATTTTGCTTTATTGTCTGATAATCCTTATACCCCGTCAACTAGCGTCTCAAAAAGAAAGACGGAAACAACAGTTTCCGCCATGGCTTTATTGAACTTTAAATGATGTGACCTCTCCACCGATTGGTGTCATTTCTAAGAACAACGGTTGATCTTTCGCCGGTGCTTCATCGAGCAATACCCCAAACGTGAAGCCACCGCCGGTCACTTCGGCTGCGCCTTGAGCGTAAATATTGTGTCCGTCTGACACAGACCACTCGAACTCGACTTCATCCGTATACCCGCTCACTTGAATCATCGTGTCATTCAAATCAATTTGTACATCGCGGAACGCACCGTCCGATTGCGGCTCTGTTGCTGGTGTTTCTTCCGGTGTTTCTGATGTACCTTCATCCGGAGTTTCTGTTGCAGCAGATTCAACCGTGAACGTCGTCTCATCTGTCACAGCAATTTCAGGTGCCCCATCAACTTGACCGAGCCCAATCACTTCGACCGAATATTCGCCAGCCTCTAATTCATCTAACAGGAAGACCTCATCGAAGATCTTTTGTTCATCCGCTGCCCACTTTTCTTCGATAATCGATTCCGTGAACATAAATTCGCTACCATAATCAAACACGATTTTGTCACCTTGTTTGATAATCAACTGATAGCGCTGTGACGTATTGAATGTCACATCCACGGCTTCCTCATTTGGGTTCGTCATTTTGATTGTTGCTGATAATGCTTGGGCTACTGAATCGTATGCCATTTCCGTGTCGAGCGTCAATGGAGCCGGTGGTTCAGACGAATCACTGTTTACTTGACTCGGTTTCGCCTCTTCTTTCCCACATCCCGCTACGACTAATAAGATTGCCGTCACTACGGCGAGCAACCAAGTTTTCTTCATGGATCCCACTCTCCTCAACAAAATAAAAAACGTCTATAGCACTAGTGTATACAATGTGCAGACGTTTGTAATGATTTCCCTTATATTATTTACCTTTTTTACGAAACTTTAGTTTGTTCCATGTATTGTTGCCAACCGGTCATGAACAATGAATCTGCGATATCGAGATCAGACCGGACTTGAGCCGTGACAGAGAACGTCTCACTGTGCATCGATTCAAACGTGACGACCATCGTTTCTCCTACTACTTCCTTATAAGCTACAAGTTCAGGCGTTTCTGCAAACAATATCATAAGTATGGCTCCTTTGTTCATCTGTGATAAATCTAGTGTACCAATCTGAAACCAAGATATATGTCCTATCGTTCGACAGCATAACAATGACATTTTACCTATTGTCGAAACGTTTACATCAAATGTTAGTCAATTGGGGAAATGTGCATGTGTTTTTGTGAAAAAAAGGAGCAATCCGCAATGCAGATGCTCCTCTTTACCTTAAATTGTAAATCAAAATGATTCGACACATGTCGAACGAAACCTCATTTCGAGCGGTTCGAAATTTGTTGCCATACCGTCCCGAGTGCTGTCTCGCCGCTCGTGATCCGCTCTTTCGCAAGTCGCGCTTGTAAAGAGACCTCGAACTCGCGATCTTCCTCCGCGATTGACAAGGCAGGTACAGCCCGTTCATCTCCACAATCGAATAAGAAACGAGCCGCTCGCCAACGTACGAGTTTGTTTTTATCTTTCAGCGCCTCAATCATTGAAGGTTGTGACTGAGGTAATGCCCAATCGGAGACCGTATCCCCAGCTGTTCGTCGCACAATAGGAGAAGCGTCCACTAAAGCTTGTTCAATATATGTGACATATTCCTCACGTCGTTCTTCAAACATCCCGATCATGACGACCGCTTGTCGACGAATTGCCATCACGGAATCTTCCAAGGCACGACGGAAATAGGGCATATTCTCATGATGGATTTCGAGTTCATCCAGGAATGCCATCCGATCTTTCCAATTTTCCGACTGCAAATGGTTCGCGTTTGCCTCAAAATCTGCTTCACGACCAAACGCACGGGCCACGATCCGTTCGATGCGCTCTTCAGGATACGCCGCTTCCAATTCTTCTTGCGCGATGACACTGACTTCATCCAATTCACCATAGCGTGGGGCTTGCTCTACCCAACGACGGTCTTGAATGACATTCTTCACTTGTGCTTGAACTTCCATCGCTGCATCGACAAATCGTTTCGACAGCCCGATTCGTTTTTCTTCGTCCCCTTTGACGAGTTTTAATTGCATCGGTACATCGAGCACGAACTGGACGGATACATGGACTGGTTCATAGTCCGTATCCATCTTTGTGGATTCGACTTCCTCAACTTGTTCCCCGAACGCCCGTCGGATTTCATTCATGACGTCATGCCAATCATGTTTCGGATGTCGCTCGACAGCGAGAAAATCAGACACGGCGTAAACGGATTTGACGCCTCGAAGCCCAATGATTTCTTGAATGATGGCTGGGGCATCCGTACTCGCTTTATCGTACGTTATGCCTCTCCCTTCGAACGGAGGGTCCACAATGATTTTCAAGTTATTCGGACTTGGTGTCGGTTCGATTGCTACTAGTTTCATCCTCATCACCTCACTTTTCATCGTGACGAAAATGACAAAAAAACGCAAGCGAGTCGCTTGCGTTCGATCAATCCTCTATTTTACTTAAAACAACGCGATAAACTGTTGGAGTGAATACGTCGTCCCATCCACAGTAAATGTGTCGTCCTCTGAAATCGGTTCAAGGAAGAAACGTTTTTCACCATCTTCTTTCACGTAACCAAAAATATGATTGGATTGATAGAACAATTCAACAATCGTCATTCGTCCAAATGTCATCCCATCGTTCATTACCGCCCGATCACCTAATTCGCCGCCATTGTACAGTTCGATGTAAGTTTCCATTTTGGTGTCGCTCCTCTTGTGTTTGTTTTCACAATTCCTTTCTATCAAACAACATGAGCGACTTCAAGTTAATTTTTTGTGTTACGCTTCCAAAATTCTATCCATTTACGATATTCCGATAATGTTTTGTTAATTTGATTAATCGACTTCTCATCGTGCAACCCACTATCATCAATCTTTTCTTTACAATGCGTGATGAAAATTTCATTTCCCGGTAAAACATTTGCACGATTTGTGGCAAATACTTGTCGGAGATGGATTTGGCATCTGGCGGTTCCAAGTATGCCAGGCGAGGCCCCGGCGATCATGACCGGTTTATCCCGAAGTGGCGTCCCTGGCTCGAGCGAAAGCCAGTCGATCGCATTCTTTAGGACGCCCGGGATGCTATGGTTATATTCGGGGGTGACAATCAATAATCCATCAGCTTCCCGAACGACTTGCTTCAAAGTAGCCACAACCTCTGGTTCATCTGGATCAATCAAATCATCATTGAACAGTGGAAGTTCGATGGAGACGACTTCAATGTCGAAATCATCTTGAGCCAGTTCAATGATCGAATGCAAAAGAGCGGTATTAAAAGATTTCTTTCTAAGACTTCCTGACATAGCGATTAACTTATACTTTTCCATGATCCACCTCCTGCATCCATTCGTTCATGATTTTTGCTTCTTCTTCAGGGGACTCCATCATCCCCATATGACTGAACGGAACGATTGCTTTAGTATGTCGTGACGCACCTAAAAACGCCCGCTCCTCATTCATATTCGGGTCTTTTGAGCCGTAAATGAATAGGCCGGGGAGGTGAGTCGTTTCGACGGTGTCCACTTCGTCTTCACGATCCCGGATCGCCTGTTGCGCGTTCACGATTCCCTCGACCGTCATCTCATATCCGATTGCAATCGCTTGTTGAACGAGCGCCGGGTCGGAATCACTTGAGAAGACATTTGGAATCATTCCGTCAATAAACGGCTCGACCCCTTCTTCGATGACTTGATGAATGGCACCGTTTCGCTTCTCCCGCGCTGCTTCTGTATCCGCGGCAGCCGTCGAGTGAATCAATACAAATCCTGATATTTCTGTTCCATAGCGACGCACGAGGTTAGTCGTCACGTAGCCTCCGAAAGAATGCCCACATACAAGGGGACGCTCAAGGCCTCGAAGACGAATTTCTTCGATGACCCAGTCCGCAAAATGATCCATCGTTTCCGGCCCCACGTCCGTCCTAGCATGACCGGGTAATGTGAGCGTGTGGACTTCGGCATTCAATAACGGTTCCAATTGTTCAAAGTACTTTGGAGAACCGCACAACCCATGTAACAATACGAGTGCTTTCATATCATCGAGTGCTCCTTTTCTTCCCATTCTGTTTTGAGTAGCCGATACATAGTCAAATCCATGAATCGACCATGGCTATATGCATAATCTTGTAGAAGTCCCTCTTCAATAAATCCCAATTTTTGAACGAGACGATTCGACCCTTCATTCCCTGGTGCGACCAACGCAGAGATTCGATGAAACTTGAATTCTTCAAAACCGTATTGAATGACAGCTGAAGCGGCTTCGAAAGCCACCCCTTGTCTCCAATAGTGAGGGGAAACCTCAAACCCGATTTCGGCGCGATAATATTGGGGCGTCCAATTATGGAATCCAATCGTTCCAACCAATTCATTCGTCATCCGATCGCATATCGCCCAGCGAATGGCCTTCCCTTGCTGAAATTGATCTTTAAAGTAAGCGATCACGTTCTTCGCCTCATAGACGGCAAGCAACGGGTCCGACCCATAATATCGCATCACTTCCTCAGTGGATAGAATGGTATATAGTGCTCTAGCATCACGCGGTTCTAGCTCTCGCAGGATAAACCGGGGCGTAGCGAGCTCAGGAAAACTCCGTTTTAATCCCCACATGTGGAACCCGCCTTTCCTATTCGTTTCCTCAATTATACTTCTATTTTCCCAAATGTATCGAACTCAACCCTCTGGTACCGTCTCAAGATGGCGGAAAGCATGTGTTTTTGCTACTATAATCGTAGTATGTCAAACTGAGGGGATACCATATGTCAAAACAACTCTTTTATTTGAAGCAAGACCGGGACGTCCAACGCTTCACACTCCATGGTGTGACGTTGGCGGATGTAACAGAAGCGCTTTCCGTGACGAGACCGATGATTATTTGTCGAACGGATATCAAAGGGATGAGACAATCCTCGAGGTCGCGTTTTCGTTATATTGAAGCGCATGAACTATCTTCGTTCTCGTCTAAGTATTTGAATAACCAAACAACATTCACAGCGATCGATTTTCCGGACTACAACACGCTCGAAACTCTGTCCGATCATGAAATTGCAGAAATCTTGTTTTTAAGTCATATGGAACGCGGAATCAAGAAGCCGTTCTTGGATTCGCTCGATAATGAGATTGTGTTCTTCAATGAAGCAAACGATCGACATAGCAGTCTTTATATTCGCGATTGGTCGACAATCAATCGTTTCGTTCAAAACATGTTGCAAAGTAAACTTGATCG
Organism: Exiguobacterium sp. s121; assembly: GCF_018617245.1. Taxonomy (GTDB): domain Bacteria; phylum Bacillota; class Bacilli; order Exiguobacteriales; family Exiguobacteriaceae; genus Exiguobacterium; species Exiguobacterium profundum. The sequence goes on from NZ_JACSJV010000001.1 coordinate 1,692,077, forward strand.
TGATATTCGTAACATCAGTTTTGTTCCGATTCCACTTCCTGTCATTGATGAATTACTCGAGTTGGCACCTCAAGGTCTGATCATCGATTTCGATCATACGAAACGCAGTTTGTTCAATCGCCAAATCGTCATCTCATTCTATGTAGCGGGTCGCTATGAAGACATGTCCGTTCTTGAAGAGGACTTCGATGCGAAGAAAGAATCCATCGCCTTAAAAGGACAGTTGTTGTATCGCCGTCGTACATGGCAGATTGAGCGATTATAAGGTCATACATGTAACCAATAGATGCGAACCTCTGAAAACGGGGTTCTTTTTTGTTATTTTCAGACCGATTGTTTCAACCTTATTCCTATGCTAGACAGGGTTGAACGCTATTCTTAAAAATTGATAACAAATTGTCTTAATTTTTTGTTAAATTAACACTTTTCTTTTTCGAACGAGGCGTTATACTAGGAATAACCTTCTGGAGGAATGGAAGGCAATATAGAGAAAGCGAGGTGAAAATCTATTCATCACGCGATGGATAGATACACGAAATGGAACAACTGAAAGTACAAGGAGTCTCATCGTTCACCAAGTTTGCGACGAATGGAAAAATGCTGAAACTTAAAGATGCTCACGCAGGAGAACAGCGCATTTCACTACAGGATGCGACGGATATTCAAGTCTCTCTGCTCGACGAAGACCATTCGCGCTTCACTATATTTGGTCACGCTCACCCTTTGGTGGAGCTGATCCTTCCTCACAATTCTTGTGAAGTCCTCTATGCTTGGTTACTACACAAGATGAAACGACAAAAAATCAAACTCGCTTCGAACGCGTAAAAAAATGAGGTCTTGTCTCCATATGGGAGAAAGACCTCATTTTTCACATTATGAGAACAATGAAACGAGCCAACTGACTAGAATGCCCACAATAGCAAAGTCAGAGTCTCCAAACGTCGTACTTTCAAAACCTAAGTTCCCTAATAGCGGAAGTAACAAAGCCGGTAAGAAACTAATCAGAATTCCGTTAGCAATCGATCCAAGAATCGCTCCTCGACGTCCACCCGTAGCGTTCCCGAATACTCCCGCTGTCGCTCCTGTAAAGAAGTGAGGTACGAGACCCGGGACGATGACCGCCAAACCAAACAACGGTAATAGAAACATCGAAAATAATCCAGCGGCAAAACTTGCAAGAAATCCAATAATGACAGCGTTTGGTGCAAACGGGAAAACTGTCGGACAATCGAGCGCAGGTTTTGCGTTCGGAACCATCTTATCAGCAATCCCTTTAAAGGCAGGTACGATTTCGGCAATCAACATGCGAACCCCCGCAAGTACGATATACACGCCCGCTGCAAAAGTAATGGCTTGGATGATAGAGAAGACGATATAGTTCGACCCATCTGATAATTCTGTCTCAATGAACGCAGGACCGGCAAAGATTGCGACGACCACGAAGAGTAAGGTCATCGTCAACGAAACTGCTACCGACGTATCACGTAAAAAACCAAGTTGTTTCGGTACTTGAATCTGCTCGGTTGAATGCTCTTTGTTTCCCGCATATTTTCCGATTGTCCCTGAAACAAAGTATCCGAGTGACCCGAAATGTCCAACTGCAAAATCGTCAGAGCCAGTAATTTGACGTACAAAAGGTTGAAGGAGTGCCGGGAATAAGACCATACAGAGTCCTAGCAATACCGATCCGACAATGATCAATAACGTACCATCGAGTCCTGATACGGATAAAATTGCTGCTAGTAAGCTTGCCATAAATAACGTATGGTGACCTGTCAAGAAGATGTATTTAAATGGCGTGATACGTGCGAGCACGATATTCATAACCATACCGAACACCATGATCATTGCCGTTTCGACACCAAACGCATCTTGCGCAACCGCAACGATCGCTTCGTTGTTCGGAATGACCCCTCGGATACTGAACGCTTCGTCAAACATCTGTCCGAATATGTCTAGTGCCGCTATGATGACGCCGGCACCTGCCCCGATAATCACAAACCCCATGATTGTCTTCAATGTACCAGAGACGATTGAAGCAATATCTTTCTTCTGTAGAACGAGCCCAATCAAAGCGAACAGTCCAACCAGTATGGCAGGTGTCCCCAATATATCTCGCATAATCAAATCAAGCATGAGCGTTCCCCCCCTAATAAAATTTCATCTATCTTAAACTTTTCCATCTAGTTTTGATTTAATTTCTTCAATATTCATCACGTTCTCGAGTGCGACGATTTCTTTTGAACCATCATCTAACGTTCCGATGATATCCTGAGCTCCGAGATAAATATCTGCTGGTTCAGTTCGTGCCGTCGCCAGGTCTGTATGAGAGACATCCGCCTCTTTCCCCATTTGTTCGAGTGCTTTTTTTACGTTCAATTCCATGATAAAGCTCGAGCCTAATCCATTACCGCATACCACTAAAATCTTTTTCATTATTCTTCCTCCTCTGAATAGCGATTGAGTACCTCAACAATATCGTCTACAGTGTCTGCTTCTAAAAGAAGTGACACGTCCTGTTCATTTCCTAATAGCTCGGTCAACTGTGCAAGGGCTTTTAAATGAGTCGTTTGATCGATTGCCGCTAGGACAAAGAAAGCACGAACCGGTTTCTCTCCAGGAAAGAATACAGGTTTTGTTAACTTCAGCACACTCATCCCAAGGTGATTTACACCATCTTCCGGCCTCGCATGAGGGATTGCAATTTGTGGCATGAGCACGATATACGGACCATGTTCTATGACGTTCTCAATCATCGTCTCAACATAACGAGATTCGATCGTTCCATTATCAACAAGTGGTTTGGCCGCGAGACGAATGGACTCCTGCCAATCCGATACTTGATCGTCAAGTTGGATTTCTTTTTTTGTTACGAGTTGATTTAGCACGGGTTGTCCCCCTTTCCATTCATCTTTCATCGGTTCATCTTGTAGCAGATGTTTCAATTCTTTTCTTAGTTGCGCTTCTTGATGGATTGTTGCATATTTCTTCACCACTTCGAGAATATCTGCGACTTCCATTCGGGCGACGCTCCCATTTGCGATGAAGCGCTGTTGGATTTGGCGCTTTAAGGCAAGCTGTTCTAGCCTTGTCGGTAGTGTCGGAACAAGCGTCACGTGTGCTTGTTGTTGAACCGCTAGCGGCAATGGCACCGTCGTAAAAATCAAATCGACAAGCGGTGCAAACTCCAAGACATCCCTTTGCGAAATTGGTGGCAGAAATACAAAGTCCGGAAATTGATTTTTCAAAATGTGATCGAGCATATGCGAAACGCTAATTCCGCTTGGACATACGACAATCGCTTTCATTTTTTCATCTAGATGTTGCCCCTGTTGATGAAGATGGGCCGCAAAATGAAGAGTGAAATACATGACTTCTGAACTTGGAATTTTCGTCTGAATTTGGTCTCGAATCGGGTCGAGAGAGCGGTCGACAATTACATTTAATACACGGTGCTCCTTCATCACATATCGTTCCAATTCATCTGACGGCATAATTTCGGTATGGACACGATTGAGCGTCGCTTTCGCATGGAGGACTAGTTTTTCACATAACGCTTCGCGTTCGATTACACGTGTACAACTCAAACCTTCAAAGCGCTCAATCACCTCAATCATGATAGACGCAAGATTTTGCTGTACCAGCTCATCCATTTCTTCCGACACTTTTGAACCACCTTGAATTAACATCATCAATGTCTCCCACAGCTGTGGAACATCTTCAAAATTGTCTCGGATTGATGCATCGACTTTTTCTGTCAACCAGGAATCGTCATCTTGAACATATGCGTCAGGTGATAACCTAGACCCAATCATCAGAAAATATGCTAATTTTTCACGATGGCTTTCGACAAACTGAAACTGATTCAAGTTTTCAAAATGTTCAATCTGTCCGATCCGTTCCATAAACTCAACTTGCCAAGAATCGAAACATAAATCGAGTAATTGAGCGAACGTTGACTTCTCAAGCAATTGTTCAATTGTTCGGTACACGTATAATGCGACCGTTTGGAGATGACCGTTGAACCGATATCCTTCTTTCCTCGTATAAGAAAAATCAATCCCGAATTGGGCCGCCTGCTTTTTAACGGTGTTCAAACTTTCTTGGACCGTATACTTGGAAACATCTAATAGGTGCTGAAAATGAAAACTGGATAGAAATTCGACTTGGGTCATCGCGAATAGCGTGATGACAAGCTCTCGTTCTTCTTCTGACCAGACTAATTCGGCGCGCTCGACTTGCTCGATTAGCGCCTCTGTCACGGTCAATTCTATTTTTGTTCCGTCCATCTTCAAATTCGATAGTCCGTTTCCGACGAGCCATTCTTGTATACGTTCCAATTCATATTCGACTGTCCGTCGAGAATATGGAAGCATCATCGTCAAGGTGTCTAGTGTCATTTGCTTTTCATGCAAGATGACATTTAAGATTCGTTTACTTTTTTCATTCAGTTGCATAGTAGAGGCCTCCTACACCTGTAGTATAAAACGAAATCAATCACAAAATGTAAGCGGTTACGACTGACTTTTGGGAACTTCGCCCACAAACTTCTGTCTCTTCATGAATGCATAAAAAAGAGACGAGTGAATCTTTATATTCATTCGTCTCTTGCCATTATGAATTCGCAGTGACCGGGTTTCTGCGATAAATCGTCACGCCACCATGCTTGGCCTCTCCTACTACTTGAAAGAGCCAGCCTTTCTCAATCAAAATGGTTCGAACGGATAAAAAATCTTCGCGTGGCACGTTCACTTCATCCACTTGTTCGTCCAATAATTGTTGAAATGTCATTTCCCAATCAGTCATGTTGATTCTCCTTACGTAAGTCTTCATCATGCATCCATTCAAATAGACGACGTCCTGATTCTAAGCGGTCCGCCTTATCCAACAATGCTGTCGGGACGATCCGCGTCGCCTCAATCGACTCATCTCCGGCAAAAACGACTGATTCATTCGTCATCTGTTCAATATACTGAAGCGCGAACAATAAAATCGATTTTTCTGTTTCCAATCCGCTTTCCCGTATCACAACATCAAATGACTCATCTCGTTTATTGTCCACTAGTAACGTCCGCCCCCCGTCGAGTAGAGCCAACGACGGCACAGCATCGACATGAAAAACTTCATATGAACGATAGGTGTGCTCATCACACAGTAAAAGGGGAACAAAACGACGTCGACCCGTCCATTTCTTTAACTGGAACAAAATTTTCATCGAGGTGAACCATGTCGCCCCTTCTCTATCTTTTTCCACTAATATCGTGGGAACTGATGCATCATCAGCTTCTTTCTTTTGAACGAATAACCATTTTGCTACATCTACCACAACGATCAAACCGTTCTCCTCCTTATGATCCATTCAGACAATGCAATCATCGTCAACGCAACGAGCCAACCGCCAAGCACATCACTAAAGTAATGAACGTTTAAGATGACTCGGCTGAGCGAGACCGCAAGGACGAGGCACAAGAGAATGAAGATGACGACTCTCGACTGTTTCTTTCGATACAGTACATAAGCTGTCAATCCATATAGTGCAAGCGATCCTGAGGCATGTCCGCTCGGAAAACTGTATGTCGTTGCATCGAGGGATGCATCAATGAGCGGTCGGTCGATTCCGTAGACGAGCTTCAGCACTTGAGTAAACAGAAGTGTCCCGATTCCGACGAGCGCTAGGCGCCATGCTTCGGTACGGTCCCCACGCCAATACCAGAACAACAATCCTAATATGGAGAGTCCCACAATGACTTGTGCACTCCCGAGCTCTGTCACGTAGGCAAACACTCGATCCGGTAGCGGCTGTAACCATTCATATACGAATGTGTTCATCGGATCGACCGCCCCTAAAACGACAAACACCGACACGATCACATATGCGACCGTCCCGGTGATGACCACCATCTGCGGTGTCCACTTCATCAATACAACCCTTTTCTTTCACGCATCTCTTCTTCTCCGAAATCGACCATATCTCTTAACCGGTGCGCCAATCGTCCTGAAGCGTTGGCAGCGATGGCACCGACGAGATCGTCCATGAACGTATGCACTTGCCCATCATCCATCTTCGTGTCGAGTTGTTTGATGATACCGATTTTTGCCTTGTCTAAGTATCCGAAAGTCGTAACGGCAATCGAACCATATGTGTTGACGGCACCGATCGCAATCGTCTCGTCCACTCCAAATAAACCTTCGTCTGAGGCGATAATCGACAGAAGCGGTTCAGATAATTGCCCTTTTTCAGCCAGCATATCGAGCTCTGATCCCACGAGAATCGCATGTTGTAGCTCACGTTTATCTAGAACCGCCTCGACAGAATCCATACAATCTTTTAATGAAAGATGCGGCGAATAGGGTGCCTGCATCTGGTATACGATTTCAGCAATCGATTCAATCGTAACCCCGCGTTCGAGCAAACGAGCACGAGCCGCTTCTCGGACGTCACGTGAGTGTGGTACGTGTTTCATAATAGGCGCAGGATCGAAATCCCGCTTCACATCCCTTCGTTCAGAGAGTCATCGTCTCTCTATATGATATAACCATTATACTGAAAAATTGAAAAAAGACGAACCCTGCTTTGACTTCCCACATTAAATCGGTCATCATTAACATGTAGGTTAAACGATTAAAGGGGGAAGAGGAATGAAGATTGGGGTAGTCTTATTTCCGTCTAAACAAGTGCAAGATTTTGCGAACTCTTATCGAAAACGCTATGACACAAAATATGCGTTGATTTCACCTCACGTGACCATTAAAGAGCGGACAGAGGTGTCAGAAGAAGACTTGCCGAAAGTACTCGAGTACTTGCAACAAGTTGCGGATTCGACTAAACCGATTCAGTTAAAAGTCGATGGCGTTCGGTCTTTCGCACCGACAAACAATGTCTTGTATTTAAAAGTGTTACCGACACGTGATTTGTCGACTCTTCAGCAACGACTGCATGAAGGTGTGCTCAACCAAACACCGAAATATGAATTCTTGCCGCACATCACGATTGGTCAAGATTTGACCGATGCCGAGCTGTTCGACGTCCTCGAACGTATGCGTATGGAGCAGGTTCATTTCGAAGAGACGATCACTCGGATGGCCGTCATGTATGAACTCGAAAATGAAACATGGAACGTCTATGAGACGTTCCGTTTCCGAGGCTAACCTTATATGCTCCGGTCGACATAGCGACCGGGGTTTTTTTCTTGCTCTTCTTCAAGCCATTCTTCACGTCGAGGTCGGATTCGTTGGACACGTTTGATTCGTGTCACCGGTTCGATGCTTGCTCGACCTGATGGCTGGACTTGTCGGTTGACGTATTGTACGACAGTAAAATCAATCTGATAGGGACCCATGATCTGACCTCCTTCATAGGTCCTTACCCGATTTATTCACGAGGTAATACAAAAATGGCGCATCACTGCGCCATTCCCCAAACTTATAAAATATGGTATCCGCTATCTACGTGAATGACTTCGCCGGTCACGCCACTTCCCATCCCCGAGAGGAGGAAGAGACCTGTCGAAGCTACTTCTTCCGCCGAAACGTTTCGACGCAATGGCGCCTTCTGTTCAAGCTCAGAAAGGATACTGTTGAAATCACCAACCCCTTTGGCTGACAATGTACGAATCGGCCCCGCCGAGATAGCATTGACACGCACACCATGTGGACCGTATTCGTTCGCCAAATACTTGACGCTCGAATCAAGTGCCGCTTTGGCGACACCCATCAAGTTGTAGTTCGGAACGACACGCTCGCCGCCGAGGTAAGTGAGTGTGATCACCGAGGCGTCTTGTGCGAAGTAAGGCTTCGCCGCTTTCACAACTGCCGTCAAACTATATGCTGAGATGTCTAATGCCTGCGCGAACTGACCACGTGTCATTTCTGAGAACTCACCGCGCAATGCTTCTTTGTCAGCAAATGCGATCGAATGCGCGATTCCTTGAATCTCGCCAGCTTGTTCGTGAATCGAACGGAATGTTGAATCAATCGCTTCGTCATTCGTCACATCACACTCAAGTAGAATCGCTTCTTGTTTCAACTCACTTGCGAGTGACTCGAGACCCGATTTGAATCGTTCTGCCGCATACGTTAACACGAGCTTCGCCCCTGCCTCATCAAGCGTTTTGGCAATCGCCCATGCAATCGAGCGCTTGTTGGCAATCCCCATGACGACGTACGTTTTATTCGTTAATGTTGGATAAATTGACATCATAAACTCCCCTTTTTAGTACCTGGTGATAATATCTGTTCTCAGATTACAGAAAGGTTTCTGTTTTGTCAACCGACTCGTTACGTATTGCGATTTTTTTAAGTTGCGGTAAGATAAAATACGTATAGAAAGGGTGATTCGACTCCATTATGAACCGTATACAATCATATTTTAAAAGTTTAGATACGACACTGTTGACCATCGTCTTCCTATTGATGATCATCAGTCTCGGTGCAATCTATACCGCTCAACCGATGTTGCCAACGCGACTTCAACATATCAACTTTGCTCTTGAACAAGGCATTCGTTATGTCATCGGCTTTTTTGCAATGTTCGCGATTATGACGATTGAATATGAGCAACTCCGGAAAATCCATTGGTACTTATACGCATTCGGTCTACTTCTGCTCGTCGGTCTGATTCCGTTACGTGACACGTCGCTCGTACCGAACATCAACGGGGCGTATGGTTGGTATAACGTGCCTGGATTCAGTTTCCAGCCAGCCGAATTCATGAAGCTCTTTTTATTGATTTCTATGTCGACCATCGTCTATGAGCACAATAAACGTTACGGATCGTCACAACTCGATACATGGCTCCTCGTGAAACTGGTACTAGTCGCCATCCCGCCGCTCGGGCTGATTGTGACACAACCGGACTTAGGGACCGGGCTCGTTCTGATGACGATGCTCGGCGCCATCATCATTGTCTCGGGAATCGGTTGGAAGTGGCTTCTTGGTCTCTTCAGCGCTGCGGCTTTGACCATCGGCACATTCATGTATCTGTTCTTTGCCCATTTCGAAGTCTTACAAGCATTCGTACCTGGACACGCCCTCAACCGCTTCCAGGCCTGGATTTATCCTTACGAATATTCAGATGATCTGGCATTCCAATTAATCAAATCGCTACAGGCGATTGGTTCTGGACAGATGTTCGGAGCAGGATACGGCCAGGGTCTCGTCTATTTACCGGAATCTCAAACGGACTTCATATTTGCTGTTATCGCAGAACACTATGGGTTCATTGGCGCAGCTCTCGTGATCATCGTCTTCTTCTTATTCCTCTATCGGATGATTCACATTGCGTTAGAGTCTAGTAGCGCGTTCGGAAGTTATATCGTCACCGGTGTCATCGCCATGTTCACGTTCCAAGTGTTCCAAAACATCGGTATGACAATCGGTGTCTTGCCGATCACTGGACTTACCCTCCCGTTCGTCAGTTACGGGGGAACAGGGATTATCATGAACATGATTGCCATCGGTCTCGTCATGAACGTGGCCTCTAAATCAAAAACCTATATGTTTGATGATGATTGACAAAATCCCTCAAGGTTTTACCTTGAGGGATTTCTTTATATAGTTCGAAAATCTTCCGGAATTGGCGCCTCAATCTGAATCTCATCCCCTGTCATCGGATGAATGAATCGCGCAGACGCGCTGTGAAGGGCGTGACGGGGCATACGAGTCGTTCCCCCATACATGGAGTCCCCAATGAGCGGATGACCAATATGGCGCAAATGCACGCGAATTTGATGGGTCCGTCCCGTCTCGAGTCGAATCGTCAATAACGAGCCGCTCTCAAATGGCTGACACGCGAGGATATGCGTGATGGCGCGTTGTCCCTCAGTTGTCACGACTCGCTCCATAATCGAGTTCTCGGCACGCCCAATCGGTGCATCAATCGTTTGTGGTGTCACTTCTTCTTCGACCAATGCCTTATACGTACGTACCAATCCATTCGCTTTCTGAAGTTCACTAAATCGATGATGAATAAATCCATACTTTGCAAACAAGACGACACCGCTCGTGTCGCGATCGAGCCGATTGATCACGTGAATCGCAGATGACAGACCGATGCGTTGATAATAGCCGAGTACAGCGTTCGCAAGTGTATCGGTCGGATGTAGTCGTGATGGAATCGTGGCAATCCCTGCCGGTTTATCGACCGCCAACAGCGTATCATCTTCATACAGAATTCGAATAGGACGATCTGAGGCGACCATGTCGAGTGAAGGGGCTTCAAGCGGGAATCGCACCATCACTTCATCCCCTGGTTCGAGTTCATGTCTTACGGTGCGGTGCATGCCATTCACTTCAATATCCCCTTCATGCTTCACGAGTGTGAGCATCTTTCGAGAAATCCCCATATCTTGCATTAAAAAGTCGCGAAGTGGGACGGCTTTCTCCACAACGCGACGAATCGTAAACCCTTGCATTCGTTACTTTCCTTCCTCGATGAACGATTCGCGAACTCGGCGCCAGAATGGGAAGGGCCGGAAGCGAGCGAACGTCACTTTTTCTTTTGCGACCGCACATCGAATCGAGACGACATCCGACCAGGACAACGCTTCTTGATGGTCAAACGCCAATTCAAATTCGGTTTTCGTGTGCGGTTTGATTTTCACTTGATGGTGTTTTGGTAAGAGAAGCGGTGCACCGATCGTTCGATACACTAGGTTGTTGATTGAAGCCATCTCAGTCACTTGAATGGCTTCAATCGATGGGTGAACGATTGCTCCACCGAGTGCCTTATTGTAGGCGGTCGAACCCGATGGTGTCGAAATACATAATCCATCTCCACGGAACGTTTCAAAGTAGTCGTCTCGAATCGATAAATCACAGACGAGCGTTCGCTTGTAGTTCTTAATCGTGCAATCATTCATCGCCAGTCGACGATCAGTCTCCCCGTCCTCATAGTCAATGAGCACCTCAACGAGCGGATAGGAGACCGGCTCGAACGATTCGCTCGTGATCATCTCGGTCAATTCATCCAACTCATCCGGTTGCCAATCGGCATAAAAGCCGAGATGCCCGGTATGAATCCCGACAAGTAGCGTTTCATCGAGTCGGTCGATGTATTTATGAAACGCCTGTAACATCGTCCCGTCCCCTCCGACCGATACTACGATTCGGGGCTGTTCAGATAATGTATGCCCGGCAGCTTGAAGTTTTTGAGTCAGTTCCTCGGCGATCTCCGCTGATCGCGTATCTCCCCTCGATACAATCGCAAACTGCATATCGGTTTCCCCCTAGTCTTCGTCCGTTTTCACGTTCATCTCTTTATCCCGAAACACCTGCTGGGCGTCCTGAATTTCAACGCGGAGTTGGCTCATCTCGGCATCGAGTAAAAAGGCCGCCTCGGCTGCACGTCTCAATCGTTCCTGAACTTCAAGAGGCATGTCACCATCATATTTATAATTCAATGAGTGCTCAATCGTGGCCCAGAAATTCATCGCAAGCGTGCGGATTTGCACTTCAACGAGCGTAGGGATTTCACCTTGAATCGTCTGAACCGGGTACTCGATGATGACATGATACGATCGATAGCCCGAGTCTTTCTGATGGGTAATGTAATTGCGTTCTTCCACTATTTTAAAATCTGTTCGACGATGTAGCAAATCCAAGACGTGAACGATATCATCGACAAATTGACACATGATTCGTAATCCCGCTATATCCTGCATATCCGTCGCCAATTCATGGTCAGCGATATTTTTTCGTTTCGCTTTCTCGAGAATGCTCCCGACCGGCTTCACTCGACCTGTGACAAATTCAATCGGAGAATGGTCATTTTGGGACTTGAATTGCTTTCGAACGGCTTTCAATTTGACTTTCAACTCGTCTACCGCGATTTGATACGGTACTAAAAACTGATCCCAGTTCATTGATTGCATACGCTGTCACCACTTTCGTTCTTTTCCGGAAAAAACGCGTCCTTTCCGTATGTATCCGTTTGTATGGTATCATAAACGAACAATTGTTCATAGAATGGAGCGATGATTCATGACCCAAGAAGTGGAAATTGAATTTAAATCAATGTTGACGAAAGACGAGTATGAGACACTCCTACGTGCCTATCAGCTTGATGACCAAGTTCGTTGGCAGGCGAATGATTATTTCGACACCCCTTCCTTTCAGCTAAAAGCGAACGGGGCAGCACTTCGCATTCGCGAGAAGAAACATGGTCAAGTGCTGACGTTAAAGCAACCCAACGAGGTCGGCTTACTTGAGACACACGCCACAATTACAGAAGATGAGGCTGAGGATTTGTTTAAGTATGGAATCATTCATGACGAGCAAATGAAGCAGGCATTGGCTCCGTTTCAGCTAAATGAACCGCTTGAGCATCTCGGTCGACTCGAGACGAACCGGGCAGAGCTCCAGACAGAAGACGGTCTCCTCGTTTTGGACGAAAGCCATTATTTGGAGACGACCGACTATGAAATAGAATTTGAAGTGACGAATGAAGAAGAGGGAAAACGTGCGTTCGAAGGACTTCTTGAAAAACATGCTCTCCCCTATCGTCCCGCTAAAAATAAAATCGTCCGATTCATGGAATTAAAAATAAGTCGGTTGGAAGGTTGAGCAGATACATTGCCAACCTTTTTTTTTCGTTGCTACAATGAGTTTACAAAGTTAAATGAGTTTTTTGACGAGAGGAGGCGACACAAATGGAACTTGAACAATGTAATGGGTCATCCTGTTCACTGGAAGAAACTCCTATTCAAGTAACGTATAAGCCATTGGAGTTATTCTATTTCATGGACATCTCAAGTCCTGAGAACTTTCATGTGATGACACTGATCAAAAAGTTAGAGATTGAATACGGACACGTGATTCGTTTTCGAATGGTCTCTACCGTTCCTAGCTGTGTTGGCGGATGTCAGGAAGAAGTTCGCCTTCTCACCATGATCAAAGCGCTGGAATTACAAGGGAAACGTCATGCGATGCGCTTCTTGCGTCATTTGCATGTGAATGATCTATTCTCTGGTGAACAACTCGGTTCAATCGATTTATGGGAAATCGCACGTTCTTTCGAAGAGTATGGCCTTGATTTAAGTGAACTCGAAGCCGATCTTCAATCGAACCAGCTCTTGAATGCATTAGCTGTCGACCATCAAGTGTTGAAAGATTGGGAGATTGAGTCATTGCCCGCACTCACATTCGTGACGCGCGATGAAGCATTGAAGATTGAAGGGGTTTATCCGTACGATGTCTATCAATCGGTCATGACTGAATTGTTAGGTTATGCACCGAGCCGTACGACCGATTGGGATGTAGCCAAAGTGTTGGCACGCTATGATGCTTCGACCATCACAGAGCTATCGTACATTCTAGACTTAGAGAAGACAGTGATTGAACGCGAATTGAAGAAGCTCTCCCTACAACAGCGTTGCCGTCCTGTGCCAGGATGTAGCGGTGAAGCGTGGGCTCAAACGAAATAAAAAAGAACCCCATGGCCGGGGAGCCATGGGGTTTTTGACGTCTCAAGCGGGGACAAGAGACATCGAACCTTGAGGCCCGGGGAAGGCCTACAAGATGGGAGAAAGTTTACGGTCAATAAAGGGGTTTGTGATTGATTTCACACTTATAATATACCTAGTGCAGAATCATCTGACAACCTCTTTGTGCATATTGTCACATATTGTTCACGAGAACAATAATGATTCCATTTCATCAAGAACCACTTCGAACTGATCGAGCGCTTTTAATACCGGCTCCTTCGTCGTCATATCGACGCCAGCCGCCTTCAACACCTCGATCGGATAGTCACTAGAACCCGCCTTCAAGAAGTTATCGATATAACGACGCACGGCTGGCTCCCCTTCTTCCATGATCTGTTGTGACAGTGCAGCAGATGCCGAAATCCCTGTCGCATATTGATAGACGTAGTAGTTGTAATAGAAGTGCGGGATGCGCGCCCACTCATATGAAATCTCTTCATCGATGACAATCTCGTCTCCGAAGTAACGTTTGTTCAACTCGAGGTATGTTTCATTTAAGTACTCCGGAGTGAGCGATACGCCTTCTTGAGCAGCTTGATGAATCATGTGTTCGAATTCAGCGAACATCGTTTGACGGAACAATGTTCCACGGAACGTTTCAAGCTGATTGTTCAACAAGTAGAGACGTTCTTCTTTCGCTGTTCTCGTTTTCAACAAATGGTCATTCAACAAAGCTTCGTTCGTCGTCGATGCCACTTCTGCAACGAAGATCGAGTAATCGCCATACGGATATGGTTGCGATGCGCGCGTGTAATGACTATGCACCGAGTGTCCGAACTCGTGTGCGAGCGTGAACAAGTTGTTGACGTTATCTTGCCAGTTCATCAGGATGAACGGTTGCGTATCGTATGCTCCCGAGGAGTAAGCACCGCTACGCTTACCGCGTGTCTCTCGAACGTCGACCCAACGCGAATCGAGACCGTCTTTGACGATTTGGACGTACTCTTCTCCGAGTGGTGCCAAACCATCTACCATCCATTGTTTCGCTTCTTCATACGATACTTTCATTTCGACATCTTTGATGAGTGGTGTGTAGAGGTCATACATATGCAACTCATCTAAGCCGAGCGCTCGCTTACGCAACGCGACATAACGATGTAACAAGTCGAGTCGTTCGTTTACCGCTTCTACAAGCCCGTCGTATACAGACTCCGGAATCGCATTATGATGGAGCGCGGACTGTCTTGCACTTTCAAACTTACGGACAGTCGCATAGAAGTTATCTTTCTTCACACTTCCAGATAATGTTGAAGCGAACGTATTCAAATATTGCGCGTACGTCCCGTACATCGCTTTAAATGCCCCTTCGCGAACGCTTCGGTCAGCCGATTCAAGGAACGTGATATATCGACCGTGCGTCAACTCAACTTCTTCCCCTTTTTCATTTTTCACTTTCGGGAATTTTAAATCTGCGTTGTTGAGCATACCGAACGTCGAGCTCGATTGACCAAGCACATCTCCGGCTTGTGCCAAAATCGATTCTTCCGCCTCCGTCAACACGTGTGGACGCTCTAGTGCCAACTCATCGAATGCATGACGATAAACGCGAAGTGACTCATTCTGCTCCATGAAGGCTTCAATCTGATTCTCATCAATCGAGAGCAACTCAGGTGTCATAAACGCGAGTTGTGCTGAAACTTGAGACGCAAGTGAGCCGGCACGATCATTCAATGCTTGATAATGGCTATTCGCCGTGTCTTCGTCATAGCGCATATGAGCATACGTATATAGCTTATGTAACTGACGTGAGAGATCGTCCCGAAGTTGCAACGCTTCGTGCAACGTTTCCGCCGACTCCCCAAGGCGTCCTTTAAATCCAATCAATGCCGGCACTTTCTCTTTTAACGCTTGAAAATCCGATTCCCAAGCCTCGTCATTGCTGTAGATGGTTTCTAAGTTCCATGTTTCTTCCACTGGAACTTGCTGTCTAGTCAATACCTCTGACATACGTCCACTTCCTTTTCGATGATTAAGTCGATTGTAAAATCAATCGCTGAAGTCCTTGAAACAAACGTGTATCGTGATGTCTGGCCTCCTCGTAATGCTTTGGATGCGGCCATGACCTGACATCACAGGATAGACGACTCGCATTCAAGAGTTGTTTCCATTGTACATGAAATGACTGGGAAAAGTCGCTTGTCGGTGTCACTCCAAATTGTCGACATGTTTTTTGAATACTCCATTCCACGGAATCGCGCGGTGACTCGTATCGATTCAAATAATGCACGGTCTGAAAATCAATCGGATGTACACGGATTCCCCAAAGCGATGAAAGCGGAAGGTAACAGGCGGTCGGTAATAATCCGGGTAACAGACCAAGTGGATAGAGCCGATTCAATATGAGACGTCGATTTAGCGGAGACGGATAAATCGGCAACATGCGTTTACGACGAATCATCTCTATCCATTCAAAAGCATCGAACCGATAATAGGCTTCGTACGGTGACGTGTTCACTGAAGATGAGATTTCCCAGTTTCCGATTCCATACTTGATCGAAATCGGAAATCCATTGAAGCGTAACAATCTCCCATTTTTCACAGTCAATAACCGATGTCGCTGAAAAAGTTCTAGACGCATCCATGGTTGAAACGATTGATTGCTTCTCAAATCGAGACCGCTCGCAATCCAAACCACATCAAACCCCGCTCGTCGATAATCATTCGTTCGTTCGGCGTATTCTCCAGGTCGTAAAGGAGACGCCTGAATTTCGAACACGGTGTGCTGCCCGTCCATGTTCGTGAGGATGTCAGCCCGACGATTCTTAATCGTCACTTCTTGCTCGACAGGATAGCCATTCTCTTGAAGCCACTGGCATATTGCCCATTTATCCTGATGATGCATGACCGATTCAGCTCTCCCACAGGTGTGGATATGCGCAAAATGCAGCCGTTTCTTCACACCTTGCTTCACAATCAACATTTCTTGACAAGTCGGGCATCGAAAAGGAGCAAGTTGCTCTGCTTGCATCCGATTTAATGTAAAGGAATCAACGATATCCCCTTCCCGATCGATTGCAAACCGCATCTTGCTCCCTCCTCATAGCAGTGGTGAAAACATTCTGGCTAATGATTCAACGAGTTTGATAAAGAATGACCGTTTCGCGAACTCTTCTAATACGAGTTCGTGTGACCCTTCGAAATCATCATATAAGTCTTGTTTCAGTTGATGGACTGAGTTCGTGTTATAGAGGAGCGCATTGACCTCGAAGTTCAAATGAAAGCTCCGAAAATCCATGTTCGCCGTCCCAATCGTGGCTAATCCATCATCCACCACGATGACTTTTGAATGCATGAATCCCTTCTCATATAGATAGATCTTTACACCGGCGAGTAACAGTTCTTCATAATAGGACCGACTCGCGTAGAAAACGATTTTATGGTCGGGATAACTCGGTAAGACGATGCGGACATCAATTCCTGATAATGATGCCGTCTTTAAGGCACTCATAATGTCTTCATCCGGAATCAAGTAAGGTGACGAAATGTAGACAGATTTTTTTGCAGCATTGATGAGTGAAAAGTAAATGGATTTCATCGTCTCATAAGGTTCATCCGGTCCACTCGCAACGATTTGAACCCCTCCGCTCGCACTTCTTACCGTCTCAAGCGGCTCTAGATAGAACGGTGTGAATAGGCGTTCCCCGGTCATGTAATACCAATCTTGCAAGAAAATCAGTTGCAGTTCAGATACCCCTTCTCCTCTGACATACAGATGAGTGTCGCGCCAAAATCCGAACTTAGAGTGCTCACCCAAGTACTCATCCCCTACATTCAAGCCACCTGTGAATGCCTCGGTACCATCGATGACCACGATTTTTCGGTGGTTTCGATAGTTCGTCTTACTCGAAACGAGTGGCAATACAACTGGAAAGAATGCCTGGACTTGGACACCGGCTTGCTTCATCTCTTCAAAGAACGTGCCACTCGTATGAATGGACCCGACCGCATCGTACAAAAACCGGACTTCGACCCCCGCCTTCGCCTTTTCAATCAAGATTCGCTGTATTTCCCGAGAAATACGATCTTCCCGAAAAATATAATACTCTAGATGGATGTGTCGGGACGCTCCTTTCAGAGCCGGCAATAACTTCGAGAATTTTTCAAGGCCGTTCGTCAAGATTTGGGTATACGTATTCGATGAAACAGGTAATTGGTTCAACGAAGAAGTAAGATGCATCAGCTTCTCATAATCGTCGTGGGCGAACATAAGAGACGGCGACAACGTCATCGCTTTCTGACGATAGGCCAAGTATGTCTCTTCATCAAGCATCGCTTTTTCTTTGAACATACGTTTACGTCGATAGTTCTGGCCGAATACAAAGTATGCAAATAATCCGATGACTGGAAAACCAATCATGACGATTGCCCAAATGAGCGTACGTTGTGGATTTCGATTTTCAAGTAAGATGACGAGTAATATACTGAACGTTGTCAAAAAGACGAGAATCGAGAACAATCCAATTACTTGTGAGCTCCAGTAATACGATAATATCGCAATGAGTCCTGCGAGCAAAATGAGGGAAAAGAGTACTTGTATGCGTCGCAACATATTATAAGCTGACCTCGTTTCTGTCATGTATTATCATTAATTATACATCGTAACGTCATCTTTTTGAGGGGAGCGAATGAATTATGGGGACTTTTCTGATCACAGGTGCGACAAGCGGGATTGGTCGCGCCGTCGCTTTACAGTTGACTGCTAAGGGGCACCGAGTCATCGGGATCGGTCGGGATGAAACAAGAGGCACCTCTCTCGAGTCTGATTCAAATGGACAAGCCACATTCATTCGATGTGACCTTGCTTCGACAGAGGACATCGACCATCTTTTCTCTCAGTTGAAAGAGCAAGGTGTGACCTTGAACGGATTATTTAATAACGCCGCTACTTTTGGTAGACCGGGCACACCTGAACGTTTGACACATGAGTCGTATAACGAGGTATTCGATGTCAACTTGTATGCGCTGAACACCGTCACACAACGTGCCATTCCCCTATTTGACCAAGGAGCGAGTGTCGTCAACAATGCCGCCATCGTTGGGCACGTCAAGTTTCCACCGATGCTCGCGCACTATGCCGCTTCAAAGGCGGCCGTAATAGCCTTAACTAAAACGTTCGCACACCGAATGAAAGGAAAAGTAAGATTCAATGCCGTTTGTTTTGGACCGATTGACACACCGCTCAGTCACAAGCTATATGGGGGTGAAGCAAAGTTCAAAGAGGCGATGACCCACCATTTCCGGGGACATGCCGCACATCCTGAGGAAGTGGCGCCGGTCGTAGAATTTTTATTGACTGATGCTTCAACTTACATTAACGGCCAAGCCATCACAGTCGATGGCGGATATACATTGTCTTGAACAGAGACCACCTCTTCTTTAGAACAGGTGGTCTCTACTCATGTCGTCATCTTTTTAGCCCGATTCATCTTATTGCGCAAATAGTTCTGTTCTTTCGCATGAAGACGATCCCAATCAATCACATCCGCAAAATATTGAATCATGTCCTCAAATGTCGAATCGAGTGTTTCATGTGCTTGGAGGCGCGCCATTCGAATCGCCTCGAACACGGACCCCATCACAAAGATATCTCGGCTCGCATAAGTCTGCATCGGCGATAGCGATTCAAATAGAATCGTCTCAAGCGTTTTTCGTTTCACATGCCAGTCAGACTTCCCGTTCGAATACAAAAAATCACCATCTGGTAATTCACAAAGTTCTCTTAAAATATCCCCGATGTAATGAATCGCATGAATTGCCGTGTTCGGATCATTGATTCCTGGAGAGATTCCTCTTAGCGCAATCTCACTCAATTTTTCAACCGCAAATGACGGGTCTTGCATCGAAGAACGAACTTCGCCAATCTCAAACAACTCGATGTCCGGCACATCCTCACCCTTCCAGAATCCGAGTAAATCACCTTTAGCAACGAAATCCCCGACGGCTACGACGGACTCAAAGTCCGTTTCTTGATCTCCTTGCTTCTCTCTTAAAAACAATCGGATGTACCCTGTTCGCGGAGCTCGTACCGCTTGACCATGGAATGAATGGACGGATCGAGGCAGGACGAGATGAACCTCATCCGACTCAATCGCATCTTTTTGCTCGCTGATGACAGAGAGCGCTTCTTTATGTAACGCGGACAATAGACGTTCCGCCTGAATCGAAACACTGATCGTCTGGATGAACTTGACGAATGCCCAAATCGAACCAATAACTAAGAGCACACTGATCCCGGACGACAACACGACGCCTTCATCTGCCGTACGGACGAGGAATAAGTTCGAAATCCCATAAACCGTCGTCATGATGAAAAGACCGAGCGTATGCTTGGCCGACGAGTTCGTCAAAAAGTTATTGATCGTCCGGGGAGAGAACTGAGAAGAATATGTTGTCAATACGACCAGAATCGTGGAAAAACTGAACGTCATCATCGTCATCAGGCTCGTAAATGTCGAAGACAACACGGATGCCGCTGAGTCCAGATCTAAATAAATAAAGTCTGGTAATAAATCACGAAAAAAATCCCCAAACACTTGGGTTAATGCCGTTAATACGATGCCACCCATTCCGTATAAAAATGGGACAAACCATGCACTGTCATCAAGTAGTAATCGAATTCGTCTCACCATACCAACACCTCTTTACCGTCGATTTGAAAAAATCGCCTGTCCAACTGAACAGGCGATGTACCATTAAAAATAGTGACGCACTTTCGCAAAGACGTCGCCATCGAGAATGAGTTTCCCATACTCTTCTAGCATCGGTTGCGTCTGTGTACTGAATGTTAAATACTCTGCTAAAAGACTGAGTGCATTCTCTTCGTCTTCCGGTTCCATTTCATCCGGGAAATCAATCCACAAGTAGTAACGGTCTTGAAAGTGGTATAGTTTCAAATCAAGATCGCTGAACATGTCTCCTGTACGTTTACTCAGCGAAATGATTGCCTCGAAATCATTTGTTTCCATCGCGAGTGGTGCCCAAGCATCTGCCTCGGCTTCAAGTTCATCCAACTCACTCAATTGGTCGAGTACCGATTGTTGATCCCGTGCCTCATCGATTGCTGATCGAAGAAGCGAACCGAGTTCAGAATCGTCTTCCGTGTTCATTACATTTTTCGCGATTGTCACAGTCACTTCTAGACCTTTTTCAAAAGCTTGTACTTGAATCCATAGTGGACCATCAAACGAGATGTCTTCACGTTCGTGAGCCTCGTCCATCATTTGCCAGAACAGCTGCTCGCCTCGTTCTCGATTGTACCAAATTTCATCACGAGCAAAACCACGTTTCTCGATATCCACGTATGTGATGAAAAATTTGACGGTATTATCATTGATGCGCTCAATTTTCACGATTGTCCACTCCCTTCTCACCTCGCTCCCAATTCACATAAGGAGGAGAGGGGAAATTGTCTTTTTATCTTTGTACCCTTTTTAACATCGTTCAATCTAGATGAAGGGTTATAACTTTATTTTATAGGAAATAATCGATAATAAAAAGCACACTGCTTAAACAGTATGCTCTCATTCATTCACAAGTCGCTGGGCTTCCTGTAATTGGAACGTCCGAACTTTACGTGGCAAGAATCGACGAATCTCATCTTCGTTATATCCGACCTGTAAACGTTTCTCATCAATCAGAATCGGACGACGTAAAAGACCTGGATATTCTTGAATCAAATCGTAAAGCTGTTGAAGAGATAACGCATCAACAGACACATCGATTTTAGAAAAGACTTTCGAGCGAGTCGAAATGATTTCATCCGTCCCGTCTTCTGTCATACGTAAAATTTGTTTAATCTCATTCAATGAGAGCGGTTCTGAAAATATGTTTCGTTCTGTAAACGGGATATCATGTTCTTCGAGCCAAGCCCGTGCCTTTCGGCAAGATGTACAGCTTGGAGACGTATAAAGTGTGACCATTTTTCTTCCTCCCTGATCGAGTATGCGTCCATCTTTTTAAGTGACTCTATTTGTATACCCAAATTCGCATCCACTTAATTATAGTAATTCTTATTTATCAAAACTTCAATGATATTCTTTATCAATCAGATATGAAAAGAGGGCGCATTCGTTGAATGCGACCTTGAACGACCTAACTTAAGACGCAGGGATTCGAGAAACCGGTTGAGACACCGTCTCTTTCCCTGGCTTGACTTGTAAGTCTTTCAGCTTTTTCTTCAATACTTCTTTCAAAAGTCTCTTTTTCTCTCGCAGAACTTTGTCACGTTCTTTCATGGCCTCTCACCCCCATACAGCGTAAGGAACCGACCGAGCATTACCGATTCTGAAAATCTTGAAGTTGCACTATATCTACATTTAAATTATAGCACACTCGTTTGTGAAATGTGAATCATTCTTACACGTTCATCTCAAATTTACACAGATATCATTTGCAATGAATTGAAGAAACCTGTATAGTTTATAGAAATAACCTTTTTATTTTAAAGGAGGAGAGCGATGATGAGAATCACTTTAGAAACGATTATGAAACATCCGGTTACCCAAAAATATTTAACTCGATCTGGTTTAAAACATGCGGTCGACGTCTGTGAACGCGCTCTCGAAATGGCAACGAAACGTGGTCTTGATACAGATTTGGCGACGAAAGCTGCGCTTCTTCATGATATCGGACACTATGAATGGTATACAGAAGGTAAATGGAATTATGATTTGTATCGTCAGAACGATATCCATGCGATTAAGGGGGCCGAACGTGCCCACAAATTATTGATTCGTTTAGGGGAAGATCCAGCCCGAGCAAAAGAGATTTCTGTCATGATTCTCTTGCACACGGATTCCTACCTACCACCGAGTCGTATTCAACGAACTCCACTTCAACAGCTCGTCCATGACGCGGACACGTATGTGGAGCAGCCAGGCGGTCTTCATCATTACGAGACAATGGAAATTGAAGATGCGTTAGCTCGCGTCCGTCAAATCGACGCCATCGTGGAACGTCTTTCTAATTTACCACGCATCTCGAACGGATAATCAGTCACCTACTTTAATAGGTGATTTTTTTGTGCAAAAAAATCCTGACTCAATAAATGAGTCAGGATTGATTTCGTTATACGAGTTGCGCTTTATACGCTTCGTACTCTTCGTCTGTGAGCGAGACATAGTGCCCCGGCTCAACTTCGCGAAGTGGCGGGATACTTGAATCTTCATCTGAACGTCCGACTGGACCTTTCGATGTCGATTCATATACGATCCGTTTACGTGTACGCTCATGCTCTGGGTCTGGAAGCGGAATCGCTGAAAGGAGCGATTTCGTATAGGCATGAATTGGGTTCTCATAAAGGCGATCTGCTGTTGCAAGCTCTACGAGGTGACCTTGATACATAACACCGATACGGTCAGAGATGTATTTAACCATCGATAAATCGTGAGCGATGAACAAATACGTCAAATCGCGATCGCGTTGCAATTCTTTCATCAAGTTGACGACCTGCGCTTGAATCGAAACGTCAAGTGCAGAAATCGGCTCATCGGCGATGATGAAGTCCGGTTCAACCGCAAGAGCACGGGCAATCCCGATACGCTGACGCTGACCACCTGAGAATTCATGTGGATAACGGCTCGCGTGCTCTTTCGTCAAACCAACTGTTTCAAGAAGGTCATATACGCGATTCATGCGGTCTTCTTTCGTCTTCGCAAGACCGTGAATATCGATTCCTTCTGCGATGATATCGGCGACTGTCATACGCGGATTGAGCGAAGCGTATGGATCTTGGAAAATCATTTGCATCGCACGGTTGAATTTCAACTTGTCTGCCTTCGATTTTTTTTCGTGGACGTTTTCGCCTTTGAACACGACATCGCCATCCGTCGCGTCATAGAGACCGATAATCGTACGTCCTGTCGTTGACTTCCCACACCCAGACTCACCTACGAGCCCAAGCACTTCACCTTTGTAAATATCAAATGAAATTCCGTCGACCGCTTTGACAACGCGGCCACGACCAATTTTAAAGTGCTGCTTCAGGTTTTTTACCTCGAGTAATTTCTCGCGTTCCATTATTCAGCACCACCTTTCGTAAACGATTTTGCGAACGCACTGTCTGGACGATATTTGAGAGCAAGTTCACGAATCGCGCGTGGCGGGTTCACTGCTGGCGCTTGCGGATGTAACAACCAACTCGAAGCGAAGTGTGTATCGCTTACTTGGAACATCGGCGGCTCTTTCTCAAAATCAATCTTCATCGCGTATGGATTACGCGGTGCGAATGCATCCCCTTTTGGAGGGTCGAGTAAGTTTGGAGGCGTACCCGGGATTGCCGGTAACGCTTCATTGCGGTCATCTGTCGGACGCGGCATCGAACCGAGAAGTCCCCATGTGTATGGGTGACGTGGCTCATAGAAAATCTCATCAACCGTTCCTTTTTCAACGAGACGTCCCGCATACATAACAGCAACACGGTCAGCCATGTTCGCAACAACGCCAAGGTCGTGCGTGATGAAGATAATCGCTGTGCCGGTCTTTTGCTGAATGTCTTTTAACAATTCAAGAATCTGCGCTTGAATCGTTACGTCGAGTGCTGTTGTCGGTTCATCGGCAATCAACACTTTCGGGTTACATGCGAGTGCGATCGCAATAACGATCCGTTGTCGCATCCCACCAGAAAGTTGGTGTGGATACTGTTTCAAGCGTGCTTCAGGGTTTGGAATCCCTACAAGTGTCAACAGTTCGAGCGTACGTTTCTTCGCATCCTCGCCCGTTAACCCTTGGTGCTGTTTCAACCCTTCTGCGATTTGCTTGTAAATTGTCATCGTCGGGTTGAGCGATGTCATCGGGTCTTGGAAAATCATTGCGATGTCGCGACCCCGAATTTTAAGCATTTCTTTTTCCGAAAGTTTCGCCAAGTCTTTTCCTTCGAACATGATTTCTCCGTTCGTGATTTCACCTGGAGGGTTCGGAATGAGACGCATAATTGCCTTCGAAGTAACGGATTTACCCGAACCCGATTCTCCTACGATGGCGAGCGTCTCGCCTTTTTTCAAATCAAACGAAACACCACGAACAGCCTGAACTGTTCCTGCATATGTGTGGAACGAGACCTCTAAGTCTCGGACTGATAAAATCGTTTCCATGCACGAGTCCCCCTCTTTCTTTTTTATTTACGCATTTTCGGATCGAAAGCATCACGCAAGCCATCGGCAAGCAAGTTGAAGCTGACCATGAGCAAGACGATGATGATAGACGGGATAATAAGAAGGAACGGGAAAGTCCGTAGTTCTTTGTATCCATCGTTGATCAACGTACCAAGTGATGCCTGTGGTGGTTGAAGCCCGATTCCGATAAAGCTGAGGAATGCCTCGAAGAAGATGGCAGATGGAATCGTGAACATGAGTGTGATGATAATGGCACCCAATGTGTTCGGAATTAAATGTTTGAAAATCAAGCGTCCACTTGAAGCACCGAGTGTACGAGCTGCCAAGACGAACTCTTGGTTTTTGAGTTTGAGAATCTGACCTCGAACGAGTCGACTCATCCCAATCCAACCGGTGATGGCCATGGCAAGGATGATGGTGAAGACACCTGGGTCAAAGATCAAGATGAACAAGATGATCAAAATCAAGTTAGGTACACCTGTCAAGATTTCAACAATACGTTGCATGATGTTATCCGTACGTCCACCGAAGTAAGCTGAAATACCACCGTATGCAACTCCAATGATTGTATCGATGATGGCTGCGACTAAACCGATAAAGAGGGAGATTCGTGTCCCTTCCCAAATCCGCGACCAAAGATCACGACCGAGATAATCGGTACCAAACCAGAAGTTTTCTTCTACATTCTTCTGTTCGTAGAAGTCGATTTCACGACCTCCAAGTGTTGCCAACCCATCAAATCCAGCCCATTCAAGTCCAGTGACTTTAGGCGGTAGTTTTGCTTGCGAGATGTTCTGTTCGTATGCATCTCGGCTTGAGAGCATCGGTCCAAACAAAGCGAGTGCGACGAGAATTAAAATAATCGAGAGCGAGATGATAGCCGCCTTGTTTTTCTTTAGGCGCATCCATGCATCTTGCCAAAAGTTCAAACTTTTTCCGGCAATCCGCTCACCAAGCTGTTCATTCATTTCAACTGGTGTGAACATGTCTTGGTCGAACTGTTCGTAATTCTTTTTGTTTTCAATCATCAGTTATTCCCCCCAAGACGAATACGTGGGTCCACAACCCCATAGAGCAAGTCGACAAGTAAAATGATAATAATGAAGAGGGCCGAGAAGAAGAGTGTCGTGCCCATGATGACAGAGTAATCATTCAACGTGATTGACGTAACGAACAATTCTCCAAGACCAGGTACTGCGAAAATTTTCTCGATAACGAATGTACCCGTTAAAAGTCCAGCTGTCATCGGTCCAAGAATCGTGATCGCTGGGATCATCGCGTTACGTACCATGTGTTTCCATACGATGGCGTTACCCGTCAACCCTTTCGCTTTCGCGAGCGTGACATAGTCTTGTCCGGTTACTTCTAACATCTCGGTTCGGACGAAACGGGCAATTGCTGCCGTAACCCCGAGCGATAACGAGATGGTTGGTAAGATCGTATGAGCTGGAGATTCCCAGAATGCTACCGGAAGCAACTGTAATTTAACTCCAACATAGTACTGAAGGAGGGCTGCAAAGACGAATGATGGGACGGAAATCCCGATTACCGATACGAACATTGAACCATAGTCAATTGCCGTATTGTGACGAATCGCCGCAACAACACCCAACAATACACCTAATAGAGTTCCAAGTACTAATGCCTGAACCCCTAATTGTGCCGATGGACCAATTCGTTCCATAATCAACTCAGTTACTGGACGGTTAGCCGTACGGAACGATACGCCAAGGTCACCTTGTAGCATGTTTCCAATGTACGTCGCATAGCGGACCGGAAGCGGATCATTGAGTCCGTAGCGGTCATTCAACAATTGAATTTGTGATTCTGTCAGTTTTTCCTGGTTCTGATAAGGCGAACCTGGGAGCAGGTCCATCAGGAAGAACGTGAACGTGGCAATCAAGAAGAACGTGATGAGGCCGTAAGTCAGCCGTTGTAGGATATAACGTCCCATGAATAAAAACCCCCTGTTTTGTCTAATTCTTTCTACTACTTGCACCAACAGCTTCACTATGACATATGACCTATTTTTCAAATTCACAAAATGAAAGGAATTTTCTGAAAGAATAGCTTATACGTCATCTCAAGGCTCTTAGTACAGCGACTGAAAATAAAGAAAATTCTTTTCAGAGATTATTCTGAATTTTCACTGTTACTACATTATACTTTACCAACAAAACATTTGAACAGTATTTTCTCATACTTCGCTAGAATTTTTTAGAAAATTGGGGACATGCGGTTAGCATGCCCCCTCCTTCCATTACTTAATATCAACGTATTTGTACTGGTAATCAGCACCAAATAATTGACGGTTGAAGTTCTCGACGTTTGGACGGATCAAGTATGCCACACCAGCTTGGTAGATAGGCATGATTGCTTGATCTTGTTCAATCAAGAGGGCTTCAGCTTCTTTGAACAAGTCGTAACGTGCATCGATGCTTGTTTCAGCAGATGCTTCATCAATCAACTTGTCATACTCAGATGACGAGTAGTTGATGTCGTTTTGTCCATTGTCTGAAGTGAAGATACCAAGGTTCGTAAGCGGATCTTGGTAGTCAGGTCCCCAAAGTGCGAATGACATTTGGTAGTCCCCTTTTGCTTCACGCTCAAGTTTGTTGTTGAAAGGTTGTTGTGCGATCTCAACCGTTACGTTCGGCAAGTTCGACTCGATTTGACCTTTCATGTACTCAGAGATTTGTTTCGATACTTCACTGTCGAACGAGAGGAGTTCGATTGTTGTTGCTTCTCCACCGGTTACTTCTTCCCAAAGTGAAGCAGCTTCTTCAGTGTTTGTTTTGAAGTATTCCACGCCCTCTGTATAATCCGTTCCGTCTTCATACTTGATGAAGTCTTTCGGGATGAATGACGTCGTTGCTACTGAACCGTTGTTCAAGAGCTGATCGATAATCCCTGATGGGTCGACTGCACGTGCGATTGCTTTACGTGCATTTACATCAGAGAAAAGTTCATCTTCATGGTTAAACTTGAAGTAACCAACTGCAGAACGAAGACCTGTGTTGTAATCTTCATCCTCTTGGAATGCTGCGACTTGTTCTGATGCGAGACCAGCATAGTCGACATCGCCCGCTTCATACAAGTTCACGACTGTAGATGTTTCTTTAACAACTTTCACATCAACTGAGTCGAGAGCAACATTTTCTGCATCCCAATATGATTCGTTTTTCGTTAAGACATAGCCTTGTTCACGATCCCATTTAGTCCATGTGAACGGTCCGTTATAAAGAAGGTTTTCAGGACCAGTCGTGAAGTCTTCACCTTTTTCTGTAGCGAATGCTTCGTTGATCGGAGTGAATGTACCGAACGAAGTAAGTGAAAGGAATGATGGGTCTGGACGCTCGAGTGTAACTTCGAGTGTCTTCTCATCGATTGCTTTTACGCCAAGCTCTTCTTTTGGTGTGTCACCAGTGTTGATTGCTTCAGCGTTTTTAACTGTGTTCATGATGTATGCGTACTGTGAGCCTGTTGCAGGATCAACAGCTCGTTGCCAAGCGTAAACAAAGTCGTTTGCTGTGACCGGTTCCCCGTTTGACCATTCAGCATCACGAAGTTTGAACGTGTAAACCGTTTCGTCTTCGTTTACTTCTGGTTCGCCTTCAGCAAGTGCCGGGACGGCATTTCCATCTTTATCAAGACGGTAAAGACCTTCCATTGTGTTGGCGATCAAGTTGAATGCGACCGCGTCTGTAGCAAGAGCCGGATCGGCTGTTGTGATATCTGACGTATCCGTCAAACGAAGAACTTTCTCTCCGTTTGAAGAAGAACCGCCGCCATCAGAGTCTCCGCCTGTCGAACAAGCTGCGAGAACTGAACCGAGTGCCAAGATGATTGTCATCATGAGCAAAATCGATTTTTTCTTCATTGCGATTTCCCCTTTCGTTTTAAAAAACTAGCCGATCGTCGAATAAACATCTTACTTTTTCTTTAATTTTCTGAATATTTCATAAAGTATTCGACGAAAGAACGTTAGGGCTATTGTAAGAAATTTTTAATATAACTGTCAACTATTGAATAAAACGCTGTCATTTGATTTAACATTCTTACTCGCTTTCTGCCCCACCTTCCTAGTATCATAGAAGAAACACGGAATGTTGATGCATTCCCTCTAACGCTCGAAAGGAGATTACATCGTTGAAAAAGTTTCGAAATATATTGATTGTTTGGGGGATTGTCACACTTTTCTATACGGTGTGGTCAATTTTTTCCTATTTCCGAACTGAGTCCTTCACGTTTCATTTGAGTGGCGGCTTGTTCGTTTCAGGTATTCTGATATTTGCCATCGGGATGTTCTCCCATATGAGTGCAACAGGTCTATTTGACGGAATCATGTACGGATTTAAGCGTAATCGACGTGCAAAGTTGAAAGAAATTGACGCGGACTATGAAGAAGATGAGGAAGAAGAACCGGAAGATCGACAACTCCGTAAACAATCGGCTTGGAACTGGGTGTATGTCGGAGTTGGAAGTATCGCTCTCTCATTTCTCGTCGCTTTGATTTAATCTTTTCGTCACTTGAATCCTGTGCTAAACTAAATGCAGAATAAGAACACTTGGATGAAGACAAGTAATTCAATTCCCCTTTTCCTCAGAGAGTCTACGGTGCTGTGAGTAGATGAAAAGTTATTGAATGAATGGACTTCGGAGTGGCTCGCCTGAACAAAAAGTATGGCGAGACGGTTCACGCCCGTTAACGCGTTCAAGTGGCATAGTATATGCAAATTTGGGTGGCACCGCGGTTATTCGTCCCGATTTATTCGGGAGGACGACTGCGGTTTTTTATATTTTTCGGAGGTGTATTCACATGGCAACGATTTTTTCAGGAATCAAACCGACCGGCGTCGTGACGCTCGGGAACTACCTTGGCGCGATGAAACAATTCGTCGACCTACAAGACGACAACAATGCCTATTATTGTATCGTCGATTTACATTCAATTACTGTTCAACTCGACCGTGTCGAGCTCATGAACAACACGCGAAAATTAGCAGCACTTTATCTCGCGTCCGGTCTCGACCCGGAGAAAGCGACGATTTTCGTACAGTCTGAAGTAAAAGCACACGCTCAACTCGGTTGGATGTTAACTTGTATCGCCGGCATGGGCGAGCTCGGTCGTATGACGCAGTATAAAGACAAGTCGCAAGGCAGCGAGAATGTAGGCGCAGGGTTGTTCGTCTACCCGACGCTCATGGCTTCTGATATTTTGTTATACAATACGGAACTCGTTCCAGTCGGAGACGACCAAAAGCAACACATCGAACTTACTCGTGACTTGGCGGAACGCTTTAACAAACGTTATTACGAGACATTCACGATGCCGGAACCACTCATTCAAAAAGAAGGCGCTCGGATCATGTCTCTCACGAATCCCGTGAAGAAGATGTCTAAATCGGATACGAATGCCAAAGGATATATCTCGATGCTCGATGAGCCGAATGTCATTCGCAAGAAAATCAAGAGTGCCGTCACAGATTCGAGTGGTGTCATCTCATTCGATCGGGAGAACAAACCAGGGATTTCAAACTTGTTGGAAATTTATTCACTCTCTACCGGCACTTCAATTGATGACCTCGTCAAGCAATATGAGAATTCGAACTACGGAACATTTAAACAGGATGTGGCAGAAGCGGTCGTTGCCCTGCTTGAACCAATTCAAACGCGTTATCACGAGTTGATTGATTCACCAGAACTCGATGAAATCCTTGATGCCGGTCGCGTGAAGGCTGAAGCCGTCGCGAACAAGAATCTCGCAAAAATCGAGAAAGCGATGGGTCTCAGTCGCAAGCGTGCCAAAGTGAAAAAATAAATGATGTTAAAAAGAACGCTCAGCTGAGCGTTCTTTTTTGTATCAAATATCTACATAAAAAGAGAGACAGGCGTCCCTGTCTCTCTTCGTAAAGATGATTTGATTATTCTTTTCCTTCGATTGAAGCCCACTTGTAAGAGTAGTCCGCACCGAATGCGTGCTCAACGATATCCTTAACATATGGCTTCGTGAGGCGAGCCGATCCACGTTGGTAAACTGGCGAGATTGCGTTCTCTTCAAGAACGATTTTCTCTGCAGCTTGAAGGTCAGCCCAACGCTGTTCAGCATCTGTGCTTGATTTCGCAGATTCGATCAACTTATCGAATTCTTCATTCGACCACTTACCACGGTTGTATGGTCCGTCAGTGACGAAGAGGTCAACGAATGTCATTGGATCTTGGTAGTCAGGACCCCATCCAGCGAATGTGAACTCGAACTCACCTTTGTTCTCAAGGTCAAGTTTGTTGTTGAACGGTTGTTGTTTGATTGTAACCGTAATTCCTGGAAGGTTCTTCTCAAGCTCACCTTTGATGAACTCACCGATTTGCTTCGCAGACTCTGAGTCATAGTTGAGGAGCTCAAGTTCAACTTTGTCTGTTCCGAGCTCTTCAAGTCCAGCTTCCCAAAGTTCTTTCGCACGATCCACGTCATAGCCGCCGATGTCGCCGTTCGCTTCACGGAAGTCTTTGCCGTCAGGACCTGTTACGAAGTCTTTTGGTACGAGGTAGTTCGCAGGAATCGAACCGTTCGCAAGAAGCGTCTCTGAGATTGCTGCTTTATCGTATGCCGCGTCAATCGCGTTACGGATGTTTTGGTTATTTAATTCTTCAACAGCAGTGTTGAACTGGAGGTAGAAGAGTGTTGGTTCAACGACAGTTGAGAACTCTTCGCTGTCTTGATACTGGGCTACGAGTTCAGAAGTCAAGCCTGTGCGGTCAACGTCACCGTTTTCATACAAGTTAACACCTGTTGAAACTTCTTTAACGACTTTAACGTTGATTTCTTCAAGTTTAACTGTGTCAGCATCCCAATAGTCTTCGTTCTTGACCATCTTCCAGCCTTGCTCGCGCTCCCAGCTGTCGAGTTTGAACGGTCCGTTGTAGAGAGTCGTCTCTGCAGATGTACCGAAGTTCTCGCCTTGCTCTTTATCGAATGACTCGAGTTTTGGCATGAATACGCCGAAGCTAGTCAATCCGAGGAAGTAGTCAGCTGGTGCTGTCAATTTAACTTCAAGTGTTTGATCGTCGATTGCTTTAACGCCTACAGCATCGCGCTCGCCTTCACCTGTGTTGTACGCTTCTGCGCCTTCGATGATTGACATAACGTATGCATATTGTGATGCGTTATCTGGGTTGAGTACTTCTTTCCAAGCGTATTCGAAGTCATTCGCTGTGACAGGCTCCCCGTTTGACCAAGTCGCGCCTTCACGGATTTTGAACGTGTACGTTTTCCCGTCTTCTGAAACGTCGTGAGATTCAGCCATCCCCTCAGTCGGGTTGTCTTCTTCGTCCATGCGGTAGAGACCTTCGTTAACGTTGTTCAATACGTTGAACGATACAGCATCTGTTGCGAGTGTCGGGTTAAGTGAAGGAATATCTGAAGAATCGAGCAAGTTGAGGACTTGCGCTTCATCTGCTGAACCTTCGCCTGTTGATCCTTGTGAAGAATCCGTTTCTTCCCCTGTCGAACATGCAGCTAGGAATGCACTTGATAGAAGTGTAACCGATGATGCTAAAGCAAAACCTTTTTTCTTATTCATTGCGATGACCCCCTGATTTTTTCGTTTTAACGAAGTGAATGATGGTAGAAAATTCAGTCATTTCTTCTGACAGTATTTGTTACCAAAATCCCGTTGATGCAATAATACAATATTCTGATAATTTTGCAAAGTGTTTATTTTGATTTTTCTAAAAAATTTTATCTATAGTCTAAAAGCCCGCCTACAGTGGCGGGCTTTTAGCTCAATTTTCGTATTTTTTTGCAAAGGTTAGGACATATGAAGGACCGGTGACCGGATATCCGATATGGTCGTAACCTTTTTCGATCACATAAGAGCGTCCAGCTTGATAGATTGGCATAACAACAGCCTCTTCTAACAGCTGTGCCTCCGCTTCTCGGAAGATTTCATTTCGTTCTTCCAACCGATCCGTTGAGCGAGCCTGATCCATCAATTGATCATACGATTCGCTAGCATATCGACTCGAATTGAGGACATCGTTTGTTTCAAATTGAGTCAAATAGGCGGATAACATCGGATAGTCCGGTTGCCAGCCTGATAGAGAAAACGCATAATCCCCTGAGACTTCTTTCCTAACTTTTTCTCCTAAGGGGAGCTCGATAATGTTAACGGTCAAACCATCCAACTGTTCCAAATTCTTCTTTAATTTTGCGGAGATTTGACGCGCTTCGTCATCGACAAAGCTGAGCAGCTCGATTTCGAGTTCATCTTTCTTCAGCCGTTTCTTCACGGTGTCAAACAATTGGTCGGCGTTTCCTTCTAATTGTGCGATCGCATCCTCTTGGTCGATGACGAGTAATCGTTCTGTCGTCTGTTCCGCTCGCGCGAGTGAATCCTCGATTTCCGACCGCTCAAGCGTCAATGCGATGGCTTGTCGGAACGCTACATCATTAAACGGGGCTTTTTTAACATTCGGCTTTAAATAAAAGACTCCACTTCGTGGAACGTCCTGTACGTTCAAAATTTCCTCATCAATCGTGGAAACGTCAAAATCGTATGGGACGGGTTGCATCCCTGTCGCTTCCGTCAAGTTCGCTTCACTATTAATGGTAATCGTTTCAAGCGTGACCTGTTCAGCTTCTCGGTACGTTTCATTTTTATGTAACGAGATGGTCGTATCTCCGATTGCCTTGATTTTAAATGGACCGTTCGTCTCTAGCTCTTCCCACGCTTCCACATTTGGTTGAGGTAAAAATGCGGGCATCGCCAAAATCTGTTCGAACCCTTCCATCGGACGGACAAGAGTCAACTCGAGCGTCCGGTCATCGATTGCCTTGACCCCTAGCGTATCCGGTTCTTGTTGGCCAAGTCCGATTTCTTTTGCGGATTGAACATCTGCTAGTAAGAAGCTGAACGGTGAATTCGTATCAACGTCCACGAGTTTTTGGAAGTGATCGACGAATGTTTGCGCGTCAATCGCATTCCCTTCTGTCGTCACACTCTCTTTTAATGTGAATGTATAGACCGTTCCGTCTTCGGATCGCTCTAACTTCTCAACGAGCGCTGGTTCGATGGACCCGTCTGCTCCGAATCGATACAGGCCTTCATAGAGATGGGACAGGATTGTTTGAGATGACGGATCGATTGCTAGCATGACATCCGGCTGAGTCGGAAGTGACTCCCCGTAAATCGTCAATTGTTGTTCTTCTACTGGTACTGGTTTGCGTGACTGCTCTCGTTGTTCGTTCCAAATAAATAAAAAAAGGATAAGGACTGAACCTAACAAGGCGGCCACGATGAATGATTTCTTTTTCATTCGTTGCACTCCTTTCTGTTAGACCAACCCTTATACCCTAACCTTTTTTGTGTGTTTTTTCTACCGTCAGTTCATCACTTTTGCAAATGCGAGTGTCGCATTGTGGCCCCCGAAGCCGAGTGAGTTACTGAGTGCATAACGAATGTCAAGTTCCCGATTTCCTTCACGTACATAATCCAAATCACAATCTGCTGCTGGTGATTCGCAGTTAATCGTTGGATGAATCTTGCCTTCGTGAATCGATAATGCTGTGATGACGGCCTCGACGCCACCTGCACCACCAAGAAGGTGACCAATCATCGATTTTGATGAGTTGACGGCGAGCTTGTCAGCGTGTTCCCCGAACACTCGACGAATCGCTTTCGTCTCGAGCATATCGTTGAGCGGTGTACTCGTTCCATGCGCGTTGATGTATTGAACATCTTCTGGCGTGATTCCAGCATCACGAATCGCCTCACTCATCGCTTTTGATCCGCCCTCAGCTTCTGGTGACGGTGCTGTGATATGGTATGCATCCGAACTCATTCCATATCCGACAACTTCAGCGTACATTTTTGCCCCGCGTGCCAATGCGTGCTCATATTCTTCTAACACGAGCACCCCAGCTCCTTCACCCATGACGAACCCGTCGCGATTCTCATCGAACGGACGGCAGGCCGTGTTCGGGTCTGGATTCGTAGATAGAGCTTTGTTCGAACAGAATCCTGCGAACGAGAGTGGTGTAATTGGCGCTTCCGCTCCACCTGCGAACATAGCGATGGCATCTCCACGTTGAATGACACGGAACGCTTCGCCGATGGAGTTCGTCCCTGACGCACAAGCCGTCACGGAGCAGTTGCTCGGTCCTTTTGCTCCAAGATAGATAGATACTTGTCCGCTCGCCATGTTCGGAATCATCATCGGAATGAAGAACGGGCTGACGCGACGTGGTCCACGGTCATGCAAGATGGCCGACTGTTTGTCAATCGTCTCGACGCCACCAATTCCGCTCCCGATCCAAATCCCGACATCGTCCGCGATCGCTTTCACATCGAGTCCGCTGTCTTTATGGGCAGCGTCTGCCGCAAGTAAAGAATATTGGATGAAGGAATCCATCTTACGCGCTTCCTTCGGTTCGACTAAATGATCGATGTTCCATTCCTTCACTTCCGCCCCGACCTTGGCCGGATATTGACTGATGTCAATCTTCGTCAACGTATCAATCGCGTTTTCCCCTTT
Organism: Exiguobacterium sp. s121; assembly: GCF_018617245.1. GTDB lineage: Bacteria > Bacillota > Bacilli > Exiguobacteriales > Exiguobacteriaceae > Exiguobacterium > Exiguobacterium profundum. The sequence continues at coordinate 1,727,202 of NZ_JACSJV010000001.1, forward strand.
TAACAGGCGATCCCACATTGTTGAGACATCGTTTCCTAATGGTGATACGACTCCTAATCCTGTCACTACTACTCGTTTCATAAATGATTCCCCTCCGTAATGGTTGCGTGATTCCATGTCAGGCAGCTAGCCCCCCACGTGAGCCCAGCACCAAATCCTGCGATGACGACCGTTTGTCCATCTTGGATTTTGCCAGACTTGACCGCCTCGGCCAATGCGAGTGGGATGGAAGCTGCTGATGTATTCGCATGGTCTTGAATGGTCATGACAACTTTCTCTTCTTCTAAGTGTAAACGTTCCATCGCAGCGTCGATGATTCGACGGTTCGCCTGGTGTGGAACGAGGACATCAAGGTCCTCCAACGTCTTATCGGCTTTGTCCAGCGCCTCAAGCACGATTTCGGGCATCTTCCGAACGGCAAATTTGAAGACTTCACGACCGTTCATGACGATTTTACCTTCTTCATTTTCATACAGATGTTTGCCACCTGTCCCGTCACTTCCGAGCACAAGTGAGTCAATTGAAGCGATATCATCTTCCCCGAGCACGACAGCCCCTGCCCCATCTCCGAAAAGGACAGCCGTCGATCGATCACCCCAATCAATCAGACTTCCCATCTTCTCTGCGCCGATGACGAGCGTCTTTTTAAATCCTTTTGAATCCATGAGACTCTTCGCCGTGTCCATTGCGAAGATGAAACCGCTACATGCCGCGCTCACGTCGAACGCCACGGCGGCTTTCGCGCCAAGATTCGCCTGAACCACACATGCAGTTGCCGGGAAGGCTGGCGCCGTTGCTGTCGCACAAACGATGGCTTCAATGTCGTCGATCGTGACGCCCGCACTCTGTAACGCCCGTTCAGCAGCGCGTGTCGCCATATCTGCGACTGTCATATCTTCTTCAGCCAAATGACGTGCTTCGATGCCTGTACGAGTACGAATCCACTCATCGCTCGTATCCATTCGTTTTTCTAAATCGATATTTGTCACCCGATTGTCCGGTAAGAACGATCCGATGCCGATGATTCCAATATTCATATCGTCGACCCCTATTCTTAGTATCTGGTACTAATATAAGGGAATAAAAAGAGGATGTCAATGCATCCTCCTCGTGTTGACTGGATTAAGCTTGTTCTAAACGCTTCGTGACAGCCATGACCATCTTCGCAGAGTTGATCGATGCTGTCTCCAAAAACTCGTCGAATGACAAGTTCGCTTCTTCGTCTGCACTGTCTGAAATCGAGCGTGTGACGACAAAAGGAATACCAAACTGATAGCACGTTTGAGCGATCGGGGCAGCCTCCATCTCGACCGCTGCGACGCCGTCGAAATGACCGAGGATGTCCGTCACGCGTTTCGAATCGTTGATGAACGAATCTCCCGTCACAATCAATCCCTGATGTACATTCACGTCCGGCAAGTTTTCAATGACATCTTTACAGACGCTGACGAGTTTGGCATCCGCCTCATACGCTGGCGGCATACCTGGTACTTGTCCGTACTCATAACCGAATGCCGTCACGTCGACATCGTGATGACGAACTTCCGTCGAGACGACGACGTCTCCGACTTTCATCCCTTTTTTAAAACCGCCGGCAGATCCTGTGTTGATGACGACGTCCGGTTTGAACTTATCAATCAAAAGTGTCGTGCCGATGGCAGCATTGACTTTCCCGATGCCTGACTTCAAGATGACGACTTGCATGTTACCAAGATAGCCCTCATAAAAATGATAGTTCGCGATTTCAGTATCTACTCGTTCTGTCAACTCGTTCCGAAGTAGATTCACTTCTTCTTCCATCGCGCCGATGATGCCTACTTTCATTCCGTTTCCTCCTCAGAAAGAGAGCGACTTCCGAATAGGAGGTCGCTCAACAATTTATTTGATTTCTTTAATTTCGACGACCATGTCGCCACCTGGTGTTTGCACCGTGACCACATCACCAATCGTACGTCCAAGAAGTGCCTTGGCGATCGGTGATTCGTTAGAGATTTTCCCTGTGAACGGGTCTGCCTCAGCTCCACCAACGATTGTATACGTTTCGTCTTCATTATCTTCTTGAATGAAGAACGTTACCGTCTTCCCGATTGAGACAACCGAGTTATCGCCTGCATCATCTTGAATGATGACCGCGTTACGGAGCATTTCTTCTAATTGTGCGATGCGTCCTTCGACCATCGCTTGTTCTTCTTTCGCCGCGTCATATTCCGCGTTCTCTGACAAGTCACCGAAATCACGAGCAATCTTAATATTTTCAACGACTTCTTTACGGCGGACCGTCTTCAGTTCGTTTAATTCATGTTCGATCTTCGCTTTTCCGTCTAACGTCATATAGTGTTGTTTTTCAGCCATTTCTGTCACTCCTTCATTGTCTCCTAGTATATTACAGCTAGGGTTGAATTGAAAACGATTTATTTCCTCACGCGCGATTGCGCTCAGTGAGCACCCAACGGATTTTGGTCACGAGTAAATCGATCGCGACAAAGTTTTCTCCGCCTTCAGGAACGATGATATCTGCATACCGTTTTGTAGGTTCACAGAATTGTAAGTGCATCGGACGCACCACATTTGTATATTGGGCAACGACCGAATCGATTGAACGTCCACGTTCATTCAAATCACGCTGCATACGACGCAAGATTCGAACGTCCGCATCTGTATCCACGAATACTTTGATATCCATCAGATCTCGTAAACGTGCATCTTCGAGTGCCAAGATCCCTTCGACGATGACGACATCGACGGGTTCGATTAAAATGGTTTCACTTGAACGCGTGTGGGCCGCATAGTCATAGACCGGCTTTTCAATCGCCTGATGTTGTTGTAACTGTTGGATATGTTCGATCAACAAATCGTTATCAAAGGCGAAGGGGTGGTCGTAGTTCGTCTTGTACCGCTCCTCCATGGTCATCTCTGATTGATCCTTATAGTACGCGTCTTGCTCGATCATGACGACCGATTGACCTTGAAACGCATCGACGAGCGCGCGGGCCACGGTCGTTTTTCCTGATCCGGTACCCCCGGCCACGCCAATAATGACGGGTTTATGTTGCATCAAAGTTAAGTCCTCCTCATCGTAATTTACGACTGATTGCTAGGCCATCACCAAGGGGCAAAATTGCAGTATGATAATCGGTCCGTGCCATCAATTGCTCAGTAAACTGTTTCACGAGACGCACGAGCCGGCGTCGGCGTCGGTCTAAGACCGATACATCCTCTAGCAAGACGTCTCCTCGTAAAAACAAATTATCGCTGTAAATCGTACCACCAATTGGTACTAAAGCGCCATACCCATCAAAAAATTTTTGATATTGTCCTTTTGCCGCATCAATAAATACGGCATCGAATTCACCTTCAATCGTTCCAATCAATTCGACGGCATCGCCGTGAACGAGCGTAATACGATCGCGCACGTCCGATCGATTGATGAATTCCGTCGCCTCTTCGAAACGGCGAGCATTCCGCTCGATTGTGACGATTTCTGCATCGGGTAACAATTCTGCCATGCGAATGGCACTATAGCCGATGGCCGTACCCACTTCGAGGATTCGGGTCGGCCGTTGCATCGCCAGTAAGGAGAGCAGCACTTCCGAACCCGTCAAATCCATGATTGGGACGTGATGAACACGCGCGAACGCCTCCATCTCCGTCAATAGCGGGGAGCGGTCATTGATTAGTTTTTCTACATATCCCTCATAGGATGCATGGTCCACTCGTTCCACCTCTTAACTCTCTTCATTCAAACGACCGGAAGCATCCGCTTCCGGTCGTCCCATCAATTACTGTTTGCTTCTTCAAACGCTTCCCATTCGGAACGGTACTTATTGACGTTTTGTTGGTGATCCTCATAGTCGACTTCGAACAAGACTTCCCCGTTCGGGAACCCTTCACGTGGAGGGCGTGCGTAGAAGTAAATGTTCTCCGTGTCGTTCGGATTAAGCACCGCCTCAAATGCGTCACGGCTCACGGCCGCAATCGGTCCAATCGGGATGCCTTCGTAACGATACGTGTTATATAAGGAATCGTTCTCCAAGTCCGCGAATGAAGTGAAAATCGATGTTTCCCCCGTTCCGTACCAGACGGTCGGGTCAGATTGTAATTTCATTCCGTCGTTTAAGCGATTCTCGAACACGCCAGCAATCTCTTTACGGTCTTCCGTTGACACCGCCTCTTTCTCGACAACGGATGCGAGCGCGAGCGTCTCATGGAACGTACGTCCTGAATCGGCTAAACGACCTTTGTATTCTTGATACATACTTTCGGTTGGTAGTAACATCTCGTCGATGATTTCATTGAGCGTTACGCCTTTATTGAATTCATATGTGGCTGGGAACAGGTATCCTTCAAGCGGATGATAGATGCCTTCCTGCAATACTTCTTCCGTCAACATTTCATGCTCGTTTACGAGAGACTGAATGTATTCACGGTCGCTCAACTGCTCAGAAATCTCTTCTTTCGGGATTTCGGCCACTTTCGCAAGTCTCGCAATCACCTGATCAATCGTGAATCCTTCTGGAATGACGAGCTTGATATCAGGGACCACAATGACTTTACCTGTTTGCAACGTTTCAATCAATTCATCGATTGATTGTGACGGAGATAACGTATACGTCCCCGCCTGGAACGACGATTCGTTCTTAAAGCGTGTATAGAAACGGAAAATCGTGCTACTCCTTACAAGCCCATTCTCTTCTAGTAATTCACCAATGTATCCCGAACCAGCACCGAGCGGGACTTCAATCTCGACCGTTTCAGTCGAAGTTGGGTCAATCGGTTCGATGGAACGCTTCACAAAGACATATGTGAGCGCCGACCCTGTGGCGATGACGAGAAGGAAGATGGCCAGGATGACAACCGTGATGCGACGGACGATCCGGTTGCGGGCACGTTTCTCATCTGACATAGATGGATGATTCATGCATTTCTCCCCTGTTCTTTTTATAAAGAGAGGCGACGAGGGATGTTCCCTAGTCGCCCGTCCCCTATTTAGTCTAGACCGACTTCGTCATTGACGATGTCGAATGCTTCCATGACCTCATCGAAGTCTTCATCGTCTTCGACGAGCTTCAAGATGAATTCGCCATCTTCAAGTTCTTCAATTTCAAATGCGTATACTTCAATCGTATCTTCATCTTCTGTCTCTGGTGCGCCAACCGGTTCGAGTACGACAAACGTCTTTTTCGAACGGTCGCTCGTCATACGGAAAATTTCTGCAAATAAATGTTCGTCTCCATTTTCGTCTGGAATACGGTACATTTCTTCTTCACGACGGATTTCTGCCATGAGAGATTCCTCCTTATTTCCCGGAACGATCCAGGTAGTTTTGTAAAATCATCACGGCCGCCATCTTGTCGATGACCGCTTTTCTCTTTTTGCGGCTGACATCTGCTGAAATGAGCATCCGTTCCGCTTGCATCGTCGTTAATCGTTCATCCACCAACACGCAAGGTAAGCCTGTCTGTTCTGTGAACGCCTCGGCAAATGCCTCGGACGCTTCACCGCGCGGACCGACTGTTCCATTCATGTTTTTCGGGTGACCGACGACGACTTCTTTCACATCGTACTGCTCGATAAACGGACGAAGGAGACGGACGGCTTCATCAAAGTCAGGTTCGGTCCAGTAGACCGTCTCCACACCTTGCGCCGTCCATCCCATCAGGTCACTCACCGCGACACCAATCGTCTTCGATCCGACATCGAGTCCCATGACTCGCTTCATATTAATCCTCTCTACGATCGTTCAAATACGATTTGACCAACTCTTCGAGAAGTTCATCCCGCTCAATTTTGCGAATCAAGTTTCGCGCATCATTATGACGTGGAATGTAGGCAGGGTCACCTGACAGTAAGTATCCCACGATTTGATTGATCGGTTGATAACCTTTTTCCTCGAGTGCTTGATATACCGTAATCAGCGTCTCACGTGTGTTAGCACGTTGATCATCTTCTGGAAAATTGAATTGCATCGTGCGATCCATTTGGCTCACAAGAATCCACCTCTTTCCGTTTGCACTTCACACTCTATTATGCCAGTGATTCGACGTAATGTGAAGCAAACTTCAATGCTTCGTCCAGTTTTGTTGCATCACGGCCACCTGCTTGTGCCATGTCTGGACGACCGCCACCACCACCACCGCAGCGTGTCGCGACTTCTTTAATCAGTTTTCCGGCATGGAAGCCACGATCGTTCAAGTCTTTCGTCACACCTGCGACGAGGTTGACCTTCTCACCGTTCGCCGAACCAAGGATAATCACGGCAGAACCGAGTTTCCCTTTCAAGTCGTCGACCATACTGCGAAGGGCATCCATATCTTGTCCATCGACGCGTTTCGCAATCAATTGAACGCCACCAATCGTTTCGATTGCATCCGTTAATGAAGATGCCTCGATGTTGGCAAGCTTCGCTTTAAGCGATTCTGAAGCACGCTCGACTTCTTTGATTTCAGCTTGAAGTGCTTGAACGCGTGCAGGAACTTCAAGTGGTTTCGTCTTCAACAGTTTCGCTGCTGCTTCAAGCGTCTCGATTTGCTGGTTCATCACTTCGTATGCGCCAGCTCCTGTGACCGCTTCGATGCGACGTGTCCCGGCGCCAATCCCTGATTCAGACAAGATTTTAAAGAGTCCGATTTCAGCCGTGTTGGAGACGTGAATCCCACCACAAAGCTCAACCGAGTAATCACCTGCTGATACGACCCGAACGACATCACCATATTTCTCGCCGAAGAGTGCCATCGCACCTTTTGCTTTCGCATCCGCAATGTTCATTTCTTCGATGTCGACACCGATTGATGCCCAAATTTTCTCGTTCACTTGACGCTCAATCGATTGAAGCTCTTCAGGTGTCACTTGACCGAAGTGTGAGAAGTCAAAACGGAGACGATCTGGTGTCACGAGTGAACCCGCCTGGTTGACGTGCTCCCCGAGCGTATCTTTGAGTGCACGATGCAAAAGGTGCGTCGCCGTATGGTTTTTGACGATGGCTTGACGCGATGCCTGGTCGACAGTGGCTGTGACGGCTACTTCCGCTTTCGCCACACCTGACTCGACCGTGACTGTATGCAAGTTCTGTCCGTTTGGCGCTTTCGACACATCTTTCACGCGAAGAAGGAAGTCTTCTCCGACGATTTGTCCTTTATCACCGATTTGACCGCCACTCTCAGCGTAAAATGGTGTCTGATCGAGGATGACTTGTGCCTCTTCTCCTGCAGCGACGACGTCGGCGAGTTCGCCGTTGTGAATCAAGCTGATGATTTTTGCGTTCGTCTCAAGGTTGTTGTATCCGAGGAATGTCGATGGCATCGTGATGTCTGCAAGCACACCCGACTGAATCTGCATCGATTCCACGTCAGCACGCGCTTGACGTGCACGTTCACGTTGTTCATTCATCGCTTCTTTGAAGCCGTCCTCGTCGACCGTCATCTGATGGTCTTCTGCATATTCGATTGTCAATTCGAGCGGGAAGCCGTACGTGTCATAAAGACGGAATGCGTCTTGACCGCTGATGATGTTTGACCCAGCTGCTTTTTGTGCTTTTGCGACTTCGTTCAAAATCGCGAGACCGTCATTCAACGTTTCGTGGAAACGCTCTTCCTCGTTTTTGATGACTTTCTTGATAAAGTCTTTCTTCTCGTTCACTTGCGGGTAGAAGTCGACCATGATGTCACCGACGACGTCGACGAGCTCATACATGAACGGACGCTCGATACCAAGCATCTTCGCATAGCGGACCGCACGGCGGAGAAGACGACGGAGGACATAGCCACGTCCTTCGTTCGATGGGAGTGCCCCGTCACCGATTGCGAACGATACCGTACGGATGTGGTCCGCGATGACTTTGAACGCGACGTCCTTGCTGCTGTCTTGACGGTATACGTCGCCACTGATTTTTTCAGTTTCACGAATGATCGGCATGAAGAGGTCGGTATCGAAGTTTGTCGGTACGTCTTGAAGGACGCTCGCCATCCGTTCGAGTCCCATCCCTGTATCAATGTTTTTACGCGGAAGCTCTGTGTAGTTTCCGTGTCCGTCATGGTTATATTGGCTGAACACGATGTTCCAGATTTCAAGGTAACGCTCGTTCTCCCCACCCGGATAAAGTTCAGGGTCTGTCGGGTCGTCCCCGAATGCTGGACCACGGTCAAAGAAGATTTCCGTGTTCGGACCAGATGGACCTTCACCGATTTCCCAGAAGTTATCTTCTAGCGGGATGATGCGGTCAGCTGGCATGCCGAGGTTCAACCAAATTTGTTTTGACTCTTCATCGTCCGGGTGAATCGTGACGGAGAGACGGTCCGGATCGAGTCCGTACCATTCGTCGCTCGTCAACAGTTCCCAGCCCCATGTGATCGCTTCTTCACGGAAGTATTCACCGACTGAGAAGTTCCCGAGCATTTCGAAGAACGTATGGTGACGTGCTGTCTTCCCGACGTTCTCGATATCGTTCGTACGAATCGATTTTTGAGCGTTGACGATCCGTGGGTTCGCTGGGATGACACGTCCATCAAAATATTTTTTCAATGTCGCAACACCAGAGTTGATCCACAACAAAGTTGGGTCTTCGACCGGTACGAGCGAAGCACTCGGCTCCACGCTGTGCCCTTTTGATTTGAAGAAATCTAAGTACATTTGGCGAATTTGTGCGCCAGTCAATGATTTGAGCGGTTTCATGAACAATTCCTCCTTATTTCTGAACGAAACGAAAAAAAGCGATGCCTGCCCCTGTGGAAAGGGACGAAAGCATCGCTTCGTGGTACCACCCTCGTTCGCACGGTATACACCGTGCCTCGAACATCCGTTAACGTGGATGAGGCGCCCAGGTTGAGTGGGGACTCCAGAATAGCTTCGGTCGGCCGACCCCCATCTTCTCGCAGCCTAGGAAGATGTCTCTGTAGAGGCGGTGACGACGTACTCATTTCCTTCATCGTCTGTATCGTTTCAGTTGTCTATTCGTCATTATCACACGCGTTCGGAAAGACGTCAAGACTTCCCGCCTAAGCGCTCGACCAATTTTGTCCGTCGCACCGGTTCTTCTTCTCGCGTCGCCGCCTCGAGCGCACGCACGTCACCAAACAAGAGTAAACTCTTCTTCGCCCGAGTCACAGCTGTATAAATCAAGTTGCGCGACGATCGGAATCCTCCGTTGAAGAAGACCGGCATGAGCACGATTGGGAACTCGGAACCTTGTGACTTATGGATCGTGATGGCGTAGGCATGGGTGAACTGGTCCCATTCACTACGGTTGTACTCGACTTCTGTCTGGTCGAATCGGATATAAATCTTGTCGACCTTATCGACATTTTCCTTCGCGTAGAAGATGTTCGTGATTTCCCCGATGTCCCCGTTATAGACGTTCTCCTCGGCGTTGTTGACGAGTTGTAGCACTTTATCACCGTTTCGGTAAATGCGCGTCCCATGCTTCACTTCACGGGCACTTGATTTTGGATTGAATACGTTTTGAAGTGCTTCATTCAGTCCGTCAATTCCACATACCCCTCGATACGTCGGTGCGAGCACTTGAATATCAAACGGTGAATATCCTTTTCGGAGAGCCGCTCCTGCCATCTGACAAATCGCTTGAAGTGCCGTCTCCTGATTCGCCGTATAGAAGCGCCGGTCCGGCAGTGAAGCCAACAAATCTTCTGGCATCTTTTTGGCGTTCAAGGAATGGGCAAGTCGGAGGATGCTCGATTCCGACGCCTGACGGTGGACGACGTCGAGGCGGACGACCGGAATCCCTTCTGTCGCCATCAAATCGGCAAGTACTTGCCCCGGTCCGACAGACGGGAGCTGATCGCGGTCTCCAACGAACAAGATTTTCATGCCGTTCGGTACCGCCTTGAGCAAGCTTCGGAACAAGAAGATGTCAATCATCGACGCCTCATCGACGATGAGCACTTTCCCGACAAGCGGATTCGTCTCATCGACTTGGAACGAACTACCGTCGAACTTTAACAGCCGATGAATCGTCGAGGCCGGTAGCCCGGTCGACTCACTGAGGCGTTTCGCCGCTCGACCCGTCGGTGCGGCCAAGACGAACGGGAACGGTTGGTTCGGAACGGGTTCTAACTTCCAATCGAAGACATCGCTGAGTGCATGAATGATGCCTCGAACGACCGTCGTCTTCCCGGTACCCGGTCCACCGGTAAGAACCATGAGCGGTGACTTGAGAGCGAGTTCGATGGCTTCTCGCTGTTGAGTGGCATATTCAATCGAGAACATTTCCTCGACACGTCCGACCGCGTCAAAGATGGTCGTCATGTCCACGTCCTCTGTCGTCGATGTCGCCATGATTCGGGCCAACTCTTCTGCCGCCTTCCGTTCGGCACGGAAGACACGGGGATGATAGACGACCCCATCCTCGATGACGACCCGTTCTTCTTTAGCGAGCGATTCGAGCGCCGTGACGAGCGCATCACCCGGATCAGCCCCGATGATTCGAGGCATCTCGGCTTCGAGTTGTTCCGCCGTCACGTAGAGATGACCGTTCCCTTGCTCGAGTTCTAATACGTACAGCACGGCTGCCGCGATGCGTTCAGGATGAATGCCTTGAATCCCAAAATGTGCCGCGATGGCATCCGCCGTCTTGAATCCAATCCCCTGTACGTCGTACATGAGCGCATACGGATTCTTCTCAATCGTCTCCATCGCCCGTCCTTCATACTCTTTATGAATTTTCGAGGCGAGACGTGGCGTCACGTCGAATGGAGCGAGAAACAAAAGCAACTGATCGACCCCATATAAAACGTTCAGGCGTTCGGTGATCACACGCGCCTGCTTTTCTTTCAATCCGTCTACCTCAGACAGGATACTCGGATGTTTGACGATTTGATCGATACAATCGTCTCCAAGAGAATCCGCAATCTTTTGCGCCGTCTTTTGACCGATTCCGGGAAAAGACCCGTTCGTCAAAAAGCGGACGGCTGCACGTTTCGTCATCGGGACGACACGACGAATCCAATCCGCTTTCATCTGTTTCCCAAATCGAGGATGTTCGACGAGACGACCGTGCGCCTTATACGTCTCGCCCTTCTCAATGCCGACTCCGACGCCTGCGATAACCATCTCGGTCTCATCCGTCTCAAAATTCTTTTCTTTTATACGTACGAGCGCAATCGTATGCGCCTCTTCTTCTGATTGAAACAGGACGCGAATGACTTTTCCAGTCAACTCATAAGGTGTTGCCATCATATCCGACACCTCCAGCTATTTTTCCATCATCCATTATAGCCCGAGATGAATCGATTGAACAAATGCCCTAGTCGAATAGACTCAAGATTTGCTCGATTCGGTCGAGATCGACGACCTCCAAAATACGTATCAACTGTTCGATATCGACCCGGTCCAAAATGCGCTCAACCTGATCCAGGTCCACCTCTTCAATTAAACGCTGGATCCTATCCAAGTCACCAGACGCCTGATATGCCTCGAGTTTTGTGAAGAGCTCGGTCTTCTCGATGCGGATCGAGTCCTGAAGCATCCCCCTCGCCCCGAACAGGACGAGTCCGATGACCGCCAACTGAATCAACCAGTTCGTCACGACTTTCCAGAATGGAACGGTCTGATGGATGAACGGGATGAGCGGAATGAACGTTACTTGAAGGAGTAACATCCCGACTTGGACATATACGTTCGGAATGAGGAATCCGAGTACTGCCAAAATCAATGGAACGACCCAACCAATACCGACATGTTCAGATGTATGTTGCCAAGACTTTTGCTCACTGTATACATAGTGAACAGCCCATCCAACGAGAAGGAGCGCTACGAATAAAAGAAGGATTAACGTTAAGAGTCCACGTGGTTCAACGACCACTTGATATAAGATCGTATTCGTCCATTTCCCGTCTGCTAATCGTTCATTTACCGATTCAAATAATTGATTCAACCAGACGTACTCGACAATAAAAAACAAAATGACGCTGACCATGCTAAATTTTCGCAAGCCACTCGACCTCCTTCTATAGGTTGTCATTCCCCCACTTCAACACAGCTAGTCGCGTTTTTGATTTAAAGAAACGGGGAACTGTTCGAATGAAACATTGAAGGAGGAATCATCTATGGGCAAACGAATTCCAGTCAGCGGATTATGTGAACTCGTTTTAGAAGTGACAGACATGAACGAAGCCGTAGCCTTTTGGCATGAAAAATTAGGGCTTCCTGTCGTCGAACAATGGGTCGGAGACGATGCCGAACCGAGTGAATCACAAGAACAAGCGAACGAACCGTGGGCAACATGGCTCTATATCGGCGGGAACACACGGTTAGGTCTTTGGTTGAAACGCGACTTTACGGATGAAGAGGATGCGAATCGGAAACAAGACGTGACGGAATGGGACACGCTCTATGATGAAGGTGGCGTCCACGTCCACTGTGCGTTCTTCGTTCCGATGGAGTCGTTTGAACAGGCACTCGAAATCTTAGATGAGACCGATGTCCCTGTTAAACTTCGGATGTGGGACGAGGATGAGACGAAAAATGGGAAAGAACGCTCTGCGTACTTCAAAGACCCGAGCCATAACATCATCGAACTGTATACGAAAAATATGGACGAGGCGTACGGCGAGTTTGCCGGAGAACCCGTCAAAATCACAACGAAACAACTCTAATCGCGTCAACAAAAAAGTGCCATCGCTCAATCGTGATGGCACTTTCCTATTCAAGAAATCAGTTTCCAAGCAGTGCATCCATCTTCGCGACGGCGTCACGCGCAAGTTCATGATCCGGTTGCATCTCCAAGACGCGTTGAAGCTCAGCGTACGTTCGTTCCTGGTCACCCAAGAACGCATATGCGATTGCCAAGTTGTAACGGGCATCCGTATGGCTCGCATCGAGATCGAGCGTCTCTTCTAGCGCAACGACCGCCTCTTCGAGCTGTTCACTCTGTGCGAGTGCAAGTCCGTATTGGAACGTGATCTCCACGTCTTCTGGCGATTGTTTTTTCGCTTCACGCAGGCGTGGCATCGCTCGAACGAAATCACCCATCGCCTTATACGTCAACCCGAGCATGAAATGAAGATCAGCATCATCCATCCCAGAAAGGAGCGCTTGGCGAAGCGACGCCTCCGCTGACTCCAATTGCTCGAGTTCATAGGCAAGTGCACCTTTCGCGTAGTGAGCGGCACCGAACGAACCATCGAGCTCGATCGCCTTATCATAGAAGATGACGGCACGATCGTAATCGTTGATCGCCTGGAGCAATGTCCCCATGTTGACGAAACCAGTCGGGTCCGTCGGGTTCGCTTCGATGGCCTCATTGAAATGTTTGGCCGCCTGTTCGAATTCACCTTGCTGCATCGCTTGGATGCCTTGTTCGTTTGCGTTCATATCAATCACCTCATCCGATATAGTCGAGTCGTTTTCCGTTTCGATACGCTTCGTCAATCGTTGCCCCACCGAGACAGATGTCGCCATCATAGAAGACGACCGCTTGTCCTGGCGTGATGGCACGTTGTGGCTCATCGAACTTGACGAGGACCTCGCCATTTTCGAGCGGAGCGATCGTGACCGGGACATCTTGTTGGCGATAACGGAACTTCGCCGTCGCCCGGAACTCTCCTGATGAAGCAGCTCCCGTCCATGATAGTTTCGAAGCGAGCAGCGCATCTGAGTAGAGCGCGTCGTGATGGAACCCTTGTCCGACGAACAAGACGTTGTTCTCAACATCTTTCCCGACGACGAACCAAGGATCACCGTCGCCACCGATTCCGAGACCGTGACGTTGTCCGAGTGTATAATACATCAACCCGTCGTGACGTCCTTTGACGACGCCATCGAGCGTCCGCATTTCACCAGGCTGTGATGGAAGGTATTCCGACAAGAATTCTTTAAAGTTCCGTTCACCGATAAAGCAGATTCCCGTCGAATCTTTCTTCTTCGCCGTCGCGAGTCCTGCCTCTTCGGCAATCGCACGTACATCTTTCTTGTCCATATGACCAATCGGGAACATCGTCCGCGCGAGCTGGTCTTGTGACAATTGGTTCAAGAAATACGTTTGGTCTTTGTTGTCGTCTTTTCCTCGTAACAGACGATGCTCACCATCAACATATTTCACTTGCGCATAGTGTCCGGTCGCTACAAAATCGGCACCGAGTCGAAGCGCATGGTCGAGGAATGCTTTGAATTTGATTTCTTTGTTACACATGACGTCCGGGTTCGGCGTCCGACCGAGACGATATTCCGCTAAGAAATATTCAAAGACGCGGTCCCAATATTCTTTTTCAAAGTTGACCGCATAGTAAGGAATCCCGATTTGGTTCGCCACGGCGATGACGTCTTCATAGTCCTCTGTCGCCGTACACACACCGTTCTCGTCCGTGTCATCCCAGTTTTTCATAAAAATTCCGATGACGTTATACCCTTGTTCTTTTAACACATGGGCCGTCACCGATGAATCGACGCCACCTGACATCCCGACGACGACCGTCGTCTCTTCAGGGGCTTTCGTGCGTAAATTCATCTATCTCACTCCGTTCATAAATGTCGAGACGACTTCTTCTAGTCGCTCCGCGAGCCGTTTCGCGTCCTCGACCGAGTTACCGTGGCCAAAACTGATTCGAACAGACTGACGCGTCCGCTCTGAATCCCCGTACATCGTCGACAATACATGGGACGGTTCGACCGACCCCGCCGTGCAGGCGCTCCCGCTCGAAATCGCCATGCCCCGCATATCCATCATGATGAGGAAAGGTTCAAGGTCAATTCCAGGGAGGTATAAGTTCACGATGTGAGGTAAACGATTCGACCCGTTCACCTCATAAGTTACGCCTAGTTCGTCAAGACGTTGACGCAGTGCCAAATCGAGCGAAGCATAGAGAGTCACTCGGTCCTCACGCTCTGCCATGACGAGTTCAGCTGCTTTTTGGAATCCGACGGCACCCGGAACATTTTCCGTGCCGGCTCGACGTTTACGTTCTTGTTGTCCACCAAAAGAACGTGACGCTAATTTTACACCTGTTTTCATGAAAAGAAAACCGATACCTTTTGGCCCATTCACTTTATGTGCGGACGCCGACAATAAATCGACATGAATACGTTTCACATCAATTTCTTCTGTACCGAGCGCTTGTACCGCATCCGTATGGAAGAGAGCCTGATGGTCTTGTAACAACTCCCCGATTTCTTGAATCGGTTGGCGCGTTCCGACCTCGTTGTTGCCGTACATAACCGATACGAGAATCGTATCCTCACGTAACGCTGATCGGAACGTTTCTATATCTACAGCTCCCGACTCATCAACATCGAGATACGTGACGTCGAAGCCCTCGCGCTCAAGTTGCTCCATCGCGTGAAGAACGGCGTGATGTTCGACTTTTGTCGTGATGATATGTTTGCCTTTTTCTTGATGGGCATACGCCGCACCCAACAAAGCATAATTATCTGACTCCGTCCCACCTGACGTAAAGACGATCTCGTTCGGTGAAGCACCAATCCACTTTGCGAGGACGCGACGTGACGAATCGAGCGCCGCCCGGGCGTTACGTCCAATTCCGTGGATGCTCGACGCGTTCCCGTACGTCTCTAAAAAGTAGGGTGTCATCGCTTCGAGGACTTCTGGTCGCATCGGTGTCGTCGCAGCGTGATCAAAATAGTTCATCTAAAGTCACCTCATTATTAAATATAAAACATGTAGCCGTCTGACTCTTCCTCAGCGAGGTCAGCGAGTGTCGTTTCATCAAGGACGGTATCAATTGCTTCTTTGATTTTATCCCAAAGCTTCCGTTTCACCGCATCATCTGCTTCAGATTCTTCGACGATGGCCAGCGGTCCTTCGAGCAAGCGAATGATTTCACCCGCTGTCACTTCTTCTGGCGGTTTGACGAGCTGATAGCCGCCATACGCACCACGCACGCTCTTGACGAGTCCACCGTTACGGAGTGGGCCGATTAATTGCTCTAAGTAATGCTCTGGCAATTCATGTCGTGCCGCAATCTTTTTTAAACTGAGCGGTTTGTTATCAGTCTCGCGTGCCAACGCAATCATAATCGTCAAGCCATAACGGCCTTTAGTAGATATTTTCATCTTCAAGTCTCCTTCTGTTATACTAATCGAACAAACGTTTGTCGAAAGGAATGGTTACGTATGCCTGATTTATTTCATCAATCGAATGGCGGACCGCTCGCCAATCGGATGCGCCCCGAAACATTAGATGACGTTATCGGACAGCGCCATATCATCGGCGAGGGCAAGCTACTTCGTCGTGCCATCGAAGCCGATCGACTTGGTACGATTATCCTATATGGTCCACCTGGCACCGGTAAGACGACACTTGCCCGTGTTATTTCGAATTACACGAAAGCGACATTCGTCCAATTGAACGCCGTCACAGCAAAACTCGATGAATTGCGGAACGTCATTCGTGAAGCGGAGTCCCGCTTCGACTATGAAGACGAACGGACGATTCTCTTTTTAGATGAGATCCACCGGTTCAATAAGCTCCAACAAGACGCACTCCTTCCTGCCCTTGAGTCTGGAAAGCTCGTCCTCATCGGAGCGACGACAGAAAACCCGAGTTTTGAAGTAAACGCCGCACTCCTGTCACGCGCGACCGTGTTTCGACTCGAGCCACCTGGTGCTGAAGAGTTACGTGCCGTCCTTGAGCGGGCGCTACACGACTCACGTGGTCTCGGAAATTATCCGGTCAAAATGGATGAAGCTGCTGCAGACCATTATATCAAAATGGCGGATGGTGACTACCGTGTCCTGTTGAACGCACTCGAACTCGCCGTCTTGACAACGCCTGAGGTGGACGGAGAGATTCATATCACGCTAGAGGTCGCGGAAGAGTCGATTCAACAGAAGTCAATCAAATACGATAAGACGGGCGACCGACATTACGATGTCATTTCGGCGTTCATCAAATCGATTCGGGGGTCTGACCCGGATGCCGCGCTATACTGGCTAGCCGTCATGATTGAGGCTGGCGAATCTCCGCGATTCATCATGCGTCGTTTATACGTCCATGCCGCCGAAGATATCGGAATGAGCGACCCGAACGCACTTCTCATCGTCGATGCAGCAGCACGAGCGAGCGAGTACATCGGTTTTCCAGAAGCTCGCATCCCAATCGCAGAAGCCGTTCTCTATTTGGCAACCGCTCCAAAATCAAATGCGGTCATCACCGCCATCGACAAGGCGCTTCACCACGTCCGCACAGTCGAGGGAGGCCCTGTGCCCGTACATCTCCGGGATGCCCATAGTCCAGGAGCACGTGAACTCGGGAACGGGGTCGGATACAAGTATCCACATGACGAAAAAGACGGGTTCGTCCCTCAAAACTATTGGCCAGAAAACTTGGCTAGAAAACGACCAAATTACTATAAACCGACGCCACGTGGATTCGAGCAACAAATCCAAAAACGGCTCGATTATTGGGAAAAACGACGCGACTCGAAATGAGCCAGCGTCGTTTTATTTTTGGATGCGGTTGATTTCGACGCCCGCTTGTTCGAGCAAGTCATTGATGACGTATCCTGCAGCGACAAGTCCTGCAACCGATGGGACGAACGCGTTCGAGCTCGGTGGCATCTTCGCTTTACGGATCGGGGCATCTTTCTTCCCGACGACCTCGTTCACGTCTTCGCGTGTCACGATTGGAGATTCGTCCGAGAAGACGACCGGGACGCCTTTGTAGATTTTCTCTTTACGTAGACGAGTACGGACCATCTTCGCAATCGGGTCATATGACGTATCTTTAATGTCGACGACCTTGATGCGTGTCGGATCCATCTTATTCGCCATCCCCATGCTTGAGATGACCGGGATGCCGCGACGCTTACATTCTACGATTAAATGAATCTTATAGATGATCGTGTCTGACGCATCGATGACGTAGTCGATGTTTTGAGCGAAGAACTCTTCATATGTCTCTTCTGTATAGAACATCTTCAATTGGACGAGGTCTAAGTCCGGGTTGATGTCAAGGAGACGTTTCCCCATCGCTTCGACTTTCGGTTGACCGACCGTCGACAATAGTGCGTGGATTTGTCGGTTGACGTTCGTGATGTCGATATCATCTTTATCGACGAGGACGATGCGTCCGACGCCACTGCGCGCAAGTGCCTCTGCCGCAAATGAGCCGACACCGCCGACGCCTAAAATCGCGACCGTTTTATTCTTTAAAGCATCAAGGCCTTCAGAGCCGATGGCCAATTCATTACGTGAAAACTGGTGTAACATATTTCTTCCTCCAACTAATCCTATTTTCTCATACTATTTTACTCGGAATTATATTCAAAAAAAAGACGTCTCGCGACGTATTTACAAAAAAATCGATGGGGCCCGGAGTGCCGTGACGATGCCTTGCTTTTGAACCTGCGTATGCAGGTGGGTGACCTAGCGTTTCCTTCACAAGTCCTCCTGCACGTGATGAGGCAGTTGATCTGGTTAGCAGTTCGGTCTCCCGTATTCAAAGTGTTGGCTCAAAATAACGAAGGCGGCTCTCGTACACCTCAGGTATCCCATCTGTTGATTTAACTATAGCGCTTCTGTAAAAAGAAGTCAATGAGAAACGCCGACTTCACGTGACAGTTTGGTCACAACCATTTGTTACGAAACGCACGGTCCGGGTCATACGTGAACTGTTGACGCTCGATGTTGAAACGGCGGTCGCGCGAGTCGTTCCCGACACCCGCCTGGTACGCCCAATTCCCCCAATTGCTCGCCACGTCGTAATCGATTAGTTTCGATTCAAAGTAGGAAGCCCCGTAACGCCAATCTTGTTTTAACTCTTTTGAAAAATAATTCGCCACGATTTGTCGCCCCCGATTGGACATCCATCCCGTCGCATTCAGTTCGCGCATAAACGCATCTACGAAATCAACACCCGTCTCTCCCTTTCGCCATTTTTCAATGACATCCGCCTCGACTCGCCAGTCTTTCCGTTTCGACCGGATGCCTTGTGATTGAAATAATTTTTTCCCTTGCTCGAGTGCGACCCATTGAAAGAACTCACGCCATAATAGTTCAAAGTACAGCCAGTACGTTGATTCATTTACCCCATGCGTTCGTTCATGTGCCTCGAGTTCAAAGAATACCCGTCGAGGTGATAACGAGCCGTTCGCTAAATAAGAAGATAGCTTCGTCGAGTCATCGACACCAAAACCATTTCTCGTTTCTTTGTACGTTCGAATCGGCACGGACAAATAGTCATTCAATCGACGCTTCGCTGCCAATTCGCCACCTTTGAACGGAAACGCCGTCCTCGGGTCTTGCTTTACTTCTTGAATCGAAAATGGGAACGTCACCTCGCGTGTGGCAGCCGTCGCCTTACGGGAAATCAGTTCTCGGGGGCGTACATCATATTCGACCGCTTTTCGAAACTCCGTGAAGAGAAATGGCATCTTCTCGAACGGGATGTCCCCCTCTTCAAATAACGTGAATCCACCGAACGTCTCGTACTCCCCTTTCCATTTTTTGATCACTTCATTTTCACGTCGGCGCTCATTGTACCCGACTGCCCGCTGAAACAAGAGACGGTCGGCCGGGTCGAGCGTCTCGAGCGGATGACCAACATGAACAAAAAATGGGATCCCGAGTGCGTCTAACGAACCTGCCACATCTTCTAGCGACTCCTTCAGGAAATGAAGTCGCTCGTTCCCAAGTGGAATGACGCCATAACGATTTTCAACGAACTGATTCGGACTGATAAAAAAATGACCTTCGATCGGATCGTCATGGCGAAGTGCCTCTTCAAGCGGTAAATGATCATCAATACGTAAATCATTTTGGTACCATATGATTGTTTTCATCATTAGACCTCCTCCACCCTATAGTATGATGGGTTATAATCTTTGTCATGAAGATGGAATGTGCTCGAGATATGTTTTCAAAATCAAATTGTGTGGAATATATTCTTTTAGAAGAGAAAGGGGTGCAACATAATGGCTAAGAAAGGCAAAATGGGAACATTGATTAAAATCGCGACGGCGGTCGCACCGTTCGTCTACGATTACTATAAAAAGAACAAAGCAAAGAAATCATCGAAGAAATAACACTCACGTCTCAGCCAATAAGCTGAGACGTTTTTTTTATGTTTTTCAATCGCCTGTGCTAAGATAAATCAATCATTCTATTGAAACGAGGCGATGTTCGTGCACGTCCGATCTATCCACCTTTTACGCATTCTCTTCAAATGGGGTCTCTTCATGACCGGGTTGTTCTTACTCGCGCTCGGTTCATCTATCATGATCACGGCAAATCTCGGGGTTTCCACGTGGGACGTCCTTCATATCGGTATCGCTCACCATCTTCCGATTTCAATCGGGACGGTGATTTTATGCGTCGGTCTTTTACTCGTTCTATTTAAATACATACTCGACCGCATCCGTCCTCAGTTTGGAACTCTAGTAAACGCGGTGTTCGTTGGGGTGTTCATGAACGTGATATTAAATGAGCAATGGCTCCCTGTTTTCGAAGGGATGATTGTGAATATTGTTTGGCTCACATTCGGCATATTTGTGATGGGCATGGGAGCTGGTCTCTATGTCGCCGTCGGGTACGGTGCCGGTCCACGCGATGGATTGACGCTTGCCTTAGCAGACCGTTTCCAAACGTCCGTCCGTGCCATGAGGACTTGGATGGAACTGACCGCTTGTCTCATCGGTTGGGCACTCGGCGGACCACTTTTCTTCGGGACCGTCTTATCGATTTTCCTCATCGGTCCATTCTTCCAGTTTTGGCTAGAACGGTTCCGCCTGTTCATCGCCTATGTCGATCGTCTCAAAGTAAAATTCGCATGAAAAAGAGAGGAGATCTCCTCTCTTTTTATGTGTTCGGAATGAGCACAATCTTTCCGAACTTACCCGATTGTTTAAAATACGCCTGTGCCTCACGTGCCTCTTCAAGCGGGAACGTCCGGTCAATGACCGGTTTTAGCTTCCCTTCGGCGACCGAGCGCAACATCTCCGCGAATTCATATCGTGTCCCGAGAACAGACCCGTACATCGCGATATGTTTCAAGTACAGCGTCCGGAAGTCGAGATGGGTCGTCTGTCCTCCCGCCGAACCAGAGATACAGAACTTCCCTCCCTTTTTCAAGATGTTTAGAGATACATCAAATAGCGTATCTCCCACGACATCGAGGACCGCGTCGACCGGGCCACCGTTCGCAGCGATAATATCATCGGCGAGCGTCTCAGAACGGTAGGAAAACACTTCGGTCGCCCCAAGCGCTTTTAACTCTTGCTCGTTTTTCAAATCACCGACGATAGCGAACACATTCGCCCCGAATACGTTCGCCGCAATTTGGATGTTGAGTGAGCCGACCCCGCCACTTGCCCCAGTGACGACAATCGTCTCACCGGAACGGATGTGTAACTGCTCGTTCATATGCCAAGCCGTGAGACCACTTACGGAAAAGACTGCACTCTCGACGAAATCATCAAGCGGCATGTCAAAACAAAGGTCAGCCGGCCATGATACATACTCCGCGTAGCCCCCGTCATACTCTGATCCAATAAAGGACATATCGTCCGACAAGTGTTCCTTCCGCTCAGGTCCGCTCGAGGTGAACGGGAATAAGACGACGTGTCGACCCATCATCCCTTGGTCGACCCCATCTCCGAGCTCGACGACTTCACCAGTGATGTCTGAACCGGGAATGCGTGGGAACTGGACGCCTTCCGGGCGCCATCCTGACTTCTCCCCAGTTCCATAAGCCCCTTCTCGCATCCATATTTCCGTATTGTTAATCGCGCAGGCGCGTACCTTGATCAGCACTTCTCCTGCTTTCGGAGACGGTTTCGGGATATCAACCACTTGGAGTTGGTCAACGTCCCCATATCCTATGACTTGTACAGCTTTCATGGTATTTTGCCTCCTTCGCTTTCGTTCATCCATAAGTATTTACCCACGAAATGCTGTTATCACGCCAAAAAAGGGCCGCCCTTTATCAGGCAGCCCTCGATTTATAGTTGTTGACGTTGTAACAGGTTCGTGAAGACGCCACCTTTTTGACTGAGTTCTTCGTGCGTTCCATCTTCTACGATTCCTTCTGCCGTCACGACAAGAATCCGGTCGGCATTCCTTACAGTCGCTAAACGGTGCGCGATGATGAGCGTCGTTCGATTTGCTGCCAGTTCATTTAATGAATCCTGAATGATGGCCTCGGTCTCCGTATCGAGCGCCGAGGTCGCCTCATCGAGTATTAAAATCGGCGGATTTTTCAAAAACATACGCGCAATGGCGATGCGTTGTTTCTGACCTCCGGAGAGTTTTAGTCCACGCTCTCCGATTTGTGTATCAAGACCGTGCTCGAGCTCTTCGACGAGCGTGCCGAGATGTGCTTTTTCCACCGCATGCATGATCTCTGCATCGGTCGCATCCAGTTTCCCGTAAGCAATGTTCTCCCGTAGCGTACCCGCAAATAAGAAGACATCTTGTTGCACAATTCCGATTTGACGACGTAAACTCTCTTTCGTCATGTTCCGGATATCCATGCCGTCAATCGAGATGGCACCCTTTGTGACGTCATAAAAACGCGGAATGAGTGAACAGATGGTTGTCTTTCCAGCCCCGCTCGTCCCGACTAAGGCAACAGTCGTCCCTGCCTCGATCGACAAGTCAATATCTGTCAACACTTGGCGGTAGTCTGAATAGCCGAATGAGACGTCATCGAAGACGATATCGCCTGTCAACGTTTCGACCTCTGTCGCATCCGCTCGGTTCTCAATGTCCGGCTCTTCATCAAGCAACTGCGTGAATCGTTTGAACCCTGCCATCCCTTTCGGATACATCTCGAGGAGCGCCGTGATCTTTTCAATCGGCTTAATGAGTAAATTCATGTACAAGATGAAGCCGACGAGTTGTCCGTACGATAGTTGTCCTTCATACGTCAAGTACGCCCCGTATACAAGGACGAGCAACGTCATAAGACGCGTCGTGATATAGATACCTGCGAGTGACGTACTCATGACGCGATACGCTTCAATCTTCGAGCCGCGATAGAAGTTGTTGTCTTTTTGGAAACGCCCGATTTCGAACGCCTCGTTCGTAAACGATTGGACGACGCGTGCCCCGGACACACTGTCCTCGACGCGCGCGTTCACTTCCCCGATATTCGTGTACATCTTTTGCCACGCCTTGTTCATGTTCTTATTCGCATACGTGATCATGATGATGAGGAACGGTACTGCGACAACGGTGACGAGTGCGAGTTCTGGGTCGATCGAGAACATGATCCCGAACGCACCGAGTAACGTCATGATGGCGATAAAGAAGTCTTCCGGCCCATGGTGCGCCACTTCCCCGATATCGAACAAGTCGTTCGTGACCCGGCTCATCAAATGGCCGGTCTTATGATTGTCAAAGAAGCGGAACGACTGTTTATGGATATGCGTGAACAACTCTTCCCGCATGTCCGTCTCGATGTTGATGCCGAGCTTATGTCCCCAGTAGTTGACGACGTACTGCATCATCATGGCCAATATGTATAGAATCAACAGGCCGATGCTGACGATGATAATCCAGTTCCATTCCCCACCCGGCAACAAGTCGTCGATGAACCATTGAACGGCAAGCGGAAATCCAAGTTCAAGCAGTCCGACGAGAATTGCGAATGAAAAATCGAGTAGGAATAACTTTTTATGTGGTCGATAATAACTAAAAAAACGTGAAATCATTCTCTCTTCCCCCTTCTCTTCATTTAGTGTACGCTTTTTTCCGAAAGGTGGAAAACAGGATGCATCCCTTTTTCATTCTTTTTTCAAACGGCGTATAATAAAAGTAAGGAGTGATACACATGCATGTACACATTACAGATCGTGCCCTTGAACGAATCGAGTCATTGAAAGGCGAACGCGAAGGACAGATGCACCTCTTTTATGAGACAGAAGGTTGTGGTTGTGGGAACAGCGGAATCTTTGAGATTCGATACGTAACCGAGACGACTCCGGAAGACGTTGAAATCGAATCCAACATCGGACCAATCTTAATCAAAAACTGGACAAAAGTGTTTTTAGATGAACAGATGAAAATCGATTTCCTCGAAGACCGTCGTACGCTCGTCTTGAAGAGTGACGGCCAAGTGTTCAATTCGAATCTACTCGTGACGGACGGCACAGGATGTCAGTTGAACGTTCCGAGCCGATGAAACAGACACTGAAACAACATCCGAGACTCCTCATTCTCTTTTTCGTGAGTTTCGGTCTCGGACTACTTGGAATCTATCTGGCGTTTATCGATTCGGTCTATACGATGTCCGCAGTCATCGCCTCGCTGTTTGCGTTTGGTTTCGCGTTGCAGCGAACAGCGAAATACATGCAGCGAGAAGAGGATAAACGTTAACAAGAGGATGTGTTCCAATTAAATATCTACCATCTCGTGTTGAATCCAAAATCCGTTTCACACATACAAAAAACGAGGATTGCCATGGCAACCCTCGTTTTTTTATGCTTATTTTTTCTCTTTTATTGCCGTACGAATCGATAACTCTTCGAGTTGCGCGTCCGCGACAGGGCTCGGTGCTTGCGTCAAGAGACAGCTTGCCGAAGCCGTTTTCGGGAAGGCGATTGTGTCGCGAAGGTTCGAACGACCTGCAAGAATCATGACGAGACGGTCGAGACCGAGTGCGATTCCCGCATGTGGCGGTGTACCGTATTCGAACGCTTCAAGCAAGAAGCCGAACTGTTCAACCGCTTCTTCTTGTGTGAAACCAAGCAATTTGAACATGCGCTCTTGAATGTCACGCTCATAAATACGCTGTGAACCGCCACCGAGTTCGTAACCGTTCAAGACGAGGTCATACGCAACCGCGCGTACACTTGCCGGATCTGTCTCGAGAAGATGGAGGTCTTCACGGTTTGGCATCGTGAACGGATGGTGGTTCGCATAGAAGCGACCGTCTTCTTCTTCAAACGTTACGAGTGGGAAGTCCGTTACCCAAAGGAAGTTGAACTTCGATTCGTCGATGAGACCAAGTTCGTGACCGAGCTTGACGCGGAGTGCGCCAAGGCTGTCTGCAACGACAGTTGGTTTCGATGCGACGAAGAGAAGAAGGTCACCTGCTTCTGCATCTGTGGCTTCAATTAGCTTCTGTGCGTATGTCTCATCAAAGAACTTCGCGATTGGACCGTTCAAGCCTTCCGCTGTCACTTTGAGCCATGCGAGACCTTTCGCACCGTACACCGCCGTGAACTCTTGAAGCTTGTCGATGTCTTTACGTGAGAAGTTGTCCGCCTCACCTTTGACGTTGATCGCCTTGACTTGCCCGTTTGATTCGAGTGCTGCATCGAACACTTTAAAGCCAGCACCTTTCACAGCGTCTGCCACGTCGATGAGTTCGAGACCGAAGCGCGTGTCCGGTTTATCCGAACCAAAACGACGCATCGCTTCCGCGTGTGTCATCCGCTCGAACTTCGCTGGTGTGTCCGTACGACCGAGCGTCGATTCCATGACTTGTCCCATCATCGATTCCATCATCGCCATCAAGTCTTCGATGTCCATGAAGCTCGTTTCGATGTCGACTTGTGTGAATTCAGGTTGACGGTCTGCACGAAGGTCCTCGTCACGGAAGCAGCGTGCGATTTGGAAGTAACGGTCAAATCCTGCGACCATGAGCAACTGTTTGAAGAGCTGTGGTGATTGTGGAAGTGCATAGAACTCACCACCATGGACACGGCTCGGTACGAGATAGTCACGTGCGCCTTCTGGCGTCGACTTCGTCAAAATCGGTGTTTCGACTTCAAGGAACTCTTGCTCCGTCAAGAAGTTACGAATCGTGTTCGACGTTTTCGAGCGGAGACGGAACGTCTCTTGGAGCGCCGGACGACGAAGGTCGAGGTAACGGTATTTGAGACGCAGGTCTTCTGAAACGTTTTCCGCTTCGTCACCGATTGGGATTGGTGTCATCTTCGCAGCGTTTAAGATGTTGATCTCTGAAGCGATGACTTCGATATTTCCTGTCGGCATGTTCGGGTTCTTGTTCTCACGCTCGAGAACCGTCCCTTTCACGTCGAGGACGAACTCACTACGAATCGTCTCCGCGAGTTGGTGGACCGCTTCGTTCTCTGGGCGAACGACGACTTGGACGATCCCTGTGCGGTCACGAAGATCGATGAAGATGAGACCTCCGAGGTCACGACGTTTTTGTACCCATCCTTTTAATTGTACTTCCTGGCCGATGAGTGACTCTGTCACGCGGCCGTTCATATGTGTGCGTCCGATCATTGTCCTGCTCCTTCCGATAGTTCACGAATTTTGTCTGCGACGGCCGAGAGTGGCACGTCGACTTGTTCACCAGTCGTCATATCTTTCAAGGCGGCTGACCCTCGTTCGACTTCGTCATCCCCTAAGATGACTGTGAACTTGGCTTTCAGACGGTCCGCCTGTTTGAATTGTCCTTTGAACTTGCGTCCTTGGTAATCACGGTCTGCTTTGAACCCTTCCATGCGGAGGAGTTGTAGGAGGCGTGTCGCCGT
This sequence comes from Exiguobacterium sp. s121, assembly GCF_018617245.1. Taxonomy (GTDB): domain Bacteria; phylum Bacillota; class Bacilli; order Exiguobacteriales; family Exiguobacteriaceae; genus Exiguobacterium; species Exiguobacterium profundum. The sequence goes on from NZ_JACSJV010000001.1 coordinate 1,753,613, forward strand.
CAATTCGACTTCTTTTCCGCCTTGGGCGACGATGAAGACATCAAGTCCTGTCTCGAGTTCAGGTAGGACTCCTTCATTCTCTAATGCGAGGATGAGACGCTCCAACCCGATTCCAAAACCGATTCCCGGCATGTCCGGTCCGCCGATATCTTGTACGAGACCGTTATAGCGTCCGCCGCCACAAAGCGTCGTGATGGCTCCGAATCCTTCTGCCTCAGACATGATTTCAAACGCAGTGTGCGTGTAGTAATCGAGTCCACGGACGAGCGTCGGGTCGACTTCATAGGCGACACCAAGTGCATCGAGTTGTGCGAGCACTTGGTCGAAATAGGCCTTCGACTCTTCGTTCAAATATTCAAGAATCGACGGGGCCGTCTTCATCGACGGGTGATCGCGGTCGACCTTACAATCCAAAATGCGAAGCGGATTCTTATACAGGCGTGACTGACAGTCTTGGCAAAGTTCGCCTGCTACCGGCTCAAAGTGACGGATGAGCGCATCGCGGTGGGCGTTGCGGCTTTCCGCGTCCCCAAGCGAGTTGACGACAACTTTGATTTTCTGAAGTCCGAACGACTTGTAAATCGAATAGGCGAGGCTGATGACCTCAGCGTCAACGGCCGGGTCACTACTACCGATTGCTTCGACACCGTATTGGTGAAGCTGACGGAAGCGACCTTTTTGTGGACGCTCGTAGCGGAACATTGGTCCCATGTAGTAGAGCTTGGTCGGCTGGTCCGGATTTCCGAACAGTTTGTTCGTCACGAACGCACGAACGACAGATGCCGTTCCTTCTGGGCGAAGCGTGTACTCGTCTTTCCCTTTCTTCACGAGCGTGAACATCTCTTTTTGGACGATGTCCGTCGTTTCCCCGACACTGCGTGTGAACAAGTTCGTCGTTTCAAAGATTGGTGTGCGGATTTCTTTATAGTTATAACGGGCGCTCATGTCGCGAAGCTTTTCTTCGACATATTGCCACGTCTCGACCGTGCCCGGAAGCAGGTCTTGTGTACCGCGTGGTGCTTTCATCATCACATTTCCCTCCTTAATAATACAAAAAGGCCCTCGTCCGCAAAGGGACGAGAGCCTGTGTCAGTTTCCCGTGGTACCACCCTCGTTGCAGAGCCATCACTTGAAACTCTGCCACTCGAAATCGGTTAACGCCCGATGAAACGGCTCCCCCTACTCGCTTTCAAGGGAGCACCTCCAAAGTGTCGTTCGGGTCATCATCCAGTCGATGCTTTCAGCCAAGGCATCGCTCTCTTTGCTGGTGGGTTGACCGTACTCTTCTTTATCGTAGGTGTTTGACTATATGCTTCATGATGCCGAATCAAGCCGGCATCTGTCAAGCGTTTTTTTCGAGCATGAGTGTGACCGGTCCGTCGTTGACGAGGGCGACGTCCATCATCGCTCCGAAGCGTCCCGTCTCTACGACGAGCCCATTCGACCGGAGTCGCTCATTGAATTTTTCATAAAGCGTCTCGGCCATATCCGGTTTTGCGGCCTTTGTAAAAGCAGGTCGCCGCCCTTTCATCGTGTCTCCATATAAAGTGAACTGAGAGACAGATAAAATTTGTCCGGACACGTCTTGAATCGATAAGTTCATCTTTTCTTGATCGTCCTCGAAGACGCGAAGTCCGGTCACCTTGTCGGCGAGCCAGTTCACTTCTTCTTCTGTATCTTCATGTGTCACACCGACGAGAAGCAAGTACCCGGCGTTGATTGCCCCGACGACTTCTTCCTCGACTGTGACTGATGCTTCTTTCACTCGTTGCAATAATACACGCACGTTCCTCTTCCTTTCGTCACGTCATCATGACTCGGCTGACCGAATACACGTCTGAGATTTGTTTGATGCGCTCGACGACTTTCTGCAAATGGTTCACGTTCGGAATCGAGATGGTCATCGAGATGCGGGCCTGTTTGTTTTGGTCGCCCCGACCACTGACGGCCACGATATTCGTATTCGTCGCCGATACTGCTTGAAGGACGTCGTTTAAGAGACCTGAGCGATCATATCCTGTGATTTCGATGTCGACGTTATAGTTCTTCTCTTTCGCTTGTCCGACTTCCCATTCGACGTCAAGGAGACGCTCTGGGTGTTGTTCGTTGACAATGTTCAAGCAGTCTTTCCGGTGAATTGAGACACCGCGTCCACGGGTAATGTATCCGACGATTTCATCCCCCGGTACCGGGTTACAACAACGGCTCATGCGAACGAGCATGTTGTCGATGCCTTTGACCGTCACGCCCGCTTCCGTCGTTTTCTTCTTCGGTGCCTGACTGACTTTCAATTCGCTGATGGCTTCCGACAGTTCGAGTTTCGGTTCTTTCCGCTGCTTCTCCGTCAACTTATGTGCGACTTGTGCGGCAGTGATGCCTTGATAACCGACAGCGGCGTACATCTCTTCCTCGTTCCCGAAGTTGAACTTCTCGACGACGATACTGAGTGCAGGTTCATCGATAATCTCTTTCGGTTCAAAACCAAGTTTCTTAATTTCTGCTTCGACGAGATCTTTCCCTTTCTCGACGTTTTCTTCACGTTGCTGACGTTTGAACCATTGACGAATCTTGTTCTTCGCCTGACTTGAAACAGCGAGCTTCAACCAATCCTTACTCGGTCCGTAACTATGCTTCGACGTGATGATTTCGATGATGTCACCAGTCTCCAGTTTGTAGTCGAGCGGTACCATCCGGCCGTTCACTTTCGCACCCGTCATCCGGTGCCCGATCTCCGTATGAATCCGGTACGCATAGTCAATCGGGACTGAGCCCTTCGGCAACTCGAATACGTCTCCTTTTGGTGTGAAGACGTACAGCATGTCGCTAAAGAAATCGACTTTGAGGGATTCCATGAATTCCTCGGCATCCGTCGTATCCTTTTGAAGTTCAAGAATCTCACGAAGATGGGCGATCTTCTCGTCGAATCCGTTCGTCGAGACGTTTTTCCCTTCTTTATACGCCCAGTGTGCCGCAATCCCGAACTCAGCGATGAAATGCATGTCTTTCGTCCGAATTTGGACTTCGAGCGGCTCACCTTTCGGTCCAATCACTGTCGTATGGAGCGACTGATACATGTTCGGCTTCGGCATAGCGATATAATCTTTGAAACGTCCCGGCATCGGCTTGTACTGGGTGTGGATGATTCCGAGCACGGCATAACAATCACGAATCGAATCAACGATAATGCGGACCGCCATCAAATCGTAAATTTCATTGAACTCTTTTTTATGCTTCACCATCTTGTTATAGATAGAATAGATGTGCTTCGGTCGACCGTTCACGTCGGCATCGATATGCACTTCCTCAAGAACCCCGTTCACTTCCGTGATGACAGAGGTGACGAGTGCTTCTCGTTCCGTCCGTTTCTGTTTCATCATCGAGACGATCTTGTAGTATTGCTGTGGGTTGATATAACGTAACGAAATATCCTCGAGCTCCCACTTGATTGTCGAAATCCCCATCCGGTGTGCGAGAGGAGCAAAGATTTCAAGCGTCTCTTCCGCTTTTTGGACTTGTTTCTCTTTCGGCATATGCTGCAGTGTCCGCATATTGTGGAGCCGGTCCGCAAGTTTGATCAAGATCACGCGCACGTCTTCTGCCATGGCGATAATCATCTTCCGGTGGTTTTCAGCAAGTTCTTCTTTTTTCGATTTATATTTAATCTTACCAAGTTTCGTGACGCCATCGACGAGCATGGCCACGTCTGGACCAAAATCGTCCGTCAATTGCTGTAACGAAACATCCGTATCTTCGACAACATCATGCAAGAGCGCTCCAATAATCGTTGTGGCGTCTAAGCCGATATCAACGAGAATGCCGGCCACTTGGACCGGATGGAGAATATAGGGCTCGCCCGAACGTCGGAACTGACCGGTATGATGAAGTTTTGCGTATTCGTAAGCGCGTTTCACTTCGGCTATATCGTCGTCACCCATATACTCCCCGAGCGCGTCGAGAAGATCCTCAATACTTACGATTTGTTTTTTGGTCATAACATTCGACACCCTTTTTCTAACCGCTCCAATCGCCTCGGATTCGTCGCAGCATGGTAGTAGTTTGTATTCAAGATTCTGTGATTTTTATAACCATTATCGAAAAAATCTGACGACCTGTCAAAGGTTGTAGGTTATTTTCCTTAAAAACTATTCAAAAACGGGAAGCATATCGCTTCCCGTTCAAATTAGTCTTCGTAGCGGATGAGTGAGAACACGTCGTATCCTTCAAGACGCTCACGTCCACCAAGTCCGTCGAGTTCGATCAAGAACCCGATCCCTGCCACAACACCACCGAGTTGTTCAATCATTTTAATCGTTGCTTCAATCGTACCACCTGTTGCGAGCAAGTCATCCAAGATGACGACTTGTTGTCCAGGTTTGATTGAATCTTTGTGCATCGTTAAAATGTCCGTTCCATACTCAAGACCGTATGAAACTCGTACTGTCTCACGTGGTAACTTTCCTTCTTTACGTACTGGTACAAACCCGAGTTCGAGCGCATACGCTGCCGGGCAACCGACGACGAATCCGCGTGCTTCCGGACCAGCGATCAACTCCGCTCCACGTTCACGTGCATAAACAACGAGCTCATCTACTGCTTTCTTGTAGACTTCGCCATCTTGCATGAGTGACGTGATATCTTTGAAGCTGATTCCTTCCTTCGGGTAATCTGCTACTTCTTTAATATGCTGTTTGAAATCCATTTTATGTGTATGCCTCCTGCATCTTGTTCGATCGCAACGATTGTAACCGCTCTTTGAGCTCCGCCAATGACGCGTATACGAAACGCTCTTCGAGTTGTTGGCGCCCAATCCGGCGTTGATAGCACGGCGCCTCGGTCAAATCGCGTTTCGGTGCTTCTGGATTGACTCCAGGCAGTCCGTCTTCCATTGTAACAAGAAATTCGAGTTCAGAGAATACTTGATGCATAAATTGAATCGTATTTTTTGACCATTTTCGCTCTTTTGACAGACGAATCAGGTTTTCACGTAGATTTTTCCGTTCGCATGTTGCCATATGGACATAATACGTTCGGAAATCCTCACGGGACGGAAGACGTTCAAAGAACGAGTCTCCTTGACCGAAGGCACAATAAATACGTTCAATCCCCTCATGAAGTTTTTCTGCGAGCACCTCTTCATCGTCCGGAAGATCGAGCAGAACGACGAAACGGTTGAGCGGTTCATCTCCTTCATGGAGTGGAAAATCTTCGTTCGTCCCTTGGAAAGATAAAAATGACGTCTGTTCTTTCGGCAAATCTTTCAACTCTTGCATTGATTTTTTCTTCCCACGATAGTCAAACACTTGGAAGTCATCGACCCGTAAATCTTGAATCATGAGCTGCGGTTTACGCATTCCGTTCCATTCGTTGACTTGAAGACTTCCCATCACCGAGATATGAGCCATCTTTGAAATCTCTGAAACGACGTGCCCGAATCCAAATCCAATACCATCGAGCTCACGCTTGTCTCCGGCGAGCTGTACTTTCAAATGCGTGGCATCCCGTCCGATTTGGCGAATATCTCGCAGTTTCGCATCTGCGACAACGACGCGAGGGGATGGATTCCCCATACCAAATGGCGCGAGCTTTCCAATCTCTGAGATCAAATCGAGCGAAACGTCGTTAACGGAGAGTTTCAAGTCGACGTTGACTCGTGGTACAAACACGTCATCGGGGATGGACTCCGCCTGACGGTTCAGTCGCTCTCGTAGTTCGGCGACGTGTTCCGACTGAAGGGTCATCCCGGCCGCGGCTGGATGTCCGCCAAAGTGTGGCAAGATATCTTCATTCTTCGAAAGTTCCTTGAAGAGGTCAAATCCATCGATGGAGCGCCCCGATCCTTTCGCCTTACCCGTCTCGGGGTCGTGGCAAAGGAGGATGACTGGACGATAGTACGCCTCGACGAGACGAGATGCGACAATCCCGACGACGCCAGGATTCCACTTCTCACTCGCCACGACGAGTACACGGTCCTCGGTCATCGACGCTTCAACGAGTTCTTTCGCTTCAGCAGCGATCGTCTTGACGATGTCTTGACGTTCTTTGTTTTGCTTATCGAGCTGTTTCGCGAGCTCGAGCGCTTCCTCGACATGTTCAGCCAGGAGCATTTGTAATGCCGGCATCGCTGAATCGAGTCGACCCGCGGCATTGATGCGTGGACCGAACGCGAAACCGACCGACTCTTCGTTTAATACGCTGTCACCGAGACCACATACTTCACGTAATGCTAGAATACCTGGACGTTTTGAAGCCTCGAGCGCGGCAATCCCCTTCTTCGCGAGCAACCGATTCTCTCCGTCGAGTGGGACGAGGTCGGCAATCGTTCCGAGGACGGCCAAATCAAGGAGTTCTTCCGGCATTCTCCCTAAAACGGCGTGCGCCACTTTGAGAGCTACTCCCGCACCGGCGAGTTTATCGTATGGATATCCCGGGTCGATATGTGGATGAATGATTGCATAGGCGTCCGGCAATGTCTCTTTCGGCTCGTGGTGGTCTGTGATGATCAAATCGACGCCAAGGTCTTTTAAGAGTGTGGCTTCTTCAATCCCAGAAATTCCACAGTCCACCGTGACGACCAAGGTGAATCCTTCGTTCGCTGCCCATTGGAACGCTTCTTTGTTCGGTCCATAACCTTCAGTGAAACGGTTCGGGATATAACACTCGGCCATGACACCAATTTCGGTCAACGCATGCCACATGACAGATGAGGCACTGACCCCGTCGACATCATAGTCACCATAGATGAGCACCATTTCCCCATCGTCTGCTGCCCGTTTGATGCGGGTGACGACTTTCTCCATCTGTTCAAACAAATACGGGTCATGAAAGACGAGTTCATCCTCGGCATACAAGAATGCCTTGGCCGCTTCTACGTCTTGATGACCACGCTGAACAAGCAACGTCGCCAGTTGTGCTGATATATTTAATTCGTTTTGTAAACGCGTAACGTCGTCCGGATTTGTTTCCGGATAGAGCCACTGTTTTTTCGAATGGTACATGTCCTTCACTCCAATCAATTGTAGATTATAGCAGACCGCGTGAAAGATGTGCCGTCTTGACATTTGAAAAGGTCTCCCGATTGAAGGGAGACCCACTTGTTACGCCTCTGTGACCGGCGTATCTTTTTTCTTGTTGATTGTCGTACGTTTGATGAGGAGCCATAAATACGATGCAATGAAGATCGAAGAATACATCCCCATGAAAAGTCCGACGATGAGCGCGAGCGAGAAGCTGCGAATCGACTCTGCCCCGAATACATACAAGGCAATCGCTGTAACGAGTACCGTGATGACCGTATTCACGGACCGTACGATTGTCTCTTGAATCGACTTGTTGATGATCGACTCATAGACGTCCATCGACTTGATTTTTCGTTCCTTTTCATACGACGTGATGTTCTCGCGGACCCGGTCGAACGTTACGATCGTATCGTTGACCGAGTAACCGATGATGGTCAAGATCGCGGCGATAAAGTACAAGTTGACCTCGATCCCAAAGAGCGAGAACGCGACGATCATGAAGAAGGCATCGTGTAACATCGCGATAACAGTTGCAAGTGCATATGAGAATTGGAAACGCACCGTGATGTAGAGAATAATCCCGATCGAAGCGACGGCTACCGCATACAAAGCATTTTTCGCCAAGTCACGACCGACTTGAGCCGAGACGGTGCTGATGTTCGGGTCGTTCCCGAATTGTTCAGTGAACGCCGTCTTGACGTTCGCGACTTCCTCTTGGCCCAATTGGCCAACGAACGTCACGTATGCCAAGCGACCTTCATTTGCATATTGGACGCTTGAAATCTCTTGGTCAACTCCGGCATCGTTAAACGCTTTCGTGAATTCTTCTTGCGACACACGTTCTTCCGTTAGTACTTCGACCCGCGTCCCTGAAGCAAAATCGATTCCGAGGTTCAACCCACGGAAGAACAAGAGACCGATTCCGAGAACGACGATTGCCGTCGAAACCAAGAACATCGTGCGCATATGTTTCACGTAATTCCATTCAGTAAGCTTAAAGTTCACGGATTTCACTCTCCTTCACACCAAACCATCCTTTGCGTTTGTCGAACAGACGACTTGAGACAAGGAGGTGCATCAAATAACGTGAGATGAATACGTTCGAGATGAACGTCATCCCGATTGAGATCATGAGCATGACAGCAAATCCTTTGACCGAGCTTTGTCCGAAATAGAACAAGACCGCAGCCGAGATGAGCGTCGTCAAGTTGGCATCGATGATCGTACTGAGGGAACGACGGTTACCTGCACGGAATGCCGATAAGACCGATTTTCCAGAGCGGAGTTCGTCTTTGATTCGTTCCGCGGTAATGATGTTCGCATCGACTGCCATACCGACCCCGAGGACGAGTGCTGCAATCCCTGGAAGCGTCAATACCGCATTGATTCCGTTGAAGAACAACATGATCAAGTTGATGTACAGAACAAGCGTGATGATCGATACGAGTCCTGGGAGACGATAGAAGAACAACATGAAGAGGAATACGGCGATGATTCCGATTGTTGCGGCAAATACCGTTTCTTCTAAAGCATCTTGACCGAACTGGGCCGATACGGATGTCGAGTAAATCTCATCTAGTTTGACCGGGAGCGCCCCTGCGTTCAAGATGTCCGCAAGGCGTTGACCGCTTTCCGCGTCAATTCCACCACCTGAGATGATGGCTTTATCCGATAAGATCGGACTCGTTACCGAAGCATCTGACACAATTTTCGAGTTCTCTTTTTGAACTTCTTCCTCATATGTGTCGCCCTCTTCATAGTCGAGCCAGATGACCAGACGGTTCTCAGGAGCTGGACGTTGTGCAATCTCAGATGTCACTTCGCCAAACTTGTCGGCCGATTGAAGTGTCAGCTCAACGACCGGTTGTCCTTGTTGGTTGTAGCTGAGCGCTGCCCCACGCGGCGCCAAGTCTTTCCCATCGAGCAAGACGTTGTCGTTCACGTCACGGAATGTCAATTGTGCCGTTGACGAGAGAACCTCGCGCGCTTCGTTTTGGTTCGATACGCCCGCGAGCTGGACACGGATGCGATTGTTTTCTTCGATTCGAACGTCCGGTTCGGAAACTCCGAGGACGTTGATTCGGTTATTGATGGCGCGAACGGTTGCATTCATCGCCGACTCGTCGATGACGTCGCCGTCTTCGAGCGGTTGTACTTCATACAAAACTTCGAATCCACCTTTTAAGTCGAGTCCGAGGTTCGTGTTCTTGACGACCCATGGTGTCGTGAACACTGCGAGCAGGATTGTCGCAATCATGATGATCGCAAAAATCGCAATGTTGCCTTTTTTGTACATACGACTATTTCCTTTCTAAACCACTGTTCTTGATAAAAACTTCTCTCGTTAACATTACAAATTTTCTAAACATTTATCAATCATTTTCCTAAAATTGTAACGACCTTCACGGATTGTTCGACTGAGTTTGCATATAAGACTAAATGTTGCGCATGGGCAAAACTTCATGTATGATGTAGCTAACATCAAAACATCAAAGGAGTCTTTCCATATGGACAGCACAGTTATTTATGCCTTTCTCCTTACTCTATTCGCCGGTCTAGCTACCGGGATCGGGAGTATGATCGCATTCTTTGCGAAACGGACGAACACGGCATTCCTCTCCATCTCGCTAGGATTTTCCGGAGGCGTCATGATTTACGTGTCGTTCATCGAGATTTTCCCGAAAGCGCTCGAGGAACTCGTCGGCGCACACGGAGAATATACGGGTACAATCTACACCGTCCTCGCATTCTTCGGTGGGATGTTCTTGATTGGTATGATCGATAAGTTCATTCCGAAAATGGAGAATCCACACGAAGTCAAGTTTGTCGAGTCGATGCAGAATGACCCGACAACACATGAACTCGCAACGACGACGACAAATGAAGTGGCTCCAATCAATCATCCAGAGGTACAAAATCGACTTAAAAAAATGGGGATTTTCATGGCACTCGCCATCGGGATTCACAACTTCCCAGAAGGACTTGCGACGTTCGTCTCGGCACTAGATGACCCGGCCGTCGGCTTAGCTATCGCAATCGCCATCGCCCTACACAACATTCCGGAAGGGATTGCCGTCTCCGTCCCGATTTATTATGCGACGGGCTCACGGAAGAAGGCGTTCAAGCTTTCGATGTTGTCAGGGCTTGCCGAACCAGCTGGAGCGGCCATCGGATTCTTGTTACTCATGCCGTTCTTGAGCGACACCGTCTTCGGACTCTTGTTCGCGGCGGTCGGTGGCATCATGGTCTTCATCTCGCTTGACGAATTGCTCCCTGCCGCCCGTGAATACGGACACGCCCATCATTCAATGTATGGAATGGTTGCTGGTATGATCGTCATGGCGACAAGTCTAATCCTATTAATGTAACGAGCAATGCCCTGACGCGCGCGTCAGGGCATTTATTATGTCGTTTTAAACACATGGACGACATCTTTTAATTCAGACGACATGTGACTCATCGTTTCAGCGATGCCGTTGATCTCTTGAATGGCGGCAAGCTGTTCTTCGACGTTCGCACCGGCTTCTTCGACGCTTCGCTGTGTCGAGACGGCGTTTGTCGACATATCTTCAACAGAGACGGCAACTTCAGTCGTATTGGCACTCACTTCTTCTGTTGCTGCCGCAATCTCACTCATTTGACGGGACGTCTCTTCGATGACCGATACGATCTCACGGAACGCCTCGGCCACTTCTCCCATTTGCGATACCCCATTCTCCACATGTACGCTCGATTCTTCGAACGCCGATTCGACTTGCTCCGTGTCACGTTGAATGTCGCGGACAACGGTCTGGATTTGAATGGCGGATTGTTTCGATTCCTCGGCGAGTTTCCGGACTTCAGCCGCGACGACGGCAAACCCTTTTCCGTGCTCACCCGCACGTGCTGCTTCAATCGCCGCGTTTAAGGCAAGCAAGTTCGTCTGTTCCGTGATCGCCGTGATCGAACGGGTGATTTTCTCGATTTCAAGCGATTGGTTCGATAGACGGTTCACCATCTGTTGAGTGAGCTCGTTGGCACGGCGAATTTCTTGCATCCGTTTCTCTGCCAATTGAACGGTCTCAAGTCCACCATTCGCCGCCTCAAGTGTATGTATCGTCTGCTCATTCACACCTTGTGAGGCCGCAGCGATTTGATTCAATCCATCCACCGCTTGATTGACGCCAATCGTCCCTTCTTCCGCTCGCTTCGAGGATCCTTGCGCAGCCACGTTCATCTCTTCGAACAACCGGGACACGCCTTGGGTCGTTGTCGCGACATGGTCTGTGCTTGCGTAAAGTTCTTCAGAATATGCAGTCACTTTGTCCGACGCTTCACCAACCCGACGAATCAAGCCGACCAGATTGTGCTTCATTTCATTGAACGCCGTAACCAGGTCTCCTAGTTCATCGTTTGAGGCGACCTCGATATCTTCTCCAGTCAAATCCCCTTCTGCCATGATGCGTGCTTGACGACCGAGTCGATTGATTGGTTTTAGGAAAAGCCGTTGTAGCGCAAGTAAGGACAGAATCCCGATCACGACACCACCAACACTGATGATGAGCATCCAAAGGATTGAACTTTCTGCATCTGCTTGTACCGCTTTCGTCTCAGACTCGAGGAGCTCCCCTTTATATTCGACAAGGTCGGTCACGGTCATGCGTACCCGATCCGTCGTCGGTGTCACACTCGTGTTGAGAACGGTTTTGAAGCCGATTTCGTCTTGTTGTTGACGAAGTTCGACGGCACGATTCATCTCACGGTCTAATAGCTCGTTAAATTTCTCCAAATCTCCCAACCAAGACAAGATCTTCTCATCTGAAGAAGATGCCTTGAGTGAAGCCATCAATTCGTCTCGTTGTTCTTGAACTCCCTGGAGACTGATGAGCGTCTTCGGATTGGCTACAAGCATATAGTAGTTCAAGTAGCGTTCGGCATCCGTCACCGCTAATGATAGATTCTCTGCAAGCAGCATTTCCTGCGTGCCTTCACTGAGGACCCGGTCATAGGCGGCAGTCGATTGTCTCAATTGATAAGATCCGAGCGCGCCGACAATGACGAGCGCAATGATCGTCGGAATGAGCGCGATGGACATACGTCGTCTCAGCGATGAGCGTCCTCTCTGTTTCGTACCACTTCGTTTTATGCTCCATCCTTTCCACTTCTTCATCTGGTTAAGCAATCGTTTCACGTCCATGTCATTCGTTCTCCTTCATCTCGGATTTCTTCTCAACTTGAGATTAGTGCAAACGTTTTCATTAATCAAATCGATTTTTCGAAATGAGGTGGATAAATTTTGAATCGGATTCGTTTTGACAAAAAGAAGTCATCTTTGTATACTTTAAATCGTAATTATTACGCTTTGAAAGGATTCTCTATGATTGTGGAAAATACGAAGTTATTAATCATTGGTGCTGGTGTACACGGAATGACCCTCGCCATCTCATATATGGAACAAGGCGGGTGCTTGGAGGATTTGATTATTGTCGACCGTCTCACTGACCCGTTATCGAACTGGAAACAACAAACTTCATCCATCTCTATGTCGCACCTACGTTCGACCCGAGTGCATCACGTTTCTTCGAATCCCCATGCGTTGAAACAGTTCGCCTCGCGCTATGCCTATCGTTCCAATCATTTCAAAGATACGTTCGGACGTCCATCGCTCGAACTGTTCAACGACCATGCCGAATCCTCATGGAACGCATATCGCCTTGATGAGCGGTTCCTCGGAAATGAACAGGTGATGACGCTCCGCAAAGATGGCGCACACTATCATGCCCGAACAAATCATCGCCTCATTATCGCGAACTCGGTCATTGTCGCGATCGGTCAATCGGAAAATGTCGTGTTACCTGAATGGGCCGACGAACAATGTCGACACGTGTTCGAAAAAGATCAATCGGATGAATCGGATCAAGTGACTGTCGTCGGCGGTGGCATCACAGCACTTCACTATGTCGTGAAGCGTGCCAATCAAGGTCACCGTGTCACCCTTGTGACGAGACGTCCGCTCGAAGTGAGTCAATTTGACGCCGATCGACAGTTCATGGGACCGAAAGGATTAGATGACTTCCATCGTCTAAAACAAGACTGGACGACAAAACGATCATTCATCGCCCGTGAACGAAAACCGGGATCGGCTCCGAACGATCTCGTCTTAAAAGTGAAGCGCCTCATACAGACGAACGCTGTGACGCACATCATCGGAGAAGTCGAGCGGGACAGTGGTTCGCTATTTGTAAACGGTGAACAACTTGCCGGAAAAGAAGTCGTCTGTTGTACGGGAATCAGACCTCATCCTGTGAAAGAGACATTTCTTCAGCCCGTGATCGAACAATTCAACCTACCTCTCACCCCATGTGGCACCCCTGTCCTGAATGAGCATCTTGAATGGACGCCTGGACTTTACTTGACCGGTCCTTACGCCGATTTGATCATCGGCCCGTTCTCAAGAGCCATCTATGGTGGACAAGAGGCCGCTCGTAGAATTCTCCCCCAACTTCTAGCCACACAAAAAAGCGTCTGACCATGATGGTCAGACGCTTACTTGCTTATTCCTCAAATGAGGCATTCGCTTTTTTCACGACTTCCGCAACTGCGCTTCGGTTGAAACGGAGAAGCGATTGATCGCATTTCAAAACGACATGTGTGTCTTCGATTTGATGAACGACGCCGTGTAAACCGCCGATTGTGACAACGCTGTCGCCACGCTCGAGGGCGTTTTGCATCGATTGTACTTCTTTTTGGCGTTTCGTCTGTGGACGAATCAAAAGGAAGTAAAATACGACGAAAATCAAGATCATTGGTAATAACGCAACGAGTGTTTCCATGAGTAACATTCACCCTTTCCTTCAATATCAGGTTCATTATACCGTGAAACTGAAGCATTGTCACACAATGTCCGACACGTTTCTTTAGAAATTCTTCGCATTCGGCTTGTTGTAGCCGTATTCTTCGAAGAACTCTTCTTTGAAATCGAGCAAGCGGTCTTCGCGAATCGCTTGACGAACCTGCTCCATCAACTTCACGAGGAAGTGAAGATTATGTGTCGTACACAAGTGAAGGCCAAACATCTCATCCGCTCGAATCAAGTGGTGGACGTACGCACGCGAGTAGTTCTTACACGTATGGCAGTCACACTTCTCATCGATTGGACCAAAGTCCGTCTTATATTTCGCTTGTTTGATCGTGACGCGACCTTTCGACGTCATGAGCGTTCCGTTTCGTGCGATGCGAGTCGGCAGAACGCAGTCGAACATGTCGATTCCGCGAATCGACCCTTCAATCAACGCATCCGGTGAGCCAACACCCATCAAATAACGTGGTTTGTTCTCTGGCATGAGCGGTGTCGTGAATTCGAGGGCACGATACATGACATCTTTTGGTTCACCGACCGAGAGACCACCGACCGCATATCCTGGGAAATCAAGAGAGACGAGGTCTTGGGCGCTTTGACGACGAAGGTCCTCATATTCTCCACCTTGGATGATGCCGAAGAGCGCTTGGTCTTCTGGACGTTCATGTGCCTCGAGGCAACGTTCCGCCCAACGGCTCGTCCGCTCGACCGACTTCTTCATGTATTCATGCGTCGCCGGATAAGGCGGACACTCATCGAACGCCATCATGATGTCCGACCCGAGCGCGTTTTGAATCTCCATCGCCTTTTCCGGTGACAAGAACAACTTGTCGCCGTTCAAATGGTTACGGAAATGAACGCCTTCCTCTTGGATATTTCGGAGGTCGGCAAGTGAGAACACTTGGAATCCACCCGAGTCCGTGAGGATTGCCCCGTCCCAGTTCATGAACTTATGAAGTCCACCGGCTTGTTTGATGACCTCATGTCCTGGACGAACCCAAAGGTGATACGTGTTCGACAAGATGATGTTCGCACCCATCGCCTTGACCTGTTCAGGTGCCATCGTTTTGACGCTCGCTTGCGTCCCGACCGGCATGAAGACCGGTGTCTCGAACGACCCGTGCGGCGTATGGACGATTCCGTGCCGCGCTCCGGTCTGTTTGCATGTGTGGATGTGTTCGTATGTGACTGCATGTTTTGTCATTTTGTTACTTCCTTCCTCGTGATGAGCATCGCGTCTCCAAAGCTGAAGAAGCGGTATCGTTCTGCGACCGCAGTCCGATAAGCGTGTAAGATGATGTCGCGCGTCGCGAATGCCGAGACGAGCATGACGAGCGTTGATTTAGGGAGATGGAAGTTCGTGATCAATCCATCGATTGCCTTTAACTCAACACCAGGGTAAATAAAGATATCCGTCCAGCCCGATGACTCGACGAAGTCCCCGTGATCTCGCATGATCGTCTCAAGCGTGCGCGTCGATGTCGTCCCGACCGCAAAGATGCGACCGCCATTCGCTCGAATCTCTCGAAGCGCAGCTGCCGATTCAGCCGACAACTCGAAATATTCACTATGCATCGTATGTTCCTCGATAGAATCAGCCGTCACCGGACGGAACGTCCCGAGGCCGACGTGAAGTGTGAGCGGGATCAACCGGACACCTTTCGCTTTGGCCGCTTCAAGCAGTTCCTCAGTGAAATGAAGACCGGCTGTCGGAGCGGCCGCACTGCCTCGTTCACGGGCATAGACCGTCTGATAACGGTCTTGGTCATCGAGTTGTTCGCGAATATACGGCGGGAGCGGCATCGTTCCAAGCTCGTCTAAAATCTCATAGAAGATGCCGTCATAGTCAAACTTGAAACGACGTCCACCTTCTGGGAGCTCCTCGACGCATTCTGCGCGGAGAAGGCCGTCCCCGAACTCAACGATGGAGCCGACACGAACTTTTTTCGCCGGTTTGACGAGTGCTTCCCATACATCATCTTCCGTCTGCTTCAACAAGAGCAGTTCGACTTTCCCGCCTGTTTCTTGCTTTGCCCCAAAAAGGCGTGCCGGTAAGACGCGCGAATCGTTGACGACGAGCGCATCCCCCTCGTTCAAATAATCGAGCACGTCACGGAAATGGCGATGCTCGATGTCCCCTGTCTCGCGGTCTAATACGAGCAAGCGTGAGCTTGTCCGATCGAGCAATGGGACTTGCGCAATCAACTCTTCTGGCAATTCAAAATCATAATCGTTTACGTTCAATTGAATGTCTTGCATATCTTACTCCTCTTCCTCTTCATAACCAAAATGCGACTTGGCAAACTGTGTGATCATCCGTCCTCGCGGCGTGCGCTGCAAGAATCCTTGTTGCAATAAATAGGGCTCGTAGACATCCTCAATCGTCTGAGCGTCCTCACCGATGGTCGCAGCGAGCGTCTCAAGCCCGACCGGTCCACCTCCGAACCGCTCCACCATGGCTCTCAGTAACCGATGATCGACTTCATCGAGTCCGAGCGCATCGACGTGTAGCCGGTCGAGCGCATCAGATGCGAGCACTGGATCGATTTCTTTCGTACCAGCCACTTGTGCGAAATCACGGACACGACGCAAGAGACGGTTTGCAACTCGTGGCGTCCCTCGTGAGCGTTTCGCAATCGCACCGCTCGCCTCCGGTGAAATCGAGAGACGGAACAACTGGGCCGTCCGGCTGACGATGGCCGCTAACTCATGTGTTTCGTAATATTCGAGCTTCAACGTGACGCCGAAACGGTCACGTAAAGGCGCCGACAACATCCCGGCCCGTGTCGTCGCCCCGACAAGCGTAAACGGTGGTAGGTCGATGCGGACGCTACGAGCCATCTCCCCTTGCCCATAGACGATGTCGAGACAGTAATCTTCCATCGCCGGATAGAGGATCTCTTCAATCGTCCGGCTCAAACGATGAATCTCGTCGATGAACAAGACGTCTCCCGGCTCGAGTGTCGAGAGGATTGCGGCCAAATCACCCGGTCGTTCAATTGCCGGTCCTGCTGTCGTCTTAATTCCGACGCCCATCTCGTTGGCGATGATTTGGGCGAGCGTCGTCTTCCCGAGTCCCGGGGGACCGTATAAGAGCACGTGGTCGAGCGTCTCACTACGAAGTTTAGCGGCCTGAATGAAGACCGACAAATTGCCTTTCGCCTTTTCTTGCCCGATATATTGCTCGAAGCGCTGCGGACGTAAGCTCCACTCTTCAGAGTCTTCATATTGCTGATGAGATTGTGACAACAATCGTTCGTCCATAGCTTCCTCCTTATTTCAGTAACAGCTGTAGCGCGCGTTTTATGTACGCGTCGGTCGTCAATATTTCTCCGCTCAATGCTTTGCGGACTTTTAGGATTTCCCGTTCAGAGTAGCCGAGCGCGACGAGCGCCTCACACGCCTCATCGAGTTCAGATGCACCTTGGGCGAACAACCCTTCGTTCGGCACGTAATCCGGTGCGAGCTCGGATAACTTCCCTTTCAAGTCGAGCGCCATCTGTTTGGCCGTCTTCTTGCCGACTCCCGGGAACTTCGTCAAATACTTCTCGTTCTCGGTTTCAATCGCATCGATCAACGCGTCGATATCGCCGGACGCGACGATGGCAAGCGCACCCTTTGGTCCGATCCCGCTCACGCTGAGGAGTTTATTGAACAGCTCACGCTCACGACGTGACCGGAAACCGTATAACGTCTGTTGGTCTTCACGCACATAATGATGCGTAAACACGATTACATGTTCGTCTTGTTCACGATAAAAAAACGGGTTAGGCACATGTACTTTGTAGCCGACGCCCGAGACATCTAACGTTATATATTCCGCACACACATAGGCGACGGGTCCTTTTACGAATTCAATCACGATGTACTCTCCTTTTTGGTCGGAAAAACTGCATTTATTGTACCATAATGGGCGACACGAAAAAAGGACAGGCGTTTACCTGTCCTGAAGCGATTACCGTGCAAGCATTCGTTCAAGTGCGCGTTTCGACCACTCTGTCGTCTCATGATCGACGCGAATGACGTTCACAGGGTCCGTCTCGAGTGACTCGAGCGCCCAGAGAAGATGTGGCAAGTCGATTCGATTCATCGTGAGGCACGGACACATGAATGGGTTCAACGAGACGATATCAAGATGTGGGTACGTTGCCGCCAACCGGTTGACGAGGTTCATCTCCGTTCCGACCGCCCACTTCGTCCCAGGTGCACTCGCATCAATCTTGTCGATGATATATGACGTCGATCCCGCCTCGTCTGCCAATTGGACGACGTCAAACGTACACTCCGGATGGACGATGATGCGACGATCCGGCTCACGGTCACGGAACGCCTGAATTTGCGATACTGTGAACTTCTCATGGACAGAACAGTGTCCCTTCCATAAGATGACTTTCACTTGCTCGTATTCGCCTTCTGAGACCAATTCTTCACGGAGCGGATCCCAAACAGCCATCGCCGCGAGCGGAATGCCGAGGTCGAACGCCGTGTTCCGCCCGAGATGCTGATCGGGTAGGAACAAGATGCGTTCACCTGCCTCAAGCGCCCACCGGACGATTTCATGGGCGTTCGACGATGTGACGGTCGCCCCACCGTGACGACCAACGAACGCTTTGATGGCCGCTGTTGAATTGACGTATGTAATCGGGATGATGTCCTCTCCAAATCGTTCCGTCAGTTCTTCCCAAGCAATCTCCGTCTGATCGATATCGGCCATGTCTGCCATCGAACAGCCGGCACGCATATCAGGTAAGACGACAATCTGGTCGTCCCGTGTCAACATGTCTGCCGTCTCTGCCATGAAGTGGACACCACAAAAGACGATGAATTCGGCTTCGCTCATCTGTTCTGCGAGTCGTGCGAGCTGGAGCGAATCTCCTGTCGCGTCCGCGAATTGAACGACCTCGTCTTTTTGATAATGATGGGCCGGTAAAAAGAGACGAGTCCCGAGTCGGTCTTTGACCGCCTGAATCCGAGTCTCCATCTCCTCCACTGACAGGTTAGCGTACGTCGGTGGGAGTGTTCCGAGTAGTTGCATCTTTCATTCCTCCTTGTAAATTCAAACTGCAATCAAGCGCGCGGACCGAATGAGTCAATTGACCGAGCGAGATGACATCGATGCGAATGCCTCGATAATCGTCAATCGTGTCGAGCGTGATTCCACCAGACACTTCAATTTTGATGTGCGTCGGTATATGACGGACCCAGTCCCTCAATTCATCTGGCGTCCGATTATCAAGCATCACGATGTCCGGATCGGCTTGAACCGCCTCCATCAGATGTTCGAATGACTCGATTTCGATTTCAATCGGGGTCGTATGACCGACACGCTCACGCGCGACTTGAATCGCGTTCGTTACACCACCCAGTGCGACGATATGATTGTCTTTGATCATGATGGCGTCATCGAGTCTTAAACGGTGATTGTATCCCCCACCGACACGTACGGCGTACTTCTCAATCATCCGAAGTCCCGGAGTCGTCTTCCGTGTATCGGTCACGTGTATCGAGTCATCATCTAGCGCATCGATGCACTGCTTTGTCATCGTCGCGACTCCACTCGCATGTTGGATGACATTCAACAGCACACGCTCCGTCTCTAAAATTGCGCGTGTCTTTCCTCTCAAGACGACGAGCTCGTCTCCAGGGACAACCGCTCTCCCGTCTTCTTGGCAAAAGACCAATTCAAGCCGCTGCATAGTTGCCAGCTCTTCTACGATTGGCTTCCCACAGAAAATGCCCTGTTCTTTGGCAACAATCGTTGCGATCGACTCGTCCTGTGCATCAATCAGCGCACTCGATAAGTCCCCATAACCGATATCTTCAATCAAGAACTGACGTAGCTGTTCGCGTAGGTATATCGTGTTCATCATACCGCTCCATTTCGAGGATGCTTTGCGCGAGAAGACGCGCCGCATCGAGTTGTAAAGTTTGTTCACTTAATTGTCTTGTCACGTGTTTCGTCATGGTCAACGTTTGGGTATTTTGTAAGAAACCTTTCAATTCATCAAGACTTGGTGAAATCGTCAACCATCTTCCAATTTGAGCACGGAACGCTTGAAACGCCAAAGGTGAGATGTCGTACACCAGCGTCTCCTTCGTCACCATGGCCGTCCTATTCAAACGCACCGCCCGCGCGACTCGTTTTCCAAATACCCAACATTCTAAAAGTGAGTTCGAGGCTAAACGATTCGTCCCATGTATGCCCGCATCCGCCACTTCACCGACGGCATATAATCCGTCAACGCCTGTCCGTCCCATATCATCCACTTCGATTCCACCCATATGAAAATGGAGACCTGGACGTACCGGAATGCGGCGAGGATCAATCCTAAGTTTGTCACATGTCAATGCAAGTTTTGGAAACCGTTCACGAAGCCGTGTCACGTTTGTCGTATCGAGATAGACCGTTCCCATCCGTTCTGTCAGTACCCGTGCCACGTCATCTCGAGGCGCGAGACTCCCGAGCGGATGATGCGCCATCACGTGATTCCCTTCGTCATCAACGAGCGTCGCTCCGGCTCCCCGGAGCGCTTCGGTCACGAGGTGAGGCGTTTCGGTCGCCAGTAAGGTGGGGTGAAATTGGATCCGCTGTAAATGTGTCAGCTTGGCCCCACATCGATTTGCCAGAACGAGACCATCACCGGTCACGGTACGCGCGTTTGAAGTCCAATCGATCAGCCCACCGATGCCACCTGTCGCCAATACGACAGCGCCGGCTTCAATTCGAATGGGCACTTCATCACGAAACGCCATCGCGCCGACGACTTTCCCGTCTTTCGTAATGAGATCGTGCACGAGCACCCGTTCCAATACGTTCACGTTATCAGGCATCGACTGACGCAATTGCCTCATGACATGACGTCCCGTCTCGTCGCCACCGACATGAAAGATCCGATTCAATCGGTGTGCGCCTTCTCGTCCGAGGGCATAGCCGCCCTCTTCATGATCGAACCGGACACCGAATCGTTCCATTTCTCCAATCGCTTGACGCCCTTCTTCTACGAGAATGTCGACGCGCTCAGCACACGATGTGTTTTTAGAAGCGAGCATTGTGTCTTCTTTATGGGCCGTACTCGATTTCTCAAGATACGCGCTCGCAATCCCGCCTTGTGCCAAATCGGAGTTGCTTTCTGTCATCTCACCTTTTGAGACGAGAAGAATGGAGAATGATTTTGATAGATGCAAAGCCGTTGCGACGGCGGCAAGTCCCGTTCCGATAATCAAAATGTCAGTTTTCTCTATGTGTAAAGACAATTGTATATCACCTGTTTTTCATATGTAATGTTGACTTGTAAACTAGTTTCGCATAATTTTGTGTAGAAGACAACATGAGAAAAGGGGAGTCCATGATGAACCGCTACTTCGACTACGCCGCTACACACCCGATGACGCATGCAGCATTAGACCATTACGTGGCGATGGCCAAAAACGTTTATGGGAACCCATCATCACTCCATACCCAAGGTTATATGGCAGAAGATTATTTGACAGAAGCAAGACGCTTAATCAAACAGGCGCTCGGTCTTGATATGTTACGAGGAAAATTATTATTCACTGGGAGTGGATCGGAGAGCAATTACATCGCACTGACAAGTTTACGTAAACGGATGAAGGGCAAAGAAGTGATCACGTCTTGGCATGAACATGATTCGGTCGCCCTCTTACTTGAAGAGTGGGAACGGGAAGGAATAATCGTTCATCGGTTGAAACTGAAGGATGGGAAGTTTGATTTAGATGCATTCACACACCTACTCGACCGTGACATCGGGCTCGTCACGCTCCAGCATGTCAATTCCGACACAGGCTGGGTGTTACCGCTCCACCACATCCAATGCCTCTTGAAATATAAGAAAATCCTCTTCCATGTGGACGGGGTCCAGGCACTCGGGAAAATCCCGATTTCTGTCGAAGGCATTGATGCCTATTCGTTCAGTGCTCACAAAGTAGGTGGACCGAAAGGAGTCGGCGCCCTCTACATGGAACGTCTGATTCCTCCCCCATACTATCCGGGGCATCATCAATACGGGATTCGTCCCGGAACGATTGACGTTCCTGGAATCAGTGCCTTTGCAAAAGCACTCGGAGAACGTCAGGAACAATTGACACGTTTTCAGAGAAATTTCATGGCGTTTCGTGCTATCTTGAAAGAGAAGACGTCAGCGCATGTCCATTGGCTCGAGTTTGATGAACAAAGTCCCGCCATTTTCTCCTTCGTCTCCCATCAACGCGACGGACAATGGTGGATGACCGAGCTCGACGATCTCGGGTTCCAAGTATCGGCTGGGTCGGCATGTCGAGCAGGTCAAAATGGACCAAATCGCATGCTCGAAGCACTCGGATATGAGACGAGCGCCTGTCATGGACTCGTCCGCATTTCCTTCGGCGCGCAAACGACCGCCGAAGACACATCGGCCCTCGCCGATGCCATCGTCATTTTAGCAAGGAGAGTCGAACATCATGAACAAACGTTTAGCCGGTGAAGAACGCCGTCGCACACTATTACAATTGATTGAATCGAGCAATGAGCCAATCACAGGATCTGAACTGGCAAGACATGTATCCGTCAGTCGTCAGGTCATCGTCCAAGACCTATCGTTGCTAAAAGCGAAAGGCCATCAAATCGTCGCGACCGCTCGTGGGTATGTCTACTTGCATGGAGACCTCACCCCCTCCACCTATTCGAAAAAGGTAGCCTGTCGTCATACGGCAGAAGAGATGGAGACAGAGATGAACGCCATCGTCGATGAAGGGGTCACCATCAAAGACGTCATCATCGACCATCCTGTATACGGGTCTATCACGGGACAACTCATGGTGAAGAGTCGCCGCGACGTCCGCGCCTTCCTCGAACGAGTGAAGACGCATGGGGCTTCCCCGCTCTCCCAGTTGACGGGTGGCTTCCATATCCATACGCTCGAATCAGACCATAAAGAGGCAATCGATGCTGCGGTAAAAGAATTGGACCGCCTCGGGATTCTCGTATCCGAATTAGATTGAAGAGACGTCACGAATATGTGACATCTCTTCTTTTTCTTTTCAGTCATGTCCGTTATACTGATGGATGGAACATCTTTCCTGAAATCATTTGAAAGGAGGGCTACGTTTTGAACGTCCTCGAGCATCTACTCGCCGTCTGTGGGGTCTTCAGCATTCCCATCGGTATCTTGGTTCAATTCATCCCGAACGAACTCGTTCTCGCATACGGAGGCTTCCTCGTCGACTCGCATGACGCGCCCTTCTTCCTGACGTTCCTACTGGCGTGGGTCTCCTTCACGCTCAGCCAAATCGGTCTGTACTGGATCGGTCGATATGGTGGGCGTCCCGTCGCGCTCAAACTGTATCGGTATTTTCGAATTCGGCAAGACAAGCAACTCCGGGCCGAGCGCTGGTTTGAGAAATACGGTGCATGGATCGTCTGTCTCAGCCTGTTTTGGCGTCAATTATTCGCCGTGAGCGCCGGGGTGATGCGTCTATCGTTCCGTAAGTTTTTGTCGGTGACGACCTTGATTTTCGCCGTCTGGTCATTCATCTTCATCCATGTCGGGATGATGCTTGGTAGCAACTGGCGCATGATCGGTCACTTCATGGACGATGTCATCCCCTTCTTGGCTCTTGCTGTCGGGATTATCCTCGTCGTTCGACATGTTCGTCAGCAACCAAAACGTGTGAAAGAATCAGCTTAACTGAAGCTGATTCTTTTTTGTTGGAAAGGGAAACGCTAATATCTGTCGAATAAGAACCATGTAAGCGAATCGCGGTCATATATATAGGACACCGCACAACGAAAAAGGAGGAATCATCATGTTCCATCGCCGTAAAACGTATACGATTCGACCTGAACGCCTGCAAGAATTCACCGACTTTTTCCATACATACATTTATCCGATCCAGGCGTCGCATGGCGCCCGCCTCGTCGGACGCTGGGTGACCGAAGACAAGTCCGAGGTCATGGCATTATGGGAATACCGGGACCGTGAACATTATGAGCAAGTCGAACGGGACTATCGGGGCAGCGCCTTACGACGGGAAGCGATGAAGAAGCGGGCCCGACTAGGCAAAGATTTGTATATCAAGTCGAGTGAAGAATTCATGATGCCGACCGGTCACTATACGCCACCCCGCACCATCGTTTCTGTGACGGCGTACATTACGAACGAAGCAGGTGAAGTTCTCCTCGTCAAAAATATGCATCGGAACGATTCGTTTGAAATGCCTGGCGGACAAGTGGAAGAACATGAGTCCATCGTGGATGCCATCCATCGTGAAGTACGCGAAGAGACCGGTGCGGAAATCAAAGTAGAAGGGATCACCGGGATTTATCAAAACGTGTCGTCCCGCGTCCTCTGTGTCACCTTCCGCGCCACTTATGTATCAGGTGACCTCAAACCGCAGGCTGGCGAGACACAGGAAGTTGGATTCTATAAAGTTGACGCAAGCAACGTCGGCGACTACATCAAACGAGAGCATTTCCAGATGCGCTTCCTCGATGCCATGGACCCGACCTATATGCCTTACGCCATTTATAAAGTACGACCATATGAACTGATTGAGCGCATTGAACGCCAATCCGTATGACGCAAAAAGGGATGATCCGCTATGTGCGAATCATCCCTTTTCTTTATGCTTCTTGCATGTCTTCTTGTTGAGATTGTCCAGTCTCCACTAACAGTTTCCGGACACGGCGTTTCTCCACATGGAGAACGGTGAACGTCATGTCTTGATACGTGACTTGTGCACCTTTCTCCGGGATGTCACCGAGCAATTCAACGAACCAACCGCCCATCGTGTTGGAATCGACGTCTGGTTCTGCAATCCCCATCTCTTCCGCGAATTCATCAACGTTCATGTCAGCCATACACTCATAGACC
The DNA here is from genome assembly GCF_018617245.1 of Exiguobacterium sp. s121. Lineage (GTDB taxonomy): Bacteria > Bacillota > Bacilli > Exiguobacteriales > Exiguobacteriaceae > Exiguobacterium > Exiguobacterium profundum. Next base: position 1,778,335 of record NZ_JACSJV010000001.1, read on the forward strand.
CCTTCACGGAGACGTCTGAGATAGACGACGGATTCGTCGTGCTCATCCCAGATGTCGCCGACGAGTTCTTCAAGCATGTCTTCTAACGTGATGAGACCCGCCGTGCCCCCGAATTCATCGAGGACGACAGCCATGTGAGATTGTTTTTGCTGGAGAATCGGAAGTAGTTCAATCAATTTCGTCTGCGGTGACACGTACGTGAGCGGTCGGATGAGCGAACGGACATCCGTCACTTCATCCTTCATCATCGAACGCAAGAAGTCACGTTCCGACAAGACACCGATGACGTTGTCAATCGAGTCTTTGTAGACCGGTAAACGCGAATGTCCACCACTGAAAATCGTGTCTTTGATTTCATCGAGCGAATCGTCGATGTCGACGGCCAGAATATCGATTCGTGGCGTCAGCACATCATCGACCGTAATATCGTTGAAGGCAAAGGCGCTATGGACGAGCTCTGCTTCCGTCTCTCCGAGCACACCTTCCTCTTCTCCCATATCGACGAGCACTTTCAACTCTTCTTCGGTGACGGATGGCTCCTTGTCTTTCATCCCGATCATCCGCAGCGTCAACTTCTTCAAGCCGGTGAAAATCATCGTCACCGGTTTGAGGACTTTGACGAGGAACACAAGGATTCCACTGATGAGAAGCGAATACTTCTCCGCAAACTCTTTCGCGAGCGATTTCGGTAAAATCTCACCGAAAATCAAGATGATGACCGTCGTCGCGAACGTTGACACGAGAAGACCGGTTCCCCCACTGAAAATAGATGTGGCGATGGCGGTCGACACCGTCGCCGAACCGATGTTGACGATGTTGTTCCCGACGAGAATCGTCGAGAGGGTATCATCAAAACGGTCGACGAGACTGAGGACACGTTTTGCGGCTTTATCACCATCTTCCGCCATCCGAATCATCCGGACCCGGTTCACACTCGAGAGCGCCGTTTCTGCCGATGAGAAAAACGCTGACAACATGACGAGAACTACATATAGAATTAAACTTGACGAGGGCACAGGGTCCACGTTAGCTTCACACTCCGTTTCTTCTTAACAAATAATTTTTTTATTCCACAAACTCGAATTCGAAGTCGAGGATTGCCACGACACTACCGTCCTCGGCACCCAACTTACGAAGATCGTCATCGACGCCCATTTGACGCATTTGACGAGCAAATCGTTTGATTGACTCATCATGGTCAAAGTTCGTCATCTTGAAGAGTTTCTCGATACGAGGGCCCGTGATCACGAAGCGATCGTATTCATCGATGTGGATTTGATAGCCTTTCTCTTCCTTCTCATAACGATACACGACACGAGGCGTCGCTGTCTTCTCTTCGAGCTCATCGAGTGGGAATTCTGGTGTCGTATCGACAAAGTTAGCCACTTCGATCAACAAGTTACGAAGACCGTCTTGAGCGAGTGCTGAGATCGGGAAGACTTTGACATCGTCCCCTACCTTCTTCTTGAACTCTTCAAGATGTTCCGCTGCGTCCGGCATATCCATTTTGTTCGCCACGACGACTTGTGGACGCTCGAGGAGACGTAAGTTGTACGACTCGAGCTCACGGTTGATCGTCGTGTAGTCTTCGAACGGGTCGCGCCCTTCCATACCACTCATATCGATCATGTGAACGATAACTTTCGTCCGTTCGATATGGCGAAGGAACTGGTGACCGAGACCGACGCCTTGGCTCGCCCCTTCGATGAGACCTGGAAGGTCGGCCATGACGAAACTACGGTCGTCCGCTGTCTTGACGACACCGAGGTTCGGTGTGATCGTCGTGAAGTGGTACGCACCGATTTTCGGGCGTGCCGACGAGACGACAGAGAGAAGCGTTGACTTCCCGACAGACGGGAATCCGACGAGACCGACGTCTGCGAGGAGTTTCAACTCGAGACGCAACTCACGTTCTTGACCTGGTTCCCCGTTCTCCGCGATTTCCGGAGCCGGGTTGGCAGGCGTCGCAAAACGACAGTTCCCGCGACCACCACGACCGCCTTTGGCGATCGTCGCTTGTTGGCCGTGCTCGGTCAAGTCTGCGATGACGGTATCCGTTTCGGCATCGAACACGATCGTGCCAGGTGGGACCTTGACGATGAGCGGTTTCGCTTTACGTCCGTGCATCCCTTTTGACATCCCTTTTTCGCCATCATGGGCGATAAACTTCTTCGAATAGCGGAAATCAACGAGCGTCCGCAATCCTTCCTCTACTTCAAAGATGACGTCCCCACCGTGACCACCGTCACCACCTGCAGGACCACCGTCTGGAACGTATTTCTCGCGACGGAAAGCGACCATCCCTTTTCCGCCGTCTCCAGCTTTTACAAAAATATTAACCTGATCGACAAACATTTATTTCCCCTCCTTTATGTGAAACGTAGTGGTATCTACGTTCTGTTCGTACACATCGGCTGATGCCTTCACATCGTCCGGGATAGCGCCCGTGACGCGAACCATCAGTCCGTCCGTGAACGTCACATGAATCGGCCCATCCGTGTTGTCTAACAAGCGGACAAGCATCTCTGCCACTCGCGCGTCATCGATGGCGAGTTGGTCGGTTGAAATCGTATACGTCATCCGTCCCTCCCAATTCGCTTGAATCACGACTAGGCTCGTCTGTGGCACGTTCAAACGAACGAGCGCACTCTCTTCGTCGGCCTGTTTCCGATAGCGTTCGTAAAGTTCCTCGAGCTTAGTCGGATCGAGAGCCACATAGAGCGAGATCAATTGAAGCCGATTCATCCATTCGTGACGGACGGTCGATAAGAGCTCGAGTGTCTGTTCTGAATCCATTTGATCCTCTCCTAGAAAAAAAGACTCTAACCAAATAAGTGGCTAGAGTCTTCTGCGTCGTTCAACTTACGCGACTGGGTAAACGCTCACTTGTTTCTTGTCGCGACCAAGACGCTCATAGCGTACTACGCCGTCAACTTTCGCAAACAAAGTGTCGTCGCCACCACGGCCAACGTTTTCACCTGGGTGAATCTTTGTACCGCGTTGGCGGTAAAGGATTGATCCAGCTGAAACTGTTTGTCCGTCAGCGCGTTTTGCACCGAGACGTTTCGAAATTGAGTCACGACCGTTTTTAGTCGAACCAACTCCCTTTTTCGAAGCGAAGAACTGAAGGTTCAATTGTAACATGAGGTCCACCTCCTATTGTTCAATTTGGATATATTCACCGTAGCTTTGGGCGACCGTGTCTAACTGCACGAGCATCCCTTCTAATAACAGTTGGGTGCGTTCCATATCCTGCGGTGATAAGTCAGGATACGTCTCGACATAAAAGTAACCACCCTCTGTTTGATCTGCCATTTCTACAAGAAGCGATTGACCTGCAAGCGTTTCGACGGCGTTATAGGCACCAAAGATGATGGCTGAAACACCGGCGCACACCAAGTCAGAACCAGGTTCTGCAAAATTGGCATGACCAGTCACTTCGACGGAGCGAATCGACTTCGCCTCGTCTCGTCTTACCTTGACCCGAATCATAGCTTACGCTTCGATTTTCTCGATGCGAACTTTCGTGTAAGGCTGACGGTGACCTTGCTTACGACGGTAGTTTTTCTTAGCTTTCATTTTGAAGACAGTGATTTTCTTAGCGCGGCCGTGTTTTACCACAGTACCGACAACTTTAGCGCCTTCTACGAGTGGAGCGCCGACTTTAACATCGTCACCACCAACGAAAAGAACCTCACCGAATTCTACAGTACCTTCGACATCAGCATCGAGTTTTTCGATGTAGATCTCTTGACCTGCTTCAACTTTGATTTGCTTACCACCTGTTTTGATGATTGCGTACATATACGTGCACCTCCTTGTTAAACTCAGACTCGCCATCCTGGGCAGGGCAAAAACCTTTAAAAACCCGTTCTGTGCGGTTGTAGCCATTTGGGTGCTTCCAAACGAACTAACGTTATAGATAATACCATTCTCAATTAATCATTGTCAACGACGAGATAAGAAATTCTGACATTCTTCGGACGTCCCATAAAAGACGAACTCCGGCTCCCCTTCGACGAGGTGCACCTCGATGTCAAATCCGTGCCAAGAAGCGTCATGCCACTTCTTAGGGAGTGCGAGCACGACCGCTTCGTATTGATCATTCAAATCAAGGAGCGACCGTTCAAACTGTGAGAAGATGGCCAATTTTGAAGGCTTGCCGGCATGAAACATCCGGTCTTGAATCGAGCGACCGGTCCGTTCTCGCGACAGCTCGAACAGCCCCATCCGTGTGAAGCCGTACACTTCGACACGTCGTGGGTCACGCGCCCCGAGTTCTTTCATCTTTTTAAGGAGACGGGTCTGCCCTTCCTTTGAACCTCGTAAGAAATCGATGATGACCATGCCGCCGATATTTCGCAGGCGCAACTGCTCCATGATTGAATAGAGCGCGGCTTCATTGATGGTATCGGCCGCACGCCCCTTATCTTTGACGGCGACATTTTTGCCACTGTTCACGTCGATGACGGTCATCGTCTCGACTTGTTCGATCAAGACGAACGCCCCACCATCCAACCAGACGGCACGACTCTCAAGTTTCTCGATGGCTCCATCGAGACGTTTCGCTTCAGGCATCCGCCCTTTTCCGATATGACGTTTCACCGGGACATCCAATCGTTCGAGTCGCGTTTGCCCTTCTTTGTCATTCAACAGCACGGACTCGACTGCATGACGTCTCACGAATTGTTCGCATAGTAGCTCGTCTTGCCCGAACCGTTGCTCGATCACTATGGTCGAACGGTTACGCAATCGATTCAGTTCTTCCTGTAACGCTTCCGGGGCCACTTGTCCGGCTTCCGTCCGAAATAAGACCCCTTCCTCTTCCTTTAAGTCGAGCGCCTTTGAGAGGCGGTCCTGCGTGACGAGGTCGAGTTTCCGGCTGAAAAGTTGCCGACGTCCAAATGGGAAATACACAAGATATCGCCCACCGAATCGAATGTTCTCTGTCACTTTATGATGCTTGCCGTTGATTCCTTCTTTTGTCACTTGGACGAGTCGCTTTTCTCCGACGACTGCCGCTTGCCCGATGGCGGGCACTTCCGGATACGAGGCGAGCGCACGGAGCGTCTCTGCGATCGGGAGAAAGTATGTCGTCTCCCCATCCGTCAAAAAGGCTGCCCCGAGTGACGGGTGGATCCTTTCAATTGCGGCTTCGACGATGGTCCCGACAGACAGTTGGTCGACAAACCGTTCCTCGACTTCGAGTAATCGTTCGCCGTCCACGAGCATCGCCCGTTCGATGGAAGGTGTTCGTTCGTAGATTAGCTTCATCTGCATCACTCCTTTCGACAGAAAAAGGCAACTTCCGTTGCCTTTACGCTTTTTTCATTCCAAATTTCATCATGAGTCGTGCCCAGAAGCCGACCGGTGCCGTCTCCGTCTGAATCGACATGAGCGGGACCGATTCGCCAAGAATACGGCGCGTTATGTTCCGGTAAGCCTGTCCGGCATAGTTATCCGGATTCATCGTGACCGGGACACCGCGGTTCGCGGCTGCGATGACTTCCTCATCGTCGATGACGACACCGAGTAAGTCAATCGACAGGATGCGCATGATGTCATCGATGTCGAGCATGTCGCCCGATTCGACGAGATGGTTCTTGACTCGGTTGACTATCAGTTTCGGCGCATCGATATGTTCCGCTTGCTCGAGCATCCCGATGATTCGGTCTGCATCTTGAACCGCCGCCTTTTCAGGTGTCGTGACGACGATCGCCTCATCCGCACCGGCAATCGCGTTCATGAACCCTTGCTCGATTCCAGCAGGACAGTCAATCAAGACGAAATCATATTCCGTCTTCAACTGGTCAACGATTTCTTTCACTTGTTCAGGATTCACTGACGTCTTGTCTTTCGACTGTGCGGCCGGGAGTAAATACATCTCCTCGAAGCGTTTGTCGCGGACGAGCGCCTGATTCAACTTACATTGACCCGTGATGACATCGACAAGGTTATAAATGCTCCGGTTGTCGAGACCGAGAATGATATCGAGGTTACGCAATCCGATATCTGTATCGACGAGACAGACCGAGTGTCCAGACAAGGCGAGCCCCGTCCCGATGTTGGCGGTCGTCGTTGTCTTGCCGACGCCCCCTTTTCCTGATGTCACGACGATGGCTCTGCCGTTTTTAACTTCTTTTTCTGTATGTACAGGCTCCACTACTTGCTCCATTCCACTCACCCTCTCTGTAATTCCATTGCATATGCGTCTTTCAGACCTGTCATGACGTGGCGGAGACGTGTCATCTCAATCCCATCACTCGTCTGATACGCACAACCCATCTCAATCTCAGGAAGTTCTTCCCCGTCATCGGCTGTGAGTACATGTTCGCCGATTGCTAAAAACTTCGGATGGAGCAGGCTCGCGGTGATGACCGCTTCTTCCCATCCTTCGACACCGGCGCGTACATTTCCTCGTATCGTCCCTAAACAATAAATACTTCCTGTCGCCCGGACCTCTGACCCAGGATTGATATCCCCGATCACGAGCACAGAACCGTCAAACGTCAAGACTTGCCCACTCCGAATCGTCCCGCTGTGATAGTGGAATGTCTTTCTGCCGTACGTCGCTTTCGCTTCTTCTGTCAACATGACATCGCTCGACAAGTCTTCAATATAAAAAACGCCATGACGAGCGACGACCTCACGAATTTGACGTGACAGCTCCTCGTCAATATAACGAGTACCCGCGTGCAACTTCAGGGCAATCTTTCCGGACGGCGGCTCCATTTCTTGTAATGTCGCTTCTAAGTCCGTAAGCACCTCGTCGATGCCACTCTTCGGATTGAAGTGAATGGCAATGCCGTTGCGATGTCCTTTAATCGTAATGTGTCGTTTACGCTCCATCATGGCTACCCTCTTTTCGCAACAGGGCGTGTCGTCACATAACGCGTCATCGGATAATAAAGAATCACGATGGCGATGGCATTGACGAGCATCGTCCCTGGAATCTGTTCAACCAATAGTGTTTGAATCGTCATCAACGTCCCACCAATCGCCGCCATGATCCCGTAAATCGCAAAGGTGAAAACGAGAATCATAAACGTGAACGTAATGGTGACGGAGAAGAAGTTCTCACCTATATATTTTAACACGAAGCTGGCTAAGAGAGGAATGAGTGAAAAAGTAAATACATAGATTCCAATCAGGTCGGTGTAGACGATATCATACAGCAGTCCGAAGACAAGCCCAAACCCGAGTGCCGTCTCCCATCGACCGTACAGACTGACAAACATCAACCCGATCAGCGTCAACAAAAGAAACGGCGTGGCGTAGTGCCAAGAAAAAATCGATGCCCATGTTCCTTCAATAAGAAAAAGGAGGAACAGGGCGATGAACACTTTCATGTTACTCACCCGCTGCTCCTCCTTCCTCGGGACCCGTTAAAAACGGTTCGTCTAGTGTCCGATCAATCACGTACATTTGTGAGAACTCATTGAAGTCGGCCTCCGGTTTAATCCGGGCGACTTGTGAGACGCCATATTCATCCGTCTCGATCGATTCGATCGTACCGATGACGAGTCCAGCCGGATAACGTCCACCGAGTCCGGACGTCGATACGATTTCTCCTTCTTTCAGCTTGACGCTATTCGATACTTTCGTGAAGAACAATTCATTCGTCTCCGTGTCGAATCCGTCTACCGTCCCATACGTCGGTTTGCCGTCCGCATCTTTGACCACAGCCGAGACGTTGTTCGTCCGGTTGTTGTCGCTGAGCAGTTGAACTTGCGACGTATAAGCACTCGTCTGAATGACACGACCGACCATCCCGCTCGCTGCGGTCACGGCCATGCCCTTTTCAACGCCGCGTTCTGAACCGACGTTGATGGTGACGTAGCGTTGCCAATCGTTCGGTGTCCGACCGATGACCTCCGCCGGAATGAGGTCGAAGTCACGTAACGACTCGTCTCTTGCTTCGACCATCTTTCGAAGCTCCTCATTCTCACGGCGCAAATCATCCGCTTCAACCGATACCTCGGCGTACTTCGCCAAATGTTCTTTCAGCTGGCGGTTCTCTTCGTAGATATCGCGGACATCTGAGATGGACGAGACCGTTGAGTCCATCCACCCGATTGGTACCGCGAACACTCGCTGGAACGTGCCGACCACATCACGCGTGACATCTTGGTACCAGGCTGATTCCGATCGTCCTCGAATCGAAACACCTAAAATGACGAAAAACAAGATCAGTACAATTAGCGTGATGATGAGCTTTTTATTACGTACGAATCGGCTCATCGTGTCTCACCTCTCATCGACGTGACGAGATGCCTGATTTCGAACGGAGGACGTCCATCATTTCAAGAGATTTTCCAGTCCCGACCGCTACGCAGTCGAGTGGCTCATCCGCAACGAGTGTCGGGATGTGTGTCTCGTCTGAGATCACGTCGTCCAAGTTTTTGAGGAGGGCGCCGCCGCCAGTCAAGACGATTCCGCGGTCCATAACGTCAGCCGCAAGTTCTGGAGGAGTTTGCTCAAGCGTTTGTTTGACCCCTGCTAAAATCGCTTCGACTGTATCAGAAAGAGCTTCACATACTTCTGCAGACGTGACTTCGATTTGTTTTGGAAGTCCTGTTACGAGATCGCGACCACGGATTTCCATCTTCTCCGCTTCGTTCGATGCATCGATGCGCGCCGAACCGACTTCCATTTTGAGCGTCTCAGATGTACGCTCCCCGATCATGAGGTTGTACTTGTTCTTGATGTAACGAATAATGGCATCATCCATTTCGTCACCACCGACACGAATCGATTGGCTTGTCACGATGCCGCCGAGTGAGATCACTGCGACTTCGGTCGTACCGCCACCGATATCGACGACCATCGAGCCAGTCGGTTCCCAAACTGGGAGACCTGCACCGATTGCTGCCGCGAACGGTTCTTCGATTGTGTATGCTTCACGAGCGCCTGCTTGTTTCGCAGCGTCTTCCACGGCACGTTTTTCAACAGACGTGATACCGCTTGGGACACAAATCATGACGTTCGTCTTCGATGAGAACAAACCGCCTTTTGATTTTTGAGCTTGCTCCATGAAGTATTTGATCATCGTCGCTGTCGTTTCGAAGTCAGCGATGACGCCGTCTTTCATCGGACGACGTGCAGAGACGTTCCCCGGAGTACGTCCAATCATATCTTTGGCCTGGTTACCAACGGCCTCAATTCTACCTGTATCTGTGCGGAACGCCACGACGGACGGTTCACGAACAACAATTCCTTGACCCTTTACATAAACGAGCGTGTTAGCCGTTCCAAGGTCGATTCCGATTTCTCGGTTAAAACTACGAAACATAGGTGTTGCTCCTCTCTTCATTACACTATTTTTTATTATAACGGAAAAATCATGTTTGAAAACGTTCATTCGATTACAGGTTATTTACAATAACCGCATCTCAGTCCTGTCTCACCGTCTATTAGTTTGCCTTCTTTTCGGCAAAAAGGCAAATCAAAAAAGCAGACGTAAGTGAGCGTCTGCCTAAGGAGAGAACGGTTACAATCCCGGTTGGAGCGGAAGCAGTAACATCGCTCCGTAAAAGAATACCGAGAAAATCAACACCGGCCGAAAGAAGCAGGATGGCTTGAGTCGGGTCGCTCCTGCCAAAAAGCTCGATGTCGTCACGACGAAAAGGTAGATTCCAATGTACATGAGCAGGAGGCGGACGAGTACCGTCCAGATGCCGAGTTGATTGAGTTCATTGAAAGAGAGCACGATCATACTGAGATAAGCGATGAGCGATAGAACTCCTACGCCAACACCGACGAGCGGCGAGACGCGGTCGAGCCAGTGGTCCTGATCGAACCTCATAAATAGCGCTGTGCTCACAAATAAAAACAGGATGAACACAACGATCGAGAAGATGGTTGGTTCTAGATGTATGTAACTCACAAAAAGCGATAATCCGACCATCAGTATCCAAATTATTTTTTCCATAAAAACACCTCATTTGTTTTCTAATCAACATCTTGATTCGATTAGAGAAAACTACTTTAATTGATCACATCACAACTTTTTCAGTGTGACGAGAATAGATTGTTGGATCAGGTCATGCCGCTGCTCTTCGTTTAAACGGACATACAGACTCTTCAAGAATGTTTTCACATTATGGACGACGTACCAATATTTTTCCTCATCAAGATGTTGCTTGCATTCTTCTAAGTGATGTGGAAGCTGCTCTACATGGCGATGAATGACTTCAGAATCCATCCCTCGTTCGAGTAAACGTAGGAGCGGATTGATGAGACGTTCGTCTTCATCATGCGCCAATACCTCAGAACGCATGAATTGATTGATAATGACGTGGAAGAGTTCCGGAAATGACGCTGGATCCAGTTTCGGATTTGCGATCAGTTCGTCCACCGCATCTGCCGCGTGGGCAATCGAATGGGCCCATCCCTTGCCATTCACATAACCTCTTGTATCTCTCTCGAGCTGAAGATATCGAATCAAACCTTCTGCTGCCTTCCGGAATTGGTCTTCTGTCAAAAAGTCCTCTTCAACGTCTCGATGCAGAATCAAAGCCATCAATAGAGTCGTGAAAGCTCTCGTGAAGACAGCGTCCGACTGCGTTTCCTCAATTCTATGAAACAAAAGAGCATGCAAGGACGTCTCAAGGAGTTCACTCATCTTGTCGAAATCGATGTCTTTTTGTTCGATGATGAGGCGAAAGAACATCGTGTATATGAGTCGATCACGGAGTTCGCCGTCCGGTGACCCGATATGCTGAACCATGCTGGTGAGAATGGCTTCTTTGTTTTTTTCGTAATACGTCAAATCCCCATCTTTCATCATCTGAAGGGCTTCTTTTAATTCGTTTTCCGACAGTACATTCATATGCGTACACCGCTTTGATTCATCATCTACTCTTTAGCCAAATGACAGTTTAAATAGCGCTGTTCATTCAGACCTTTCATTCGGATGTTGTGATGATCCTTCTTCTCCGGAATAGATCATCCACAAACTCAACATCAAACAAATCAATCCGCCCAGACCAGTCGTGATCAAAGACAATTGCTCACTAAAAAAGGATTTACTGACTGCTAAGAAAAGAAGAAACCCCCATCCGATCACATTCCATATCGTAATACGCGACAAATTAGACACCTCCCGTGCGCAAAGTAATTCATAATCATTTCTGCTCTCTTCGAATTTTACATCTCCACTTATCATTTTCCAACTATATCCAAAATTTAATGAGGTACCAGTTCTCTCGTAAACACAAAAAAGCAGACATCACGATGCCTGCTCTCTACTCCTTACCCATTCATATATCCCCGCTGCTTCATGCTGACGTAATGGTCTTCCCCGATGATGACGTGGTCGAGACAAGCGATGCCGACGATATTGCCTACTTCGACCAATCGCTCGGACACCTCGATGTCCTCCCGACTCGGGGTCGCGTCCCCACTCGGATGATTGTGCACGGCGATAAAGCACGCCGCCGACAGCTTGAGCGCCTCACGAAAAACATCGCGCGGGTGCACGATCGAGGAGTTGAGCCCTCCGACGAAAAGCGTCTTCCGAGCGATCAGTTGGTTCTTCGTATTCAAATACAAACAGACGAAATGCTCCTGATTCAACAGTCTCAATTCATCCCGCAACAACTCATAGGCGTCTTGCGGCGAACGAATCGTCGGCATACTCGCTTTCGGTTCCTCGACGTATCGAATCCCGATTGTGAACGCGGCGAGGAGTTGCTCCGCCTTCTTCTTCGTCATCCCTTCGATTTTACATAAATCGTGAACGGACGCTTGTGACAGCGCCCGTAACGTCGGGTAGACGTCCGAGATACGACGAGCCGTCTCCATCGGGTCCGGTCCCCGTCCTCCGATTTGAAGCAATCTGGCGATGGCGGTCTCTACACTACGGTCAAGCACCATGGTCATTCCTTCACCTACTTTCAAGTTCACAGGAAGCGAGGCGTCACCCCATGCCGGTCGAGCGTCTTGACGAGCGGATGGATCGGCAATCCAACGACATTATAAAAATCCCCTTCGATTCCTTCGACGAAGAGACCACCCGATCCTTGAATCCCATACGCACCCGCCTTATCGTAGGGCTCTGTCGAATCCAAATAATCCGCTAGCCAGGTTTCAGGAATCTCAGCGAACGTCACACGCGTCGTCGTGACGAACAAATCTTGGGACTTACCGATGATGCTCACACCCGTCAGCACTTCATGGGTCGAACCGGATAATCGTTCAAGCATCCGTTTCGCATCCTCCCGGTCTGTCGGTTTCTCTAAAATGATGCCGTTCAAGACGACGACCGTGTCCGCGCCGATGACGATAGCATCACGGTGATGCCTTGCCACGTCCATCGCTTTCTCCCGGGCCAGACGAGCGACGTAATCACTCGGTGTCTCCCGACCGTCCGTCCCTTCCGTCACGGTAGATGGGATGACCTCATGTTTGATTCCTGCTTTCGTCAATAGCTCGGTACGTCGCGGTGACATCGAGGCGAGAATGACACGCTTCTGTGTTGAATTCATTGTATCGACTCCTTCTCTTCTTCCAAAACGGCGTTCCTTCCCGTTTCGGTCTTCACTGTTGATTGTAGGCAACGTGCCTCCTAAACACAATTACCCGCGACGAAAAACACGCCCCTTCAATTGCGAAGGGACGTGCCGACTTATGGTGTCGTATAGTCGTATACCGGGATATCCTTTTGCTCAAACGCCGGTTCCGGAATGTATCGGTCTGGAACGAGTTGGTCGAGGTCCGGACGATAGAAGGCATCAAGCTCGACTGTAAACTCGAGCGACTGCACTTCTTCGACCGTATTCGGTCCCGTCTCGGCAGGTCCGGTAAATTGAACCGTCCGTAACACGTGAATCCGATTCATCGACTCGATCGACTCCAAGAAGGAGACGAGCGCTTCATACGTCTCTGCTTGCAAGTTGACCGTTGAACGGACCGTCGAAGCGTTGACAGGTGCAACGTCCGTTGGTTCAGCCGGTTCATTCGTCGCACTCACATCAGCCGGATTGAACGGCTCGACCGTTTCCGGCACTTCTGACTCAGCCACAACGCCATCCGCAAATGCGATACTTGTCACATTGACACCCGCAAGAAGACTTGCCTGCGACAACGCCTCAACGACCGTGTCGAGGGCAGGAACTGTTGGAACCCGTGTCTGAAGCGTCTGAGAGTCCGCTACATCAACGGCTTTTCCTTCTTGGCGCAATAACTCCAGTTTTGTTTGTTCGAGCGAGAGGTCGCGTTCAAGCGCTTCGACCTCTCCTTGTTTGACGTAATACGTATAGCCAAAGTAAGCCGGTGCGATGATTGCGGCAAGGAGGCAAATCGCAAATAACGCGTAGATTGTCGAACGTTTCATTGACTCACCACCTCCTCATCCGTGTCCTCTTCCTCTGTCAACTCGTCTTCCACGTCTTGGAACATGAACGTAAACTCTCCGATATAGCGTGGAAGCGGATCTTCTTCTAATGAGTTTTCCTCTTCTTCTGCATCCACATCCGCTTTCAACTCCGTCGTCACACCGAGGAGTTTGACGTCGAGGAACCGCTCATCGGTCATGAGCGAGCGCTGGAATGCGTTCAAGTCTTCTAACGTCTCGAATTGAGTTCGGACGCTCATGATGGAGCCATCCGCGTAGTTATACGTCAAGACGTAGCCAGTAGGCGGCAACTGCTCAGTCAACGCGCGCAGTGCTGGGACCGCATCCTTTTCCATGTCGGTCAACGCCGTCACGGTTTGGTCGAGCGAGAGCACTTGTTGCGCTTTCGAATTCACTTGTTCGGTTTGGTAAATTTGAACGAGCTGTAACTCTTCTTCGATTCGCGTCTGTTCTGCTTTTAGTTGGTCGACCTCATAGTACAAGTATCCGGCCGCCCCTCCTCCGAGAAGAAGGGCGACGAGACCTGTCACGATCGGCCAACGGAGTGTCACGTCCGTCGAATTGATGAAGTTCGTGTCACGATCGCGCTGAAGCGTCGCCATCCCAAGGAGTGGCAACATTTGATGCGATAGAGGTGTCCCGTGAGCGATGGCGAGCGGTTGCTCGACACGCGTCACCGAGACGAGGGACTCAGCCTGAATCATACGGACGAGATCATCGACTTCCGGAACAGTTCCCGAGACGTATAACTCATCGATGGCCCGACCATCCGTCCGCAGCGAGTAACGATAGAAATCGAGGAAGCGAGCGAGTTCGTTCAACCAGTCATCCAACTGATTAGCCTTCATCTCACCGGTCCCATCATATGTATAGGTCACGACACCATCTTTCGTCCCGACTTGGTACGGGAGGTCCAGTTCAATCGAGCGGATGAAACGGATCTGCCCTTCCTCAAGGACGAGCAATTGATGTGAAAACGGCGTGATATGCCAGAGTAATGTCGATTGAAGCGGATCAATCTCCGATAAACGTATGACCCCATTGGCGACCGCGACAGAACGTGGCGTGATCTTCTTCAACGCTAGACCACGCTTTTTCATGTACGCACGGAGCGACTTCGTCAATTCAATCGAAACGGCATGCAACATAACGTCCGTCTTGACCCCGTCTTCTCCTAACACTTCGTAGTCGAACGACACGTCATCGAACGGCAAGATAATCGAACTCCCGATTTCCATGAAGAGATAGCCACGAATCTCGTCCTTCGGAATCGAAGAAGGAATCTCGACTTTCCGTGACAACACTTCGGTCTCGTCCAATGCCACCGCACACGTCATCCCGCGTCGCACTTTCAACTTGCGACAGAGTTCATCGAAAGCGAGACTGAACGCCGTCTCATCGAGAATCTTCCCTTCTCCATACGCATCTTTTGCTAACTGAACCGAGGCGCTTCGTTTGAACACCCCTTGTTTGATGACGGCCCCGTGGATGCTGAGCGCATCAAACGAAAAATACGTGACCGTCCCTTTCTCTATCCCACGACTCATGATCGTTTCCCCCTACATCAACTCAAAATACCAATCAAAAAAACTTTCACTAAACCAAAACGTCAACATCGTCCCGAGCGCAATCGACGGGACAAACGGAATCGGTTGCTTTCGCCCGATTTTTTTTGTGATCATCAACCCGATCCCGACAATTGCCCCAATCAAACTCGATAGAAACAAGGCAACGAGCACGTCACGCGGACCGAGCACAAGACCAATCATAGTAAACAATTTGACGTCCCCTGCCCCAAGTCCCCCTTTTGACACGAAAAAGACGGTCGCTAGGAGCGAAAATCCGAGCAACGCCCCCACAAGTGGCGTCCACCAAGATGCCCCTGTCAGATAGGTGAGGAGGAGTAATACCGGTGCCGTGAATTGCAAGATGACATTCGGCACGAGCATCGTCGATAAATCAGACATCGCCAAAGCGAGTAAGGTCGACAAGAAAGCGAACGCGAGAAGCGTCGTCACACTAAATCCGTAGAGTGAAAAGCTATAGCCATATCCAATGGCTCCAAGTAATTCAAAGATCGGATACGTCGGCGCGATCCGCTCGCCACACCCGTGACATCTGCCTCTTAAGGCGAGATAGCCGAAAATCGGGATGAGTTCCCACGGTGACAATTCGTGACCGCAAGACGGACAATGTGACCGCGGCGTCACAATCGATTGCTGACGTGGCACGCGGAGCCCGACGACGTTGGTGAACGATGTGATGACCGCCCCGAGGACGATGCTATATAGGAATCCAATCGATTCAATCAAGGAAGGACCCTCCTTTTGTCAGTATATGCCAAAAATAGAAAACCGGCTAGGCTGAGCGAGTGCCCAGCGCCAGCCGGCATAAGCAAATATTAGTTAACTGAGTCTTTCTTCAATCCACTACTTGCAACCGTGCCTGCATCCGTAGCTGCAGTTCCGATATCTTTGGCTCCATCAAGCCATACTTTATACGTATACTTATTGTCTGACCCTTTTGTGACATATACAACCCCGTTATTGTAGTTCGAACCGAACGGATCTTTCATTGTATCAATCATATTTTTAGCGTCGAGTTCACCAGTTCCTGTTGTTCCGACGAATCGAATCACCGCTCCGTTGCCTACTTCATTCGAAGCAACATACAACTTCGCCGCACTAACCATTTGTTTCGCATCGGCGACCATTGCATCTTTCTTCGAGTTTTCGATGATCCCACCAATCGCAACGACTGCGATGGCTGCGATAATTCCTAAAATAACGACGACGACGAGTAACTCGACGAGTGTGAGCCCACGCTCATCTTTTAACTGTTTGGCATCTTGCCAAATCATTTTCAACTTCTCTACCATAATTCATTCTCCCCTTTTACGTAATGTGCTGTGTGTAAACTAGATAAATTACTTTAGACCTAATATAGAAGTAGAACAATTTTACTATACCTTCTAAATATAGTATTGAAAAGGTATATTTTCAAAAGCTTGCATATTGCTTTACTGATTCTGAATATCACCATAGATTTGGAACATCGGGACGACGATCGAGATGACGATGACCCCGACGACACTTGCCAATACGACGATGAGAAGTGGCTCGATAATCGACTTCAAGCGGTCGGTTGTCGTCTCGACCTCCGTCTCATAAAACTCAGCGACTTCGTTCAACATCGAATCCAAATCACCGCTCTCTTCCCCGACGGCGATCATCTGAGTCATGAGTGCCGGGAAGTTCGCATTTCGCATGAGCGGCTCGTGAAGCGGAACCCCTTGCGCCATCATGTCACGTGCCTCCGTCAGTCCTTTCCGGATGACGCGGTTCGATACGATACGTTCGGTGATTTCAATCGCCGTCAAAATCGGGACGGCCGCTTGTAGAAGGACCGCTAAACTTCGCGTTAGCAATGCAATCTGAGACTTCATCACAATCGTTCCAAAAATCGGCATCTTCAATAGCAAGCCATCGATGACGAATCGTTCCCGGTCCCGCTTCAACATCCAGGTGAAGGTGAGAACTCCAAGAATCGCGAGTCCGAGTAACAACCACCAGAAGGTCGCGATGAAATCGGAGACCGCGACGACAATGCGCGTGATGAGCGGAAGCTCACCGCCGAGTTGACCAAAGATGCTCGCAAACGTCGGGACGACGTTCACCATTAAAAAGGCGACAACGCCAATGGCGACGATGGAGACGACAAACGGATACGTGAGGGCAGAAATGACCTTCCGCTTCACATCATATTGTTTTTGAAGTTGGAGCCCGATTTGATCGAGCGCCTCCTCCAAGTTCCCGCTCGTCTCCCCGGCAAGTGCCATCGAACTAAAGAAGTTCGAAAAGACTCGTGGGTGCTTTTTGATCGCCTCGGAATAGGCAATCCCTTCCTTCAAATCATCCTCGATTTGACTCAGTGCTTTCTTCAATACGTTCGACTCGGTCTGTACCCGTAAGATTGAAGTCGCACGAACAATCGGGACACCCGCCCGGATGAGCGTCGCGAACTGACGGACGTACATGATCAAGTGTTCGATTTTGACTCGTTCTGGCAGCAAGTTGACCTCTTTGTTCAGTCCAGTCGATTCGAGCTCGGCCAAGTCCGTTACGAGAATAGATTCTTGACGCAACTTTTCTTTCGCTTCCCGAAGCGAGACGGCCGTGACGCGACCTTTCTTACGCTTCCCGTTCAGGAGCTTTCCTTCATACTGAAATATCGCCATCACTCATCACCTCATCTCTTCTGTCGGGACGGCGTTCGGATTGATGATCCCTTGCCGAACAAGTTGTTCGATGGCAGCATCCATCGACTGCATCCCGTGCTGGCGACTCGTCTGGATGACGGTCGGCAACTGGAACTCTTTTTCATTTCGAATCAAGTTGGCAACAGCCGGATTCCCTAACATGATTTCCATGGCGGCGACGCGTCCTTTCGGCACATCAATCCGTGGAAATAACCGTTGACTCACGACACCGAGTAAGACGTTCGCGAGTTGTGTCCGGATTTGGTCCTGTTGCTCAGCTGGGAACGCGTCGATGATTCGACTCACCGTCGACATCGCACTCGATGTATGGAGCGTTGCCATGACGAGGTGCCCCGTCTCTGCGGCGGTCATCGCCGTCGAGATGGTCTCCAAGTCACGCATCTCCCCGAGCAGAATGACGTCAGGGTCTTGCCGTAAGGCGGCCCTTAGACCACTCACAAATTTCATGACGTCAGAGCCGATTTCCCGTTGGTCGACAATACTTTGGTCATGGGAATGTAAATACTCGATCGGATCTTCTAGCGTGATGATTCGTTTTCGCTGCGTCCGATTGATTTCATGAATCATCGCCGCGAGCGTCGTCGATTTCCCTGAACCCGTCGGACCCGTGACCAAGATAAGACCATGTGGTTTCTCAATCAGACGCTTCAGTACCGTCGGCAGATTGAGTTCGTTCAAAGTCGGGATTTCCCCGGAAATGGACCGGAACGCGATGGCAATCGTGCCTCGTTGATAATAGGCGTTGACCCGAAAACGGGAGACACGTGGAACGCCGAACGAGAAATCAAGATCTCGTTCATGCTCGAGACGTTCGCGCATATCGTCGGTCATGATTTCTTTTAAATATCCTTCGAGATGGTGCGGCAACACCTTCTCCTCGCCCATCGTAATAAGACTCCCGTCTACTCGAATGATCGGAGGAGAACCGGCTGTCAGATGAATATCCGAGGCGCGTTTCTCGACCGCATTCGTCAAGATGGTTTCGATCGATTGATTAATCATAAGCATTCTCCGTAATGACCGTTCGTAATATTTCCTCAGTCGTCGTCAAACCGGCGGCGACTTTTTCTAATCCGTCCTCAAGCAGGAATGTCGCTCCTTGTGACTTGGCATAGTCGACCATCTCAGACTCGGTCGCCTGGTTCATGATCATCCGGCGCAAGCCTTCATCAATCGGGATGACTTCGTGAATGGCGAGGCGCCCACGGTACCCTGTGAAGTTGCATGACGCACAGCCTTTACCCCGAATAATCTGGTCGATGTGAACACCTTCAGCGTCGAACAGGCTACGTTCACTCTTCGATACCGGTTCGACTTGACCACAATCACGACAGACGCGTCGAACGAGTCGTTGTGCCACGAGTCCCGTCGTCGAAGCGGCGACGAGGAACGGCTCAACTCCCATATCGACGAGACGGGTGATGGAGCTGATTGCTGAATTCGTATGTAGCGTTGACAATACAAGGTGACCGGTGAGCGAGGCACGAATGGCAATCTCAGCCGTCTCCGTGTCTCGAATCTCTCCGACCATGACGATGTTCGGGTCTTGACGTAAAATCGAACGAAGCCCTGACGCGAACGTCAAGCCGACTTTCGAGTTGACTTGAACCTGGTTGATGCCGTCAAGTTGATACTCGACCGGGTCTTCTACCGTAATAATGTTTTTCGTCTCATCATTCAGTTCTTTTAACGAAGCATACAATGTCGAGGATTTCCCTGAACCGGTCGGACCGGTGATCAAGATAATTCCATTCGGACGTTTCAGCATGTCACGGTACGCCTGTTCGTTTCGTTCGCCAAATCCGAGTTTCGTCAAATCGGTCAGTCCTTGAGATGAGTCGAGGACCCGAATAACGATTTTCTCTCCATACATCGTCGGGAGCGTCGAGACGCGGAAATCATAGGCGCGATTGCGTAGCGTGTACTTGATCCGTCCATCTTGTGGCAGACGACTTTCTGTGATGTCGAGGTTACTCATGACTTTAAGACGCGTCAGCATGACGCTCTGAATCTTTTTCGGATAGACCGTCTCGGTACGCAAGTCCCCATCAATTCGAAAACGGACGTGGAGTTGCTTCTCATGTGGATCGAAATGGATGTCCGATGCACGTTGGTCGATGGCGCTTAAGAACAATTGGTTCACGAGGCGGATAATCGGTGCATCGTCTCGACTAATTGTTTCTTGTCGTTCGATTTCGGGAGCATCTTCTTTCAAAATTTCGACGAGGGAGTGGTCCATCTCGTAGTAACGACTGATCGTCTTTCGAATCTGCTCTCTCGTGGCGATGCCGATCTCGATGTTCATCCCGGTCTGAAGACGGACGTCATCAATGGCAATGAGATCGAGTGGGTCGGCCGTCGCGACATGAAGCGTATTCCCGTTCAATTCAAATGGCATGATATCGTGCTTTTGTGCCAACGCTTTCGGTACGAGCTTCGTGACCGTCACATTGATGTCGTAGGAGTACAACTCAATGATTGGCACATGCAGCTGTTCATGAATCATTTGAATCAACTGTGTCTCGGTAATATGGTTTAGTCGAATTAAAGCATCCCCTAGTTTTTCTCCGGGACGCTTCTGTGCAAGCGCCTCATCGAGCTGACTCGTCGTAATGAGCGCAGCCTCGATGAGCATCTCACCTAATCTTCGTTTCGTTCGTCTCACGTTACTTCACCATCCTTTGAGGAGCCTCCTCCTGCTCGGTCTTGTCGTTCCGTTCTTCGACAAAGACGCTCGCAGCCACCCCTCCAATCAATGCAACGATAAGAATCACCCATGCCCACCATGTTTGAACGAGTGATTCTTCTACCATCAAATAGACGCCACCAGACAGAAGGGCAGTCCACAGGCTGATGACAAGCTTCGTTTCACGTTTTCTCGTCATCGGAACGGATAAAGCGAACAGTGTCAATGTGGCGAGTACCCAAAAGCCGAGTAAAATCAAATAGCCGATCATCCCACTGCCTCCTCTTCTGCAGGTTCTTCTAATACGGGCGGTTCTGCCTCAAATGGGTCGTCGTTCGAATCATTCGGGAACGGGTCTTCTTCCTCGTCCTCATCCGGGAATGTCGGGATGACCGGTTCGACCGGATCCGGTGGCGGAAGCGGAACGGAACTCTTCGTCACGATTTCCGGTGTCGGTGCATAAAAATCAAACCCGAGTAATTCCAACGTCTCCCCTTCTTCAGTCACAGTGACCCGGTAGAGCTTACCTGACTGTCCATCTTGACCTGACTGGGTGACCGATGAACTGCCTGACGGGAGCGAAGATGAGAAGCGAACGACTTTTTGATGCGGTACCGTCTTCACTTCTTCAACTCTCGCTTCGAAAGCGGCGTCAAAAGGTTGACCGAGCAATTGAACCGTCACAGAACCCCCTTCATTCAAAACGAGGATGGCATATGATGTGTCTTCTCGGTTTTGAACAGCAAAGTTCGAGCGCTCATCTACTTTCGTGTCATAGCCTAGCTCTACCCCGGAAGGAAGTGTTTCGTGAGGCACACGTTCGAGAATGGCGAACGGTGTCGCCGCAAATAGGCGATAGAATGAAGACCCTAATGTAGTGAGCGCTTCGTAATCTTCTCCGAACGATTTGAGACTAAAGATGTCTCCCGCTGCCATCTCGAATCCGTTCATTCGATCAAGGGCTGACTGCATAGCCGGTGTCGGGCTCACAGTGAACGAGGCGACGACTTCATTTTCTGCCGCGACTTGCTCTAATGTCACAGATGACTCCAACATCGATGCGGCATCCATCAACGCCGGGGCAATCATCGTCAGCGTGACGGGTTGACCTTCGAGATAAGGCTCGACTTTCGTTTCATCTACGGATGTCAACAGCGGATAGTCACCTGTATCTTTAATGGAGTCTAACGTATTCGATACATCGAACGTCACGACTTCTTTTCCAATCTCCATGACCGTCCCATCCATCAAATTGATTGAAAAGGGTGTCGTATTAAAATCTTTAATCGCATTATCGAGACGAACGTCCGCTTCTTCTTTCGTCATCCCTGATACGTCGACACCTGCGACCGTCGTATCTTTTTTGTATGTAGCACTCGACTCAGCAGACGCATCTAAGTAATTGACGAGTCCAATCGTCGGTAATGTCACGAGTACGACGAGTCCAATCAAAATGATAAGATGCATCCCATACCGCTTCATGTAAAATCCCCCCGTGTCTAATCCGACTTCTATTCTATATATCCGTTCAGCGTATAACTTTAGTATAATATGTATTGTACAAAAAATAACATTTAATTCAGTATTGCATACGTTATTTTCCGATTGTTTTACTTTTTTTGAATAGGAGGTCAATGTCTTGTCGCATTCCGAAAAAGGTTTTACGCTCGTCGAAGTGCTCGTCTCCATCGTTGTTCTTTCAATTGTCTCATTCTCTTTACTTTCGATTTTCAGCCAAAGTTTGAAGACGACACACGACAGCCTCAATCAAACGATTGCGAACCAAGTGGCGCAAAACACGTTACATACTTTAAATCGACGGGCCGCGTCCGTTGATGAACCGCTCGAACTGCGTCAATTGTTGAATCGGGACGGGATCAGCTCGACGTGCGACTTCTGCGAAGATACCCGAATCCATGGGGATACGTATATCGCAACCATTCAATCGCTGTCCACTTCACCCGGACATACAATTGAAGTTGAAATTTCGGTGACGACCGACCGTTTGCAAACGCCCGTCACCTTGAAAGGAGTCATTTCGAATGCGACATTGCGCGAACCGTTCCCTGAAACGGCTGTCCCGACAACTGACTGAGATGGAGAAACGTGAAGACGGCTTCACGCTCGTCGAGTTGCTCGTCACAGTCGTCGTCGCTTCGATTTTAAGTGGCGTCATCATTACGGCCTTTATCACTGGAACGCTCGGTTTTCAAATGACGAACGAGACGAGTGACCTTCGAAGCGAGGCCGACTATTTGATTGCCTCCGTGCTCTCTGACGTGAACCGGACCGAATTCGACGCCGTGACGGAAGTGGACGGCTCGTTTCAATTTTATCGATTGTCCGCTCCAGACATATCGGAAACCGGAATGATTTACCGGGAGGCGGGATACGTCCCGACCGACTTGGTTCTCTCAGAGGATTCGTTTACGCCTTCTAATCCACAAATCACAGTCGAACGGATGACCATCCAGTTAAAAGATCCCGTGTTCGATCCGAGACGCCCGACTTACATGACCGGTGGACTCATCGAAATCGAGTTGGATTTGACTCAATCAAACGATTCCGATTCTGTTACGACATTTGAAAGCTCCATCCCATTCTAAGAAAGGAGGCATCCTGATGCGAAAACGTGAAGACGGATATGTTCTCGTGCTTGTTCTCGTGACGATGGCGGCTCTCGCCGTCCTCTCGCTCGCCGCCATGCAAGTCAACTTGGCGTCGAATAAATTGACGGTCATCCGTACAGAAGATACTCAACTGAATGAAGATGCGAAAAGCGCACTTCGCCTCATCGCCGATGAGGTTCGGACCCAGTTCCCGCTTCACGGAGAAGCGGAAGTCCCGACTCATATGGAATCGGAAGCGGCATTCCAAAGCAAGGTTCAGTCGCTCATCGTCAGTGACGAACCGTTCACGGCATTGACTACGGATAGTGAGGTCCGCTATTCCATCGAGCTGAAGAAAGATGCTACGGATACCGCCATTCAGACGGCGCCGTTCACGACGATTCTCCAAGTGAACGTCACGGCATCGCGACAAGTGAATCCGGAACAACCGATGCTTACCGTTGAATACACGCAAGACTTATACTTGACGGCTCTCCCGTCCTTTTTATACTACGTCCTCGGGTCCGACCAACAGTTGGACGTGAACGGCATGCCGACGATTCAAGGAAATATCTATTCAGGTGGTCCTCTCGCTTTCATGCGTCAAGCGAACTTCCAATTGGATGGTGTGGCGAAGCAGATTGAAAATGTCGATTCTAGTCGTCTTCACTTGAATGGCCGAATCGATTTAGTCGAATTGAGCGATTGCTTGAGTTGCCAGCAAGAGAACTACTTCACGGTAGGTCCGGAACAAGCTGGCGAGAAGGCAGACGCCGGGGTGTCCCCGAGTCGCTTTTCTCCATTCCAATACGACTACTCAATCATCGAATTTTTAAATCGACGACTCGACACACCGCTCGCATACACAAATGACGTCGATTCAATAATCTTTGAAGAAGGTCTGATTCGCTCGACCAATCAAGTGTTCGAACTCGAGCGCGTGCTCTCGGAAGATGGGACATCTATTATCGAACGCCCGACTTCGTACTTACGGGCGGATGCCTACAACGCCCTCACCGACCCGACCATCGTGACATTACCGGATGCCATTTCGGATCGCGCCATGTATGTCACGGAATCCATCACCGAGTCGAATGCCCCGCTTCTTTTCGACGGGGACGTCGTCATTGAATCACTCGAGAAGCTGACGATTGCACGGCCACTGATCGTACGTGGTGACTTGACCATTAAAGGGAACGTCTCCTTCAGTTCGACAGTCTACACGCTCGGTGATACGTTCATCGACCGAGCCAATATTCTTCCGATTGATGCAGACAAAGGGAACTCACTCATCCTGTTATCCAAAGGAAAGATTCTGTTGAACCGAATCAACGAGTTTGATGACACTCCGACGACGCTCCAGGCGTTCATGTATAGTGACTCGAACGAACCGACCTATGTGTATGCGGTCGGATCTATTCTCGAAGTCAACGGAGGTCTGTACAGTAAAGGACCACTCGAAGTGAACGTCTTTAGAGGGGAATTTACTGGGGGCAACGGCTTAAGCCCAGCTGAGAACTTCGACCGTCAAGTTCCAGCTCACGAAGCCGAAAAGTCTCGATTAAAACTGACGTATAACGATTCCGTGTTCAATCAACTTGAAACATTACCGGTCACGAATCAACTTCAATTCTTCGTCAGTCATCCGGTTCAATTGAAATGAATTCAAAAAATCGGCTTCCTCTCTGATTGAGAAGAAGCCGATTTTTTTAGTTCCCCATCTTTAAAATGAGGTCCGAGTTGTAGTCTTTGGCCATCTGTTCCATTGCTTTCGTCCATTGCGCGCCGTTATCGAGAAGCAGTTGCGTCAACTCGACCTGATTGTGACGGACTGGCTGCAATAACACCGATTCGGTATCTTGAATCATATAGCCTTGTCCGAGGAGTTCTTTGACCGCATCAAGGTTCAACGAGTCGACCGCGATGCCAAGAAGTCGATCGTCTTCAACATAACGCATCGCCAACTTCCATTGATCCGGACTGCCGTTCGCACTGAACAATGGTGTGATAACGGGAATCCCTTCCACTTCCTCGAACGGGTCAATCCCTTGCTCGAAGTATGCTTCAATCACGTCTAGAGGTGCGAGCGTCACTGCTGTGGCGAATTGTTCGGCTGTCGGCACAACTTTTTGGTCCTCTAAAACAAGTCGGACGGCCTCCCATTCTTCCCTTGCCTGTAAATCTGTCAATTCTTCTTCTGTCACCGAAGAGCGTTGACTCACTTCTTTCACTAACTCGTCACCGGATAACTGCGAGAGCTCGGGTTGGGATTGACTCCAGTACAGGAGCCCTCCCAATCCGATGACGAGAATCAATCCGGTGATGCCAATCATTATTCGCTTGCGATTCATCATTCGCCAACTTTCTGCCATTCACTTAATAACGGTCATCATCCTGTCCCGAGGCATTCGTTTGGATGATGCGTACATAAAACGTGTCCTTCACGGCTTCAAACGGTTTTCCAGCCGGAAGCGTCGTGTAGACTTCCACTTTCGCCACACCAGGTTTCACTGGAATCAACTCTTTTCCTGATCCACTCACTTGAACATATTCTTCGCCGGATACAATCTCCATGCGATAGTCACGCCAAGTCGAAGTCGTAGGCCAGTAATCAAGAAGAGGTAGTCGTGGTGCCGTCCCTTCACCAATATTGATTGTCATGTCTTTTGACATCAATTGGTTCGGGTATTCGTTGACACGGACAATCGACGTGTTCGAACGAATGTTTCGTAACGCATTGTCATCGAATGTCGTCTGAATTGGAATGTCAGTCACGACACCATTATTTCCGTAACCATGGTTGGCACGTAATTCATATCCTGTCGCACTTTGTGTCACCGTCAAAGCAGATGGGATGGACCCGATTCGTTCAAACGGAATGGATACGGTTGGTGTTGAGGTCACTTGAATCGAGGCGACTTCGTTCACGCGTTTTTCTTCATCCAAACTATCCCATACCCAAAGGTCGAGTTGGCTCGGCGTTTGGCTCAAGGATGGTGCCTTGACTTGGATGGTAAAGACGGTGCTCGGAGTAGCGATATTCAAGCCACCGAAGAGGTCACCGACATCCACAGTCGCCTTAAACTGAGTCGTACCTGGTTTCAGTCCAATGATGTTCAAGTTGTTGCCAACTTGTTCAAACTTCACACTATCCCCAGATTCGACGACATAGCGAACCGACTTGTATTGAGCCGTTTCGGGCATGATTTTTGGTGTGACCGTAGTCGTTTGACCGACATACAACTCTTTCGACTGAATAGTAAGTTGCTCAGGTGGACTGATTACATTGACTTTCGACTCCGCTACGACAAGGGGTCTCTTATCGCCCGGATCGATTGTCAATCGCAACTTCGCAGTTCCTGTTTTCAAACCGGTCACAATCGCATTGTTCCCTTGCGTGACGAGTCTCGCGACACCGCTCGCATCGACGATTTCCCACTTCAAGCTACTCCATTTCGGGTTCGTAAAGGTGTTTCCTTTCGCATCCGTGATGGTCGGACTCACAATTTGCTGTGCCCCAATTTGTAAGGTGACGTCAGGAATCTTCGCTTCATACGCATACGGCGCCCCGATATTGATCAGCAAGTCTGGGAACGATGATTGAACCTCTAATTCCTTATCCCAGTCGTTAAGTTTATCTAAAATGTGATCTTGCTTCTTCGAATACTCAATTAACGTCGTTAATTGGTTATCCGCTTTTTTCAACTGGATGAGTGAGGCAGAAGGCTCGATGGCTCGGACGACTACTTCAAACTTCACGGTCCGGTCTCCACTATCGTTCGGAAGGAAAATGTTCGTGTTCCCATTTCGTTCATAGTACAAGTCCGGCTTCAACTGTAACTTGATTTCATTCGGCTTCGTGACAGGATATTCATTTCCGTTCGCGTCACGAATCGCCACGACTTCGAGTTGACTTGGCAGTTTTTCTGAGAAAGAGGTTGAATCCACTCGTAAAAACTTATCGCCCAACTGATTCGGCAATCGATCGAAACGTTCAGGATATTGAACTTGATAGTGAATCGTTCCCGTTTCGTACAAGTTGATTGTCGACGGGTCAATCGAACGGGACACTTGAATCAAGTCGGAAACATTCTCCGCACGTTTGACGTTGATGGTGAACGTATCGATCACCTTCGCATTCCGTTGATCGGACGTCTCGATTTTCACTTCAATCGGCCGATCTGCGACAACATCCGCTGCCGGAATCGTAAACTCTTTAACTTCGTAGTTGCGTAAGTTATCGAATGCGACCTGTTTCCCGTTATACGTGATTGTTGAATTGAGGAACAAGTCTTGGAAGTCATAATCGCTCGGCCGCCACATCAATTTGACATCTTGTCCCGCAGTCACTTCGACAGACCCGGCTTTTAAATCAGCAGAAGTATAGGACTGGTTTGAATCACTGACGGACTCAATCACGTTGTAAGGTTTATGATTTGCTCCGATAAAGGCGCGATACATCGTATTGATGAAGATTTTCTTCTCATCTTCTACCGAAAACTTGTTTGTGTGCCCAGCACCGGAGTAGGTGAAATTGTTTTTTGTATACGTATAGTAATGATTGTTTGCATCTCCATATACACGATTTCCACCTGTTGAATACAGGTTGTACCAAGGCGTCACATCCGGATCATTCAAATCGAGTGTGAAATATTGGTTATGGGTATTTGAGATATTTTTAATCGAATCGTCGAGGCGATACGGATAAGAAGTGAAAATCCCATCCTGTACCTTGACTGCCTTATTGGTTGTTTCAGGAGCACCAAATCCCATGTTCGTGTACATTTTTTGCCCTGAGATATTCAGTGAAGGATTGGCATTCACAAATTGACGTTCCCACTCGGACGTAGGCGATGACGAACTATTCGTACGGAAAATCGTATCGTGCGTCAACATGACGCCTTGTCCTGTTTCACTGAAACGTTTAACTTTCGCAGTGGCCGCAGCATTCATGCTTCCATAAACGTTGTACGAATCTTGGAAACCAAAGATCAGCATATCGTAGTCGTTATTGAGTAATGCCTGATCATAAGTACCACCCTCAAACTGACTCGTTGTACCGTCCGTTAAATTGAATTCATAATTCCCAGACGGGTCTACTAACATATTAGATAAATAGCTTGAAATTCTTCCGTTCGTGCCAGTTCCTGCAGTGAGCTGTAAGATGTTCGCTTTCACTTTTTCATCGAGGTAAAGAATACTCCCCTTACGATAATCCGCTCGACCTGTCAACGAATCCTTGACGACGAGCATCCAGTTCTTCGGTCCGCTAAACGTCGGACGCGATAATGTGAAATTGAGCGTTCCCGATTCTTTTGCCTGTTGCTCAATGACTTTTTCATCCGCATCAAATCGATCGTTATGGTCGTAATCGATATACAATTCTACGAATGCCGAAGGAGTTGGTGGTTGCGATAAAGTATAGGCAAAGTTGATTGGATGACGGACACCATCTTTTACTTGAATCGTCTGATTGCTAATCGACTGATTGTTGTACTTCACTTCAGTTGATTGAAATCTCGGACGGGAAATGGTGAGTTGATTCAACTGCTGCGCCATCTCACGATCGACATTCTGTTGATCATTTCGATTAAAGACTTTCACGTTCGCATAATCACGTTGATAGGCTGCCAAGCGTTTTAACTGTGTATCGCCGTTCGCAGCATCCTCATGCATCAGAAGCGGCAAGCCGACACGGACAACTGTATTAAATAGTTCCGTAGCTTTCAATTCTGTCAAATCGTTCAATTGATTTGTCGTGTCATGATTTTTCGAGTTGACGACAAGCGCCCCATTTTTATATTTCTCAGTTAAAGGACTGCTCCCAATCATGACCGCATCGAATGCACCTGTCATCGGAAAACGGGATGCGTTAAATTGTTTAATTGTCATGAATTGCGCATTCACTTTTGCAGTATTTACATTCAGTGAAGCACGATACGAATTCACCGCATTATTGTATTCAGTCACTGAAAGTACTTTCGAAGCAGTAAAAGCATCACGAAGAACCAACACGTTTAAAATCGGTTGATTGGTCTCCGCAACTACTCTCTGTGGAATAATGGATATGATTAATACGAGAACCGCTATGTATTGCATGAGTTTACGCAATGAATAGTCCTCCCTATTTTTAGTCTTCACTACTAATTATCCCACCCACTTGAAAAAATATACATCTATTTCTTTGACATCAGGTAAATGTTTTAGCTTAGGAAACGTCTCACTTCACTGATGAAATAAAGAGACCCGGTCACAATCAACGTCTCGCTTGTCGGCGACTCGACCCAATTCTGTAGCCATGCTTTCCATTCGACAAAGCGCGCCCCATCTTTCTCTAGTTGGGCTTTCGTTCTAGCACGCGGAAAGTCAAATGTCGTTTCGTAAACGTCTCCAATTTCTTGAAGCGCGTGAATCATCTTGTCACGGTCTTTATCTTCTAAAATCGCCGTCAACACTGCCACGTCTGTCTCATATTTGGCTTGTAAAACCAAGGCCTCGATGCCTTCCGGATTATGTGCCCCGTCTAAAATGATACGCGGTCGTTTGGAGACGAGCTCATACCGCCCAGGATGCCGTGCTCGCTCGAGACCTCTTCGGATTGCGTCATCACTCCAGCCGAGGTGACGCGCAACCGCCACGGCGCACGCCCCGTTGTATGCTTGATGATGCCCCGTCAAGCCGAGCACGACAGATGGCGTATCCTCATACGTCACGACGGTCTCTGCCCCGTCCACAATCTTCTTCACGATTGGACGAACATCTTGAATGGAAGAACCTACATCGTCCCCTCTTTGATGCAACAACTCAATCAACGATTTCTTCTCGATACTATGGAACATCGGCACGCCACGTTTCATGATGCCGTACTTTTCCAGCGCAATTTCTTCAAGCGTATCGCCGAGAATCCCTTGATGGTCATGTCCAATTGACGTGACGATCGTCGCGAGTGGCTGCTTCAATACGTTCGTCGAATCGAGACGGCCCCCGAGACCGACTTCCCAAATGATCAAGTCTGGACGTGTGTCATCAAAATAGCACCATGCCATCATCGTCAAGAGTTCGAACTCCGTCAACGTCTCTGGTGCTTTGTCCGCACACGTTTTGACTCGATTTGCCACGTCGACGAGCGCGTCTTCCGGAATCGGTTCGCCGTTCAACATGATTCGCTCCTCGAACTGAATGATATAAGGGGAAGTGAATGTGCCGACGGATAAGCCGTTCTCCATCGCCATCGCCCGTAAAAACGCGACGGTCGACCCTTTTCCGTTCGTCCCGGCCACATGGATGGATCGGCGTTCTTCTAACCCTAACTGCTCAATCATCCAGCTCATCCGCTCAAGACCCGGTTTGATCCCGAAGCGAAGCTGTCCACTCAACCAATCGAATACATCTTGTCTCGTCTTCATCTTCCACACTCCTACTGTTTACACTTCTGTTTCATCTTATCAAAATTCACGACAGCCGTTATGGAAAACAGTCTGTGCTATACTCGAAGCGAAGAAGGAGGCATGCGCCATGACAACTGACTGGAACTTCGAGGCGACTTACCTCGAACTACGTGACATCTTTTACGACCGTGGGCCCATCCATCCGGTCGACAATCCGACACTCGTCTTGTTTAACGATCCATTAGCCGCTTCGCTCGGCCTTGATGCGCAAAGCCTCAAACAAGACATCGATTTACTTGCCGGCAATCGTCAAACAGAGACGTCTTTCTCACAAGCATACGCTGGACACCAATTCGGCAACTTGACGATGCTCGGGGACGGACGCGCCCTCATGCTCGGGGAACATGTGACTCCGAACGGGAAGCGTGTCGATGTGCAACTGAAGGGTTCTGGACCGACGGAGTATTCTAGAGGGGGCGACGGACGAGCCGCACTCGGGCCAATGGTACGCGAGTTCATCATCAGCGAGGCGATGCACGCCCTCGGCATTCCGACGAACCGGGCGCTCGCCGTCGTTCAGACAGGGGAAGCCATCATGCGTCAAGGTCCGAAGCATGGAGCGATCCTGACTCGGGTCGCCTCAAGTCATCTTCGTGTCGGAACATTCCAATTCGCAGCAGGCGCCGGCTCCATCGATGACGTCATCGCTCTTACTGAAGTAGCAATCAAACGACACGATCCAGACTTGATCGATGCAACGAATCGCTATGAACAATTCCTCGGACGCGTCGTCGAAAGACAGGCGAGACTGATTGCCAACTGGCAACTCATCGGGTTCATTCATGGGGTGATGAATACGGACAATATGTTCATCAGCGGAGAAGGTCTAGATTACGGACCATGCGCGTTCATGGACACGTATCATCCGGAGACGGTCTTCAGCTCGATCGACCGAGAGGGACGTTACGCCTATGCGAATCAACCATATATCGGGTCTTGGAACCTCGCCCGACTGGCGGAGACGTTGCTGCCGCTCCTTGGCGAAACGAAAGAAGAAGCGGTTGATGTCGCGAACAAGCAACTCACCCGTTATACCGAGTTGTATAAAGAAGCGTACTTTACCGGACTCGCACATAAGATTGGCCTATTCGTCCGAAAAGATGGTGACGATGAGCTAACGGATGAACTGCTTCGCTTGATGATGGAGACGGAGGCAGATTATACGAATACGTTCCGTTCGCTGACGCTTGGTGAGAGTGAATCTCTCCCATTCTCAACCCGGGAAGATGGGAAGGCGTGGATTGACGCTTGGCAGAAACGTTTGAGTGAGCAAGGTCTCCCGGACGAGGACGTCAGTCGAATCATGCGCCAATATAACCCGGCCGTCATTCCCCGAAATCATCATGTTGAAAAAGCGATTCAAGCAGCAGAACGCGGTGACTTCGGACCGACCGAGTCACTACTCACCATTTTGCGTGACCCATATAACTACGACAAACCGGCTGAATATATATCGGCAGGTCCACCACGAACGTATCCGTATCAAACGTTTTGTGGCACGTGATAAAACAATCCCTCGAACACTTCAATCTGTTCGAGGGATTGTTTTACCTTACATTTTAATTCAAAGACCAAAATGAATCATATCTTTCCCTTCATCTCGCGCCTTGATAATTTTTATAATCAGCTGCCCCAATTCCGAAGTTGCCTGATTGTTCATTCTATTCAACACGACTTCAAAAAAGAATGATAAAGATGCATGCGGAATCAATGTAATGCCGCACTCATCCAATCCATGGCCAGGACAATGATATGAGTGAAAGAATGTGCGCATGTCACTTAACTGTTCAATCCATTGCTCCACTTCTTCCCCATCCACCACAACACATCCGTATCTTTCCGGTATATACTGCACATGAAGCTCTTCCCCATGAATGGAATCGATTATTCCAAATTCGTGATAATAAGACACAATACTCCCCCCATATCTTTATATACCAAAATGAACTACATCCATTCCTTCGCGTTGAGCTGAGAGAATGAGGGTTGCCAAGTCATTCAACTCCTCGGCATGATTGAAGATTGTGATTCTATGACAATCTCGTAAAGATGTGGCAAAGATTCGTTTGGGATAATGGTTATGCCGTGATAACACAATCCAAACCGAAGGCGATCGTATGAATGATAGTAGGTACGTACAATCGAACGCGCCTCCATCAATTCCTGGATCAATTCGTCATGAACCTTCGTATATGTAGGATGATTTGATACGTAGATTGGTAAATCTAACTCTCGATGCCATGTATCGAATTCATGGATTGGCAAAATATATGACGTCCTTCCATCGTTTTTTCTGCTCCAATTTGAATTTGAAAAATGCTTTCTTTATCTCCTACTAAATGGACTTATAATAGCCTGTCCCTGTTCCATCAAAGCCCATCTTTTTGTAGAATACGTGTGAACCCGTTCGTCGATTTCCTGTATTGACCGCTATTTTCATTATGCCATGTTGATGTGCCCACTCTTGAACATGATTCACTAAAGAAGCCCCTATCCCATTTTTTTGATGAGATGCCTTCACTACAAGAGCAATGATTCGAATGTAGGATGCATCTACTTCATAAGACACTCCTCTAAAAAAACCAATCATCCCTACAATTTCTTGATTTTCCACCGCTACAAATGTGTGATAATTCGAATCTTGTTGAATATTCATCAAACGGATTGCCATCTGCTTTTCTGTAGTCGGGTATCCCAACTCTCCCATTAATTCTGACAGTGCAGCTACATCATTCATTTCAGCAGTACGAATTCGTAGAATCATTTCCTTTCGATTGAGCAACAGGCCCCCTCCTTTTCATCGGTTCTATAAGTGTGCGTGTTCATCTTTACTCCGGATCATGAAACGGAAACGATACAGACGAAGGTTCCGGTAGCGAGTCAGTGAGTACCAATAACTCTTCTTCTGAGATATTTCCTGTCACGATAATCAGTCTTCCTTGTGATAAATAGTATAAACCGTTCCCATATGATTGTTCCAAAACATACGGTTCTGGCTGTTCCGACATCTCCCCTTCTACTTCAGTGAAAGAATCCGTCACAATGATACTGATGAGGCGTGTCTCGTCATATAACGTCCAAAGCTTCACCGACCAATCGCTACCTGAATAATCCGTACTGATGGCCTCCATCTCTTTATTAGGAAGATCTAATCCGTGAACGAACGCTGATGATGTTTCTGGAATCCCGAAACGTTGCATTCCACGCTGCGCCCACTCATTTCTCACATCGTAAATGAATACGCCAAACGGGTTCTCACGGTCAGGGACGGTCATCGCAACTAAACCAATTCCTCCGACCATCGTCTCCGTTAAAATGTGATCTTTCGATAAATGTCTCGTCGACCCATCTTCATATTGAAGGGTCGTTTGTGCCACAACGGCATCTGAAATCTGTTTCGTTCTTGCTGGCACTTCAACAATCGTCGTCCCCGTCACTTCTACGTCTGGAAATTGGGATTCATCAATCACTCTC
The DNA here is from genome assembly GCF_018617245.1 of Exiguobacterium sp. s121. GTDB lineage: Bacteria > Bacillota > Bacilli > Exiguobacteriales > Exiguobacteriaceae > Exiguobacterium > Exiguobacterium profundum. The sequence continues at coordinate 1,812,188 of NZ_JACSJV010000001.1, forward strand.
TCCTTCTCAATCTCTTCCACATCCATCACATCCACTGTTTCGATAGATTTCGTCTCTTTTGGTGTCATACACCCCGCTAGTCCCAAGACAAGAATACATATTACCCCGATTCGTCTCATCTCATATCCCCTTTTCTACGCCCATATCTCCAAATTCTACCAAAACACAAAAAAAACCTTCTTCAGAGAATCAATCTCCAAAGAAGGTGTGAGTCTTACTTACGCAACTCTTCCAAACGGGCGCGGACCGCGTCACGCTTGTCGAGGTAGTCTTTTTCTTTTGCTTTCTCTTCGTCGATGACGTGAGCCGGCGCCTTGGCGATGAAGCCTTGGTTTCCGAGTTTCTTCTGCACGCGCTCGACTTCTTTCTCATACTTCGCCACTTCTTTTTCAAGACGAGCGATTTCTTCTTCGAAGTTGATGAGGTCTGCGAGCGGGATGAAGAGCTCTGCTCCCGTCATGATTGCTGACATCGACTTGTCCGGGGCCGTGAGACCACGTCCGATTTCAAGCTCTGTCGCATTCGTGAACTTGCCGATCGTCATTTCATTCGCGCTCAAGTAACCTTGTGTCGCATCATCGCTCGTCGAGATGAAGAGCTGAATTGGTTTCGACATCGGTGCGTTCACTTCGGCACGGATGTTACGAACCGAGCGGATGACGTTCATCACAGCTTCAAACGCTGGAACCGAATCCGCAAAGTGAAGGTCGTCACGACTCGTCGGGTAGCTTGCACGAACGATTGAATCGCCTTCGTGCGGCAAGTGTTGCCAAATTTCTTCTGTGAGGAACGGCATGAACGGATGCATGAGACGCATGATCGAATCGAGCGTATGCGCGAGGACCGAACGTGTCGTGTGCTTCGCCGCTTCGTCCTCACCGTAGAGCGTGAGTTTCGCCATCTCGATGTACCAGTTACAGAACTCTTCCCAGATGAAGTTGTACAAGTAACGACCGGCTTCACCGAACTCGTACTTGTCGACGAGGCGTGTCACTTGGTCAATCGTGTCGTTCAAGCGTGTCAAGATCCACTTGTCAGCAAGCGTCTTCTCACCCGTTAGGTCGATGTCTTCGACTTTGAGTCCATCCATGTTCATGAGCGCGAAACGACTTGCGTTCCAAATCTTGTTCGCAAAGTTCCATGTCGACTCGATCTTCTCCCAATAGAAACGAAGGTCGTTCCCTGGTGTCGAACCTGTGAGGAGGAACCAACGGAGTGAATCCGCTCCATACTGGTCGATGACTTCCATCGGGTCAACGCCGTTACCGAGTGATTTCGACATCTTGCGTCCTTCCGAGTCACGGATGAGACCGTGGATGAGGACGTCGTTGAACGGTTGCTTCCCTGTGAACTCGAGTGATTGGAAGATCATCCGTGATACCCAGAAGAAGATGATGTCGTATCCCGTGACGAGCGCGCTCGTCGGGAAGTAACGGTTGAAGTCCGGTGCGTCCGCATCCGGCCAGCCCATTGTTGAGAACGGCCAAAGTGCTGACGAGAACCATGTGTCGAGGACGTCTTCGTCTTGTGTCCAGTTCTCACTGTCCGCTGGCGCTTCTTTCCCTACATACACTTCTCCTGTTTCGTTATGGTACCAAGCCGGGATGCGGTGGCCCCACCAAAGTTGACGGCTGATACACCAGTCGCGGATGTTCTCCATCCAACGGAGGTATGTGCCTTCGAAGCGTTCTGGGACGAAGTTGACTTTCGTGTCGTCGTTTCCTTGTGCCTCAAGTGCCGCTTTCGCGAGTGGCTCCATGTCAACAAACCATTGTTTCGAAAGGTATGGCTCGATGACTGCGCCTGAACGCTCTGAGTGACCAACCGAGTGCGTGTGCGGCTCAATCTTCACGAGTGTGCCGTCCGCCTCAAGGTCTTTGACGAGTTGCTTGCGGCATTCGAAGCGGTCGAGCCCTTCGTACTTACCAGCATTCTCGTTCATCTTCCCGCCTTCATCCATGACGAGGATGCGTGGAAGCTCGTGGCGGTTTCCGATTTCAAAGTCGTTCGGGTCGTGTGCTGGCGTGATCTTCACGCAACCTGTACCGAACTCCATGTCGACATAGTCGTCGGCAACGATCGGGATTTCACGGTTCATGACTGGAAGCATGATCGTCTTGCCGATGAGGTGTGTGTAACGCTCATCTTTCGGGTTGACGGCAACCGCCGTATCACCGAGCATCGTCTCGGGACGTGTCGTCGCGATCTCGATGTGACCCGAACCGTCAGCGAGTGGGTATTTCATGTGATAGAATGCACCCTCGACTTCTTGGTAAATGACCTCGATATCTGAAACGGCCGTCTTTTGAGCCGGGTCCCAGTTAACGATGTATTCGCCACGGTAAATCAAGCCTTTTTCATAAAGACGGACGAATACTTCTTGAACGGCTTTTGAGAGCCCTTCGTCGAGTGTGAAGCGCTCACGCGAGTAGTCGAGACCGAGACCAAGTTTTGACCATTGGTCGCGAATCGTCTTCGCGTACTCGTCTTTCCATTCCCACGTCTTCTCGAGGAACTTCTCACGTCCGAGGTCGTAACGCATGACGCCTTCTTCACGGAGTTTTTGCTCGACTTTCGCTTGTGTCGCGATTCCGGCGTGGTCCATCCCTGGGAGCCAGAGCACGTCATAGCCTTGCATACGCTTGAGACGTGTCAACAAGTCTTGAAGCGTCGTGTCCCAGGCGTGACCGAGGTGAAGTTTCCCGGTAACGTTCGGTGGTGGGATGACAATCGTGTACGGTTGTTTCGAATCGTCCTCGTCTGCTTTAAATACATCGTTCTCTAACCAGTAGTCGTACCATTTTGACTCCGTCGCACTTGGGTCGTACTTCGTCGGCATGGTGATTTCATTTGTCTCATGGGCCATGTGTAGCGCCTCCTCTATCTTATTGGTGAACACAAAAACGGCTTCTCTCGTCCTATATGCTAAGGACGAAAGAAGCCGTGATCTTCCGCGGTACCACCTTAGTTCGCCAAAAAATGGCGCCCTCAAAATCGAATAACGGTCGATGGACCGAACTTTCCTACTCCATTCAGAAAGTCAGCTCCGAGGCGACTTCCGCGTCCATCCCTCGCAACCTTTCACCAAGCGGTCGCGTCTCTAAAAGGAATGGAGTATGCGTACTACTCCTCATCAAAGCCATTCATCGTATCTGTTAAATAATTGTAGCGACAGAAACGTCAGCAGTCAAGATTAGAGTGAAAACTCTTCTTGAAGCTCCTTGAACGTCGCCCCGACCGCTGCGATCGTCTTCTCGATATCCTCGTCCGTATGAGCCGTCGATAGGAACAATCCTTCGAACTGTGACGGTGGCAAGAAGACGCCGCGCGCCGCCATCTTCTGATAGTACGAACGGAACATCTCGAGGTTTGCCGACTTCGCTTTCTCGAAGTTCGTCACTTTCTCGTTCGTGAAGAAGAAACCGAACATCGAGCCAGCACGGTTCGTGTCGTGTGGGATGTTGTATTTCTCACCAGCCTGCGTGAAGCCTTCCGCGAGACGGTCTGCTTTACGCTCGAACTCGGCGTAGTGCTCAGGTTTGAGTTGCGAGAGTGTCGTGTAGCCGGCAATCATCGCGAGAGGGTTACCCGAGAGCGTACCTGCTTGATAGATTGGACCTTGCGGTGCGATCTGTTCCATGATTTCACGTTTCCCGCCGTAAGCGCCGACCGGAAGTCCGCCGCCGATGACTTTCCCGAGACATGTGAGGTCCGGTGTGACACCGAAGTACCCTTGTGCACAGTTGTATCCGACACGGAAGCCCGTCATTACCTCATCAAAGATGAGAAGCGCGCCGTTTTGTTCCGTGATTTCACGAAGTCCTTCGAGGAATCCTGGTTGTGGTGGCACGAAGCCCATGTTTCCTGCGGCCGGTTCGACGATGACCCCAGCGAGGTCGTCTCCGTATTTCTCAAATGCGACGCGGACTGCGTCCAAATCATTGTAAGGAACCGTGAGCGTATGGCTCGCGAGCTCTTTCGGTACACCTGGTGAGTCTGGAAGACCGAGCGTCGCGACGCCAGACCCGGCTTTGATGAGAAGCGAGTCACCGTGTCCGTGGTAACATCCTTCGAATTTCAAAATCTTTGTCTTTCCGGTATAGCCGCGTGCGAGGCGAAGTGCCGCCATCGTAGCTTCCGTTCCCGAGTTGACCATGCGGACCATCTCGATCGATGGGACACGGTCGATGACGAGTTCTGCCATCTTCGTTTCAAGCTCGGTCGGCGTCCCGAACGTCCAGCCTTTTTCAGCTTGTTCTTGGATCGCTTTCGTGACGACCGGATCACGGTGACCGAGGATGAGTGGTCCCCATGAGAGGACGTAATCGATATATTCATTGCCATCGATGTCATAGACGCGTGAGCCTTCACCACGTTCGGCGAAAATTGGCGTCATCCCGACCGATTTATAGGCACGGACCGGGCTGTTGACACCGCCTGGCATTAGTGGACGAGCTTGTTCGAACGCTTCCTGTGAGCGCGTTTGGTTGTATGTCATGCGTAGTCTCCTTCCAAATAGCGACAGACGTCTTTTGCGAAATACGTGACGATGAGATCGGCACCGGCACGTTTGAATCCGACCATCGTCTCCATGACGATGCGTTCTTCATCGACCCAGTCGTTGAGTGACGCGGCTTTGATCATCGCATACTCACCGCTCACGTTATACGCTACGATTGGCATATCGAGTGAGTCGCGCATGTCACGGATAATGTCCATGAACGCGAGAGCCGGTTTGACGATCATGAAGTCGGCACCTTGTTCGACGTCCGATTGTGACTCACGGAACGCCTCACGACGGTTCGCCGGGTCCATCTGATACCCTTTACGGTCGCCTTCACCAGGAGCCGATTGGGCTGCGTCACGGAACGGTCCGTAATACGCAGACGCATATTTGACGCCGTAGCTCATGATTGGAATGTGACTGAATCCGTTTTGGTCGAGACCTTCACGGATAGCTGCGACGAATCCATCCATCATCGAGCTCGGTGCGATGACATCGGCACCCGCTTGTGCTTGCGTAATGGCTGTCTGGACGTGAAGTGGAAGTGATGCGTCGTTATCGACGTCCCCATCCTTCACGAGACCACAGTGACCTGTCGACGTGTACTCACAAAGGCACGTATCGGCGATGACCGTGAGCTGTGGCGCCCACTCCTTCACTTTACGAATCGCTTCTTGGACGATGCCGTGGTCATGATACGCTTCGCTGCCTTCCGGGTCTTTATGTTCCGGCACACCGAACAAAAGCACAGATTGGAGACCGAGGTCGACGATTTCTTTGATCTCTTCTTCGAGTCGGTCAAGTGAATAATTGAAGACGCCTGGCATCGAGCTGACTTCACGTTTAATATTAGTCCCTTCAATGATGAAGAGCGGGTAAATCAAATCTTCTTTTCGAACATGATTTTCACGTACGAGGGCACGCATCGACTTCGATGAGCGAAGACGACGGTGACGGTCAAACTGGTTCATGAAAAATCCTCCCCTACACACTGTATTAATGCATCCATAGTATAACATTCTGGCACTCGTACCGGTAATGTCGACACTTGTCGGACGGCGCGTTCGGTCACTTCGCCAATGGCGTACCACGTCCCGTTGAAGTGGGACAAGTGTGGTGTGAGCGCATCGACGGCCGACGGACTCAGGACGAGTAACGCCTTCACCGTCTCGAGTTGTTGTTGTTGGTCCGAGGTCAATCGGATTGGAACCGTCTCATAGACGACCCAGTCCTGTACATGAGGCAACATCGACATATGGGACGTGTTCGCCAAATTGCCACGTGCAAACAAGACGACATCATCGGTCGAAACAACGTCAGATAACTGCTCAAAAAGCGCCTCACCCGTATACGTCTCCGGCATGAGCGAGACGGTAAAGCCCTCCGCTTCAAGCGCCCGCTTCGTCTTCTCTCCGACAGCGGCGACCTTGACGTCACGCGTCAGATTCCGAAGGGCTTGCACCGCGTTTTGACTCGTGACGACGAGCCAATCGAATCGTTCCACGGGTGGCGGTGTATGCGTCTCTCTCGTCTGAATGAGCGGGACATGATGAACGGAAAGACCGCTCGCCTCGAGCCGTGCCCGTTGCGAAGCGGTCATTCGTTTCGTTCCCGTGTACCAAACGTCACTCATTGACCGAGGCGAGGATTTCACGCCCGCCACGACCGAGCAATTCTTCTGCTACGTCCATTCCGAGTGCGATTCCGTCCGTTGACGTTTTCGTCACGCGAAGCACTTCTTTCCCGTCCACTGACGCGATGAGACCTGTCAGTGTCACGTCGTCACCGTCGACCGTCGCATAACCGCCGACCGGTACGTGACAACTTCCTTCAATCGCTTTTAAGAAAGTACGCTCCGCTGTAGCCGCTTTCGCCGTCACATCATCATGCAACAATTGAAGCACTGCCGTCACTTCTGCGTCGTCCTTGCGGCTCTCGATGGCGAGTACGCCTTGTCCGACAGCAGGTACCATGACGTCCGGGTCAAGCGCTTCGAAGTTGACACGATCTGTCCACCCCATCCGTTCAAGTCCGGCTTTCGCGAGCAAGATGGCATTGTAGTTCTCGGAGTCTAACTTCTTCAGACGCGTGTCGATGTTTCCACGAATCCATTGAATCTCAAGGTCAGGACGGGCTGCCAAGATTTGAGCACCACGACGGAGTGAGCTCGTTCCGACAATCGAACCTTTTGGAAGCGTCTCGAACGTGTAGCCGTTCTCACAGATGAGGACGTCACGCGCATCGACACGTTTCGGCATGCAGCTAATATAGAGTTCTTCTGGTAGTTCGGCCGGAACGTCTTTCATGCTGTGTACGGCGAAATCGATGTCCCCATCGAGCATCTGTTGTTGAATCTCTTTGACGAACAACCCTTTCCCACCGACTTTCGACAATTGCACGTCGACGATTTGGTCACCTTTCGTCACGATTTCTTTAATCTCGAACTCGTTCTTTGCTCCAGCTTGCTTCAACTGCTCGATGACCCATTTTGTTTGAGTCATGGCGAGTTGGGAACGGCGTGAGCCGACAATGATTTTCCGCATGTTCAATCTCTCCTTCATAGAAAAAGGCGACACGCGTCGCCTTTTTGTCTTGTTAGCGCATCAATGCGCGAAGTGGTGCTTTGGCAGAAGTGGCATCTGTTTCTTCCACTTCGTCTACAGGTTGTTCCGGCAACTCGACATCAAGTCCGAACGTCTCGATGAATTGAGCGATTCGAACGTTCGCGTCCGGTTGAGCCGCTGCATCTTTAATGTAGTCAATCGGGTCACGAAGCATTTGATTGATGATCGACTTCATGTGCTTCCCGATGACTTTCTTGTCTCGTGCTGACAAATGGTCGAGCTTACGCTCAAGACTCGTCATCGTATCTTCTTGAATATCAAGGGCACGAGCACGCAACTCGTTCATGATTGGCACGACACCAAGCGTGATGAGCCATGTTTGGAACTCTTGAATCGCTTCATCGATTTTCATTTCAATCTTTTCAGCCTCGACGAGACGCGCTTCAAGATTTTTGTTTACGATTCCATTCAAATCATCGACATCGAACAAATGCACACCCGGAAGTGTCGCGACCGCTGGATCGATATCTCGCGGCACAGCGATGTCAATGAGAAGAAGCGGACGTTCGCGGCGCAGCAACTGTGCAGCCGCTACATCGTCGTATCCAATGACGGCATCCTTCGCCCCGGTCGAACTAATCAAAATATCTGCATCAAGTAATCCACATGCGATCTCACGAATCGAATGGGCACGGCCTTTGAACTTATCCGCTACAGCTTTTGCTTTGCTCTCCGTCCGGTTGAAGACAGCGATTTGTTTCGCACCAGCTTCAAATAAGTTGAGTGTCGTCAATTCACCCGTCTCACCGGCTCCGACGACGACGACTTGTTTGTCTTCAAGCTGTTGATACATCTCTTGTGCGAGCGTCACGGCAGCCGAACTGACCGATACAGACATTTCCCCAATTTGCGTGTCCGTATGGGCGCGCTTGGCGAGTGTAACCGCTTCTTTGAATAATTTGTTGAAGACCGTTCCTGTCGTTCCATGCTCCTGGGCACGGAAGAAACTCGTCTTCACTTGACCTAAAATTTGTGTTTCCCCGATGATCATCGAGTCGAGGCCCGACGTTACACGGAACAAGTGGCGAATCGCCTCTTCCCCTTCTCGAATCGACAAGTATGGTGTGAACTGCTCCATCTCTAAGTTGAACCAGTTCGCCAAGAAACGTTTCGTGTAATAACGTCCAGTATGGAGTTGATCTGTCACGACGTACAGCTCTGTCCGGTTACACGTAGACAAAATAACCGACTCGAAAATGCTCTTCTCTTCGCGAAGTGCAATCATCGCATCCACGATTTCTTGCTCCCCAAACGAGAACTGCTCCCGAATCGCGACAGGGGCTGTCTTGTTATTTAGTCCAACGACGACAATATGCATGTATCTCTTCCCCTCATCTAAAATCCACCGACGGTTATCTCTTCTTTATTTCAATCTCTACCGTACATTATAACAGTTCTTATCTGGTAACTATAATCTTCTGTTTGATTTTCCTGAAATAAAATAAGAACTTTTTGTGACAAAAAGAAGTAGAAATGGCGAAACTCCATTCCTACCCTTTCTTCTTATAGATTTGGCGAGTTCGGGTCCGTGATAATCGAACTCTCAGGTTCCTCTTTGTCCAAATAATGTTCTCGTTCTCGTAATTTATAGATGCGAACGATATTCTGGACAACCGTTTTGGCGACCGCATAAAACGGTACAGCGATGAGCATTCCGATGATACCAGCCAAATTTCCGGCTACGAGCAAGACGATGATGATCGTGAGCGGGTGTACTTTTAACGACTTCCCTTGAATGAGTGGCGAGATGACGTTCGACTCAATCTGTTGCACGACGATGATGACAACGATGACCCATAATACCTTGATTGGATCTTGAATGAATGCCACGACCACTGCCGGTGCAGCCCCTAGGAACGGTCCAACGTAAGGGATAATATTTGTTACCATCATGAAGAGTGCGAGCAAGATGGCATAATCTACACCGACGATCCAGAGACCAATCAGTGACGTGATTCCAACGAAGAATGCGACGAGCAACTGAGCGTTGACGTAACTCCGCACCGTCTCGTGCATGTCATGCAAGATGTGACGCGTTTCCTTTTCATAGCTCGATGGGAGCAATTTGACGATTGCGTCCGGTAGACGTTTCCCGTCAAGCAACATGTAGAGAAGCATGAACGGGATAACGACGATCGTGATGACCGCTGACGTCACGAATCCGACGACTTGACCGAATGATGAGGCAATGTTTCCGAATAAGTCTCCTAAGTACGACGTGATGTTCGTCGTCAAGTTACGGAACATCTCGTCATTTTCTGCCATGAAGCGTGCAAAGAACTCATTTTGTAGCAACGTGTCACGGACAGCGAACGCCTGTTTCTGAAGTTCTTTTGCGATACTCGGCATAGCGTTGACGAGCGACGTAATTTGTTCGCCTAAAACCGGTCCGAGAATACTGAAGACAAGTGTAAAAATAAGCACGAGTCCGATCAGTGTGATGGCTACAGCTAACGTTCGCTTCCCTTTTAAGCGTTTCTCTAAGAAGTCGACAATCCCGACCAGGAAATAAAAGAAGAGTCCGGCCACAATGAGTGGAACCGTGACGAGTGCCAAGATGACTTGAATCGGTTCAAACACGAATGAGATCTGTGTCCCGACCCAAATGACTAAAAAGATGGTCAGCGTCCAAAAGAGGGCGCGATACCATTTGTTTTCAAACATGCGTTGCATTTCTCCACCTCGTTTACAATGATGACCATGTACTAACTATGATTATACGATAATTACCCGCTTGCGGGCTGACAAAAACAAAAAGGCGAAGGAATCCCTTCGCCTTCTCCTTATTCGCCTTCTGTGATGAGTGCGTAAATCGCTTTCCATGCCTCGTCTTTTCCTTCTGCCGTTTCGGCCGAGAAGGCGACAAAACGGTCAGATGGATCGAATTGAAGCTTACGTTTCACCGCCGCCTCATGTTTTTGACGCTGACTCTTCTTGATTTTATCGAGCTTCGTTGCCACAACGATGACCGGAATCTCATAATGTTTCAAGAAATTGTACATCGTCACATCGTCACCCGTAGGATCATGACGGATATCGACGAGTAAGACGACGCCACGAAGCGCCTCTTGGCTCGTCAAGTACTGCTCCATCATGACGCCCCACTTCTCACGTTCCGTCTTCGAGACTTTCGCATATCCGTATCCCGGAACGTCAACGAACATGATTTCATCATTGATGTTGAAGAAGTTGAGGGTCTGTGTCTTCCCTGGTTTCGAAGACGTCCGTGCGAGCGCCTTCCGTTGGCAAATCTTATTGATGAACGACGATTTCCCGACGTTCGACCGCCCGGCAAGTGCCACTTCCGGCAATTCATGGACCGGGTAATGGTCTGGCGCGACGGCACTCGTCACGAACTCTGCTTTGTTGATCTTCATTTAATTTCCTCCAAATGCTACATCTAGTACTTCATCGAGTGTCGTCACGGGAACGAACGTCAATTTCTCACGAACCGTCTCTTGAATATCATCGATGTCTCGCTCATTATCTTTCGGAATGACGATGGTCGTCAACCCGGCTCGATGAGCAGCGAGCGCTTTTTCTTTCAATCCGCCGATTGGTAAGACACGTCCACGGAGTGTGATCTCACCTGTCATCCCGACATCACGATGGACTTTCTTCCCGGTCAATGCGGAAATTAAGGCTGTCGCAATCGTGATTCCTGCCGACGGTCCGTCTTTTGGCACGGCACCCTCTGGCACGTGAATGTGAATGTCTTGTCGCTCATAGAACGTCGGGTCAATCCCGAACCGCTCTGCGTTTGCACGGACATAGCTATATGCTGTTTGTGCCGACTCCTGCATCACATCACCGAGTTTACCCGTCAACTGAAGTTTGCCTTTCCCTGGAGCGAGCGCCACTTCGATTGTGAGCGTGTCGCCACCAAACGCCGTGTAGGCAAGGCCTGTCACCGCACCGATGGAGTCCTCGGTCTCCCCTTTTCCGTAGCGATACTTCGGCTTCCCGAGATACGTGATGATCGCCTTTTTCGAAATCGTGACCCGTTTCTTCTCCCCGATGGCGATTTGTTTCGCGGCTTTTCGGCAGAGTGATCCGATAACGCGTTCTAAGTTCCGGACGCCGGCTTCACGTGTGTAACGACGTACGACTTCATAGAGCGCATCTTCTTTGATCGTCAACTGACTCTTCTTCAATCCGTGCTCTGTCAACTGTTTCGGCACCAAGTGACGCTTCGCGATCTCTACTTTCTCAAGCTCCGTGTACCCACCGATTTGAATCAATTCCATCCGGTCAAGAAGCGGTGCTGGGATTTGTGAGACATCGTTCGCAGTTGCGATAAAGAGAACGTTTGACAAATCGAACGGTTCTTCGATGTAGTGGTCAGAGAAGGAGACGTTTTGTTCCGGGTCGAGTACTTCTAGCATCGCGGACGCCGGGTCCCCTCTGAAGTCAGAAGCCATCTTGTCGATCTCATCGAGCAAGAAGACCGGATTCTTGCTTTCCGCTTGCTTCAATCCGCGGATGATTCGTCCTGGCATCGCACCGATATACGTACGACGGTGCCCGCGGATTTCCGCCTCATCGCGCACACCACCGAGCGAGACGCGAACGAAGTGACGTTCAAGTGCCGACGCGATTGAGCGGGCGAGTGACGTCTTCCCGACCCCTGGAGGTCCGGCGAGACAGAGGATTGGTCCACGAAGCGAGTTCGTCAACTGACGGACGGCCAAATACTCGAGGATACGGTCTTTTACCGATTCTAAGCCGTAATGGTCATCGTCGAGGACGTCTGCCGCATGTTTCACGTCAAGCTTGTCTTCCGTCTCAATGCCCCATGGAAGAGAAGTGACCCAGTCGAGGTAGTTACGGATGACCGCATACTCCGGAGACGTCTGCGGCACGACGTTCAATCGTTCCGCTTCACGCATGACGTTCTTTCGCGTCGTCTCTGGCAAGTCGAGCGCCTCTAACTTCTCACGAAGGCGGTTCGGTTCTGACTCTTGCGTCTGGTCTCCGAGTTCTTGCTGAATCGTCTTCATCTGTTCCCGTAAGTAATACTCGCGCTGCGACTGCTCAATCGACTTCTTCGTCCGCTCGCGCATCTCTTGCTCGAGTTCGATCACTTCGACCTCATGTGCGATGATTTCAAGCAGTTCAAGCCCTCGTTTGACCGCATCTGCTTCTTCAAGCATCGCTTGGCGAAGTTCGACGTCGACATCGAGTTTTGACGTGATATAGTCTGTGAGCGATTCGAGTCGCTCATACATCTCGAAACGACGACGCTCATCTGGCGACATGCCCTTGATGTTTGCGACAAGTTTTCCGAACTGCTCTTTCAACAGACGGACGAGTGCTGTTCGTTCAACCTCTTCCCCTTCTACGAGTTCGACCGGTTCGATGTTGGCGAACCAACCTTCATCCGTCGATTCGACCGAGTCGACACGGACGCGCTCTTTCCCGACGATCCGAACCCGAATCGTCTCGTTCGACAGTTCACTCATCTTCGCGATGTGGACACGCGTTCCAACCGTGTATAAGTCTTCCGGTTCCGGTGACTCGTTCCCTGTTTCTTTCTGTGTCACGACAATCAAATCTGTTTCATGCTCCTTTGCGGCAAGGAGCGCCCGAAGGGATAACGGGCGTCCGACATCGATGGTCACACCGATGAGCGGATATACGACGACTCCTCGCAAAGGAAGGATTGGTAATTTTTCCATATACAACGCCTCCTGTGCAAAAAGGCCCAAAACTCGGATGTGCCGAGTGTTTGAGCCTTCTTCGTTAAAGAATTATGCTGTCTCTTTGTTGTCCCCTGTCTGTTCGACAGTACCGTCACGAAGGACGTATTTCGGACCGGCAAGACCCGTAATCGTTTCATCCGTGATGATGACTTTCTCGATATCGTCACGCGATGGGACAGTGAACATCACATCGAGCATCATTTCTTCGATAATCGAGCGGAGACCGCGCGCGCCAGTCTTACGTTTGATTGCAAGTTTGGCGATTTCGATCAATGCTTCGTCTGTGAACGTCAATTCGACATCGTCAAGCTCGAGCATTTTCTCGTACTGACGGACGAGAGCATTTTTCGGCTTCGTCAAGATTTCAACGAGCGCTTCTTCATCGAGTGTCGTGAGCGTCGCCATGACTGGCAAACGTCCGATGAACTCAGGAATCAAGCCGAATTTTTGAAGGTCTTCAGGGAGTGCGCGGGCGAGCAAGTCCTCTTGCGTCAACTCGCGATTCTCTTGGTCGTTTCCGAAACCGATGACTTTCTTCCCGATTCGGCGTTTGACGACCGATTCGATGCCGGCGAATGCGCCACCGACAATGAAGAGAATGTTTGTTGTGTCGATTTGGATAAATTCTTGATGCGGATGCTTACGTCCACCTTGTGGCGGTACGCTTGCTGTCGTGCCTTCAAGAATTTTAAGGAGCGCCTGCTGAACGCCTTCACCGGATACGTCACGCGTAATCGATGGGTTTTCAGACTTACGGGCAATCTTATCGATTTCATCGATGTAGATGATCCCTTTTTCAGCCTTCTCGACATCATAGTCAGCCGATTGAATCAATTTGAGCAAAATATTCTCAACGTCTTCCCCGACGTAACCTGCTTCCGTCAAGCTCGTCGCATCCGCGATTGCAAATGGGACGTTCAAGACGCGAGCCATCGTCTGAGCGAGAAGCGTTTTTCCGCTACCCGTTGGTCCAATCATGACGATGTTCGACTTCGCAAGTTCGACATCATCCGAACGGCCACCGGCGTTGATACGTTTATAGTGGTTATAGACAGCAACTGAAAGCGCACGTTTGGCGCGGTCTTGACCAATGACATAATCGTCTAGAATGTTACGAATCTCTTGTGGTTTTGGAATGTCTTTGAATTCAACTTCTTCCTCTACACCGAGCTCTTCCTCAACAATTTCATTGCAAAGTTCGATACATTCATCGCAAATGTATACGCCAGGACCGGCGACTAACTTACGAACTTGTTCTTGCGATTTTCCGCAAAACGAGCACTTGAGTTGCCCCTTTTCCTCGTTAAATTTGAACATTCGATACACCCCTTCTGTGGTGAAAATGGATGTAAGTGCGATAAATCGCGATTTGAATTTTCTGGTGCGATGCACCGCGAAAAGACATTTTACATCTCTGCGTTGAAATAATTGTAGCATGAACATATTGCGACTTCAAAGAATTACACATGCAATGTGCTGTGACAGAAAAAAGGACGACCGCTAGGCAGTCGTCCTTTCGAATATCAGCTTACTTCGCTTTACCGTTTTCAACGAGGATGTCGATCGCTTTACGGAATTTGAGGTCACCTTTAAGTGTCTCAAGTCCACCTTGCGGAGCGAGCATCGTACGGAGTTGGTCCGGGGCGATGTTGTAAAGTTTAGACATTTCTTCAAGCTCTTTCTCAGCATCTTCGTCAGATACTTCGATTGCTTCTTTGTCAGCGATTGCTTTCAAGACGAGACGAGCTTTTACGCGCTCTTCAGCTTGCTCTTTCATCTCTTCGCGCATTGCTTCTTCAGAAGTACCAGTGAGCTCGAAGTACATGTTAAGGTCGATTCCTTGTGAAGATACACGTGAACCGAACTCTTGTACCATGCGGTCAACTTCTTGTTCAACGAGAACTTCCGGTACGTCGATTGTCGCGTTAGCAGTTGCCTGCTCTACGAGTTGGTCGCGCATTGTACCTTCAGCTTCTTGTTTCTTACCAGCTTCTAAACGCTCACGGATGCTTGCTTTCAACTCGTCGAGTGTCGAAACAGACTCGTCGATGTCTTTTGCAAACTCGTCGTCGAGTTCAGGAACTTGTTTTGTTTTGACTTCGTGAAGTTTGACTTTGAATGTCGCTGGTTTACCCGCCAAGTTTTCAGCGTGGTACTCTTCAGGGAATGTTACTTCAACGTCTTTTTCTTCACCAGCAG
The DNA here is from genome assembly GCF_018617245.1 of Exiguobacterium sp. s121. Lineage (GTDB taxonomy): Bacteria > Bacillota > Bacilli > Exiguobacteriales > Exiguobacteriaceae > Exiguobacterium > Exiguobacterium profundum. The sequence goes on from NZ_JACSJV010000001.1 coordinate 1,827,217, forward strand.
TCATGCCGATCATTTGCTCTTCGAATCCTGGGATGAATTGACCAGAACCGATTTCGAGTGTGTAGTTCTCAGCTGTGCCGCCTTCGAACTGCTCACCGTCAGCGAAACCTGCGAAATCAAATACAGCTGTATCGCCGTTTTCGATTGCACCTTCTTTAACAGCTAGTTCTGCGCCTTGCTGTTGAAGTGCTTCAAGTTCTGCTGTTACTTCGTCTTCTGTTACTTCAGTTGAAACAGCTTCGTACTCGAGGCCTTTGTATTCGCCAAGCTCAGCTTCTGGCTCAACCACGAATGTCACTTTGAAAGCGACTGGTTTGCCTTTCTCGAGCGTGCCGTCTACATCGATGTTTTCGAGCGCGATTGGTTCGAAACCAGCTTCTTCAACCGCACCTTGGATTGTGTCGCGGTAGAGAATGTCGAGCGCATCTTGATAGAGTGCTTCTTCTCCATACATTTTGTTGAACATTGGGCGTGGCAATTTACCTTTACGGAAGCCAGGCACGTTCAAGTCTTTGACGACTGTTTTAAATGCGGCGTCAACTGCTTTATCAAAAGCTTCTGCAGGAGCTTCGTACGTGAGTACGCCTTGGCTACCTGATGTTTTTTCCCATTTTGCTGTCATGCTAAGTCCCTCCAACAATTCGTTTATACCGTACAAAAATGTACAACAATCCGTATTATAGCATAAATCCTCGGTAAGCACACAAGGATTTAGTCTAATAACGCCTGTGTAAAGCGAAGATCCGCCTCTAAAATCTCCGCGGCTAAACCGTCGACCGGTTCGTCATGTAAAATCGCTTGTTTCGCCTGTACGAGCGCCTGTTCCACATCCGCTTTTTCGGCCGGCACATACGGATAATGCGTATACATGTAATTCATCAACAGCTGGGTCCCGATCTCATCGCCTTCAACTGATTTTTGAAGTGAAAAGACGGTCTTCTCCCATGTTTCAATCTGCGCTTTTGCTTCTGTTCGTGTCATCTTGTTCGAAACGTCCCCATCCGTCCATTCGATGACATCTAGTTCGGCGAACGCTTTTTCCAACACGATCAGTTTGACGAGCTTCGGGCGCTCCGACACGAGCAGTTCATGTAGCACATTGTCGAGCACCGGGTCGATTTGAAAGTGAACATGTTGTAATGCTTCAATCTGTTCCCCCGTACTCCCTCGCGTCAGCGTTCGTTTCAATTTGGCAATTGCCGCCGGAAACTCCGTCATCTTCAACACTTGAAGTACCTGATGTGCCTGTGTGTTGACCGTATCCTTCTTTTCCTGCCATTCGAGATACTGGTTGATCCAGTGCGCCGCTTCAAACGGTTGGTCACGCATGATGTAATACTGCGCAATCTGCAACCCTCCTGAGGCCGGTTCTTCCGCCTCGGACATATGGATGCTGACGAGTTCCTGCAGCTTCTCGAGTGTCTCTGGGTCGTCCGGCCGTTCCATTGCACATTGGAAGATTTCCATGAAAATAAACGGGTCACCTGGAATCGTCTGATACCAATCCCATAAAATCGGTTCGATCCGCTGTCGTTCCCCAGAAGCATCTGCCTCCTGAATCATCTTATGCAGACGCGCCCAATTCCCAGGGAACGGATAGTCCTGATCCTTTTCCTTCTCCATCTTCCCTCACCCTCTCTTCCATTCCCCTTCATCTTCCGTTAGGACGCGATTCCTTGTCAATCGATTTCCCGGAAAATGAAAAAAGAGACGTTCTCCGTAGAGAGCGTCTCTATTTTAATGGAAGCGTCCCAAGAGGGATTCGAACCCCCGACCGACGGCTTAGAAGGCCGTTGCTCTATCCTGCTGAGCTATTGGGACATTGACATGAAAACTATAATAGAAAAATGGTTTCCTGTCAATCGATTTCCCATTCGAAACTCATAGTTTTCCTGAGATGTCCAAGTCTTCGACGTGAGAACCGTCTTCTGAACGATAGAAACGCACTGTTGCTTCCCCCGCTTCGAGATCGAGTAACGCATACGTTTTGTCCGTTCGTCCTCGCGGCATGCGAATCGAACCTGGGTTGATGTAGACAACCCCGTCCTCGATCAGCGCACCCGCCGCATGCGAGTGACCGAACAAGACGACATTCGCTCCCACTTCTTCCGCTCGATACCGTAGACGGTTCAAATCGAATTTGACGTCATGATGGTGCCCGTGAACGATTAAAATCGTACCGGCATCCGTCGTCTCGATGCGTTCGAGGGGAAGATCTCCACCGAAATCACAATTCCCCCGAACCGTTCGATAAGGTAACAAATGTTCATCGACAAGGGCGAGTTGTGAATCCCCACAATGGAAGGCGTCATCAATTTCCGCCTCGTGCCTTTCAAAAATCGTCGTCAACTCTTCGGTCAAACCATGACTATCACTCACTATTAGAAAACGCATAAGCTTCATCCTTTCATGAATGGTATGATTTCTGCCTCCAGTTTTCGTAGTGCCTGTCCACGGTGGCTGACGACCGCCTTCTCGTCACGCTCCAACTCTGCCGCTGTCTTATGAAGCGATGGGACGATAAAGAGTGGATCGTATCCGAAGCCATTTTCGCCTTGTGGGGAATAACCGATTGTCCCTTCGATCGTTCCACGAACGGTCAACGTCTCTCCGCTCGGTTTCGCAAGACAGAGCGCACAGACGAAACGAGCCGTACGATTCGTTTCTCCGTTCAATTTTTCAAGAAGAAGCGCATTGTTTGCCTCGTCTGACTTTTCTGGACCTGCAAAGCGGGCTGAATATACTCCCGGTGCCCCGTCAAGTGCGTCGACTTCAAGACCGGAGTCGTCCGCCAGAACGGCATGTCCAAAATAAGCTGCCGCCTCGGTCGCTTTTAACGCCGCGTTCTCTTCAAACGTCGTGCCGGTCTCTTCCGTCTCTGGTGCATCCGGATAGTCGAGTAGTGATTCGACCTCGAACCCGAGCGGCGTCAGCATTCCTTCGAGTTCTTTCACTTTTCCAGGATTGTGTGTCGCAATGATCAACTTCATAATGTCTCCTCCGAACGTTCTCCGACGTACCACCAAGAAGCACCGAGTGCCGCTTCCGCCGTCTTGAATAATGATTCGATGCCGTGTTGCGCGAGCGCGAGCATCTCGTTCATCTCTTGTAGCGTGAACGTCGCCTCTTCCCCTGTACCTTGTACTTCGACGAATCGTCCGCTTGCCGTCATGACGACATTCATGTCGACCTCTGCCGCGGCATCTTCTAGGTAATCCAAGTCCAAGACGAGCTCATCGGTCCGTCCGACAGAAATCGCAGCCACCCCTTCTTTAATGGGTGTGTCGCCAAGTTTCCCTTGGCGAATCAAGCGATCGACGGCCAACACGAGCGCGCAAAAGCCACCGGTGATGGAAGCCGTCCGAGTCCCGCCATCCGCTTGAATGACGTCACAGTCGACCCAAATCGTCCGTTCGCCGAGACGTTCTAAGTCCACGACCGAGCGGAGCGACCGGCCAATCAAACGCTGAATCTCCATCGTTCGTCCCGATTGTTTTCCACGTACCGATTCCCGGACAGTACGGTCTCCCGTCGCCCGTGGGAGCATCGCATATTCTGCATTGATCCAACCTTGTTTCTTTCCGCGAAGGAAATTTGGTACGCGCTCTTCCACAGTCGCGGTACAGATGACTTTCGTATCGCCGATTGAAATTAAAACGGACCCTTCCGCATGTTTGTTCACGTGCGGCACAATCTCGACTGGGCGCAGTTCATCAAATCGTCTCGCATCACGCAATGCCGGTCACCTCGACTTTCTCCGCATGAACCGGACGCCCGAGCCATTCGCTCGCGAGTCGGTCAAATAGTTCGATATCACCCGTCGCATAGAAGGCATGTGCCGGGACTGCATCCAACCCGTTTTCAAGTTCCTGATAATCGAGCATCGCTGCCACTTCAAGTGCCGTCTCGTCACCTGATGAGATGAGGTGGACGTCCGGTCCGACCACATCTTGAATGACCGGAGCAAGTAGTGGGTAATGCGTACAACCGAGAATCAACGTATCCATCTCGGATGGTTGAAGTGGACGAAGCGTCTCCTCCACCACTTGTCGCACGCGCTCTCCAGACACTTCTCCAGCCTCTACGAGCGGGACGAACGGTGGGCACGCGAGTGAATACACATCGACCTCACCTGCTACGTGACGTAACGCCTTCTCATATGAACCGCTTTCAATCGTCATCTTCGTACCAATGACACCGATATGCTTGTTGCGCGTTCCTTTGACAGCCGCGCGGGCACCCGGGTCGATGACACCGATGACCGGGATGTCGAGACGTTTGCGTGCCTCCTTCAATACGACCGCTGTCGCCGTATTACAGGCGATGACAATCATTTTAACGTCTTTCTTCAATAAAAATTCAATCAATTCCCATGTATATGCTTCAATCTCATCGTGCGGACGCGGCCCGTACGGACAGCGTTCTGTATCTCCGATATAGACAATCTCTTCTTTAGGGAGTTGGCGCATCAATTCTTTGACTACCGTCAACCCACCGACTCCTGAATCGAGGACTCCAATCGCTCGTTTCATTTGCATCACTTCCATTCTCACCTATCTTACCAAAAAATCTCGGACGGAAAAAGAAACGTTCCCATGACAAAAAAAGACGAGGTCGCCATTGGCGCCTCGTCCCTTACCCGAATTACTGAGCAAGACCTTCGCTAGTGAGCATGTCAGAAAGCGTGTTGATCGCTTCTTCTGCATCTTCACCTTCAGCAGTGATCTTGATTGTAGAATCTTTTGCGATACCGAGTGAAAGTACACCCATGATCGACTTCAAGTTAACTGTTTTACCATTGTACTCGAGGTTGATGTCTGATTGGAACTTAGAAGCTGTGTTAACTAACTGAGTAGCTGGACGAGCGTGAATTCCTGAATCAGCAACGACTGTGAACGTTTTTTCCATGAGATGATGGTCTCCCTTCAAAATTCAATTCTACAGGCGAACCAGCAGAATATTTTTTGTTTGTGAACTCATTATCAAATGATAGCGGATTCGCAAAAATTCTGCAAGCGGTTTTTATATTCCGGAGTCCATTCCGTAGGACGGCCTTCCTTCGTTAAATGAACGAGGCTTGTCCGTCCGGCGAAGAGGAGTTGCTCTCCGTCATATGCCCCGTAATGAATATCACATGAAGTGTTTCCGACCGTCAAGATATTGGCATGCACAGTCAGCTGTTGACGTGGCATGACTTGTCGAACATAGTCACATTGCGCATCGGCGACGACGACGAATCCGTCCTTCAAGGAGAATCCTGTCGCCTCTAACAACTCGATCCGGGCATCTTCGAAATAGATGAACGGAATTGTGTTGTTCATGTGACCATACGGGTCGCACTCCGAAAAGCGGACTTTCACATCGAGCGCGATCCCTCTTTTGACACGTGTTTCCCAACCTGGCTCTCGAAAGTACTTGGTCATCGGCTCGCTTACGCCTCGACCGCAGAACCGGTGCGACCTTTGTCACTACCGAAGAACTGTTTGAACGAGTGAAGCGTCGTTTGACGGTTCATCGAAGCGATCGACGTCGTGAGCGGGATGCCCTTCGGACAAACTTCGACACAGTTTTGTGCGTTTCCGCATTGCATGATGCCGCCGTCTTCCATGAGTGCTTCGAGGCGGTCTTCCGCGTGGAAGGCACCTGTTGGATGTGAGTTAAAGAGTCGGACTTGCGAAATCGCCGCTGGACCGATGAAGTCCGATTTGTCGTTCACGTTCGGACACGCTTCAAGACAAACACCACACGTCATACATTTCGATAGTTCGTAGGCCCATTGACGTTTGTTCTCCGGCATACGCGGTCCTGGACCGAGGTCGTATGTGCCGTCGATTGGGACCCATGCCTTCACTTTTTTCAACGCGTCGAACATGCGTTGACGGTCGACTTGAAGGTCACGGATGACCGGGAACGTCTTCATCGGTGCAAGACGAATCGGTTGCTCGAGTTTATCGACGAGTGCCGTACACGACTGGCGCGGCTTCCCGTTGATAATCATCGAACAGGCACCACATACTTCTTCAAGACAGTTCATGTCCCAGTTGATCGGTGTCGTCTTGTCCCCGTTCGCATTGACCGGGTTACGGCGGATTTCCATCAATGCCGAGATGACGTTCATGTTTGGACGGTATGGTACCGTGAATTCTTCCGTATACGTCGCTTGATCCGGTCCATCTTGGCGTTCGATAATGAAGCGGATGTCTTTTTGTTCAGATTGCATTGGCGTCGTCATTTCGTCTTCGCCCCTTTCTTCGAGTAATCCCGTTTACGTGGCGGGATTAACGAAACATCGATGTCTTCATACGAGATATCGACTTCCCCATCTTTGTAACGTGCCATCGTCGTCTTCATGAACTGCTCATCATTACGTTCCGGGAACTCCGGTTTGTAATGGGCCCCACGGCTCTCGTCTCGCTTGAGTGCGCCAAGTGTGATGACGCGTGCGAGGTCGAGCATGTGGTCGAGTTGTCGAATGAACGATGCCCCTTGGTTGCTCCAACGTGCCGTATCCGTAGCTGAAATCTTATGGAAACGTTCACGCAATTCTTGGATTTTCTTGTCGGTCGCTTCAAGTTTGTCATTGTAGCGAACAACTGTGACGTTGTCCGTCATGAGTTCACCGAGTTCACGGTGGATTTGATAAGCATTCTCTGTTCCATCCATCGCAAGGATGTTGTTGAATCGCTCGATTTCTTCACGTTCATTGAAGTTGAAGAGCGCTTCTGAAACGCTTTCTGTCGCTTGATCGAGACCACGCATGTAGTTGACTGCCGCAGGCCCTGCTTCCATTCCGCCATGAACGGCTGAAAGAAGAGAGTTCGCACCTAGACGGTTCGCACCGTGCATCGAGTAGTCACATTCACCGGCTGCGAAGAGTCCTGGAATGTTCGTCATCTGATCGTAGTCGACCCATAGTCCGCCCATCGAATAGTGGACTGCCGGGAAGATTTTCATCGGTACTTTACGCGGGTCGTCGCCTACGAATTTCTCGTAGATTTCAAGGATTCCACCAAGTTTGATGTCAAGTTCTTTCGAGTCTTTGTGAGACAAGTCGAGGTAGACCATGTTCTCGCCGTTGACGCCGAGTTTTTGGTTGACACATACATCGAAGATCTCACGTGTTGCGATGTCACGCGGTACGAGGTTTCCGTATGCTGGATACTTCTCTTCGAGGAAGTACCACGGCTTCCCGTCTTTGTATGTCCAGACACGTCCACCTTCCCCACGAGCCGATTCACTCATGAGACGAAGTTTGTCATCCCCTGGAATCGCCGTCGGGTGAATCTGGATGAACTCCCCGTTCGCGTAAACCGCGCCTTGGCGATAAACCGCTGCCGCTGCTTGTCCTGTGTTGATGACCGAGTTTGTCGACTTACCGAAGATGACCCCTGGGCCACCTGTCGCCAAGATGACCGCGTCCGATGGGAACGCTTTAATTTCCATCGAGCGCAAATCTTGACATACCGCACCGCGGCAGATGCCTTCTTCGTCGATGACCGCACGAAGGAACTCCCAGCCCTCATACTTCTCGACGAGACCTTGCGCTTCGTAACGACGAACCTGCTCATCGAGTGCATAAAGAAGTTGCTGTCCTGTCGTCGCTCCGGCGTATGCCGTACGGTGGTGAAGCGTTCCACCGAAACGACGGAAGTCTAAGAGACCTTCTGGCGTACGGTTGAACATAACGCCCATCCGGTCGAACATGTGAATGATTTTCGGAGCATTCTCCGCCATCTTTTGGACAGGCGGTTGGTTGGCGAGGAAGTCGCCTCCGTAGACCGTGTCGTCAAAGTGTTGCCAAGGAGAGTCACCTTCCCCTTTCGTGTTGACGGCCCCGTTAATCCCACCTTGGGCACAAACTGAATGTGAACGCTTGACCGGTACAAGCGAGAATAGTTTTACCGGAACACCCATCTCTGCCGACTTGATTGTCGCCATGAGTCCAGCTAGACCGCCACCGATGACGATCAAACTTTGATTTGCCATGTAAAATTCCCCCTAATTACAAGATGCCTGCAAACGTCAAAATCGAACGGATGCCGACAAAAGATAGTGCCAAGAACACGACACCTGATACGTAGCTCATGAGACGTTGCGAACGAGGTGACTGTGTGATACCCCACGTGATCGAGAACGACCAAAGACCGTTCGCGAAGTGGAACGTAGCCGAAAGGATTCCGACTATGTAGAAGATCAACATGAGCGGGTTGTCGACGATGTTTTGCATCATCTCCGCATTGACTTCTACCCCGCGCAATTTCGCAAGACGCGTTTCCCAAACGTGCCAAGCGATGAAGATCACGAGGAAAACTCCTGTGAAGCGTTGGAAGAGATATAACCAGTTGCGCGCGTATGAATAGCGGTTCGAGTTGATTGACCCGAGAAACGCGTAGTACACGCCGTACACCCCGTGGAAAATCATCGGCAATGCGATAATTGTCACTTCAAGGAAGTACAAATACGGTAAGTTCTCCATGAATTTTGCTGCTTTGTTGAATGACTCCACCCCATCGACGATGTAGTAGTTGACCGATAAATGGACGATCAAAAACAAACCGATTGGAATGACCCCAAGTAGCGAATGGACTTTACGACTGAAATAGTCACGATGCGCTGCCATTCTAGTTCCCCCTTTTCACGAGCATTGGCTCGTATTGTCAATAAAAGCGTTTTCAAATGCAGATATAGCTTTCTGTCTCCTATTCTACTCTTGTGAAAATTGTATGACAAGACAACCTAGCCGATTTGTGCCACATTCTTTTCAAAATTACAGGATGACCAAATTCCAATTGGTCGTTATAATGATATAGAGAGATTGGAGTGATGGGATAGAATGGAAACGATGAGCCAACCAACTTTCGCGATTGAACTGCTTCGCGACTATGTGTTGACGGATTTGCTTGGCGAAGATTACGCCCAAGTCATCTATTGGTCAGGAAAACGGGTCGCCCGTAAGTTCCCGACGATGTCCGACGATGAACTGACTGCTTTCTTCGCAGAGGCAGGTTGGGGAGAGTTGACAATCAAGAAGGAACGTGGGAGCAAGTTTACTTATGAATTGATCCCACCACCTGCGACTCAGACCAAAGCGACAGGTTATTATCAGCTTGAAGCTGGATTTTTAGCCGAACAGATTGCTGGTCGTTTCCAGTGCGTCGCGGAAGGTTACGCCGATCCAACCCGAAAAGCTGTCCAAATCACCGTCCAACTAGACCGAAAAGACGACTACAAATAAGAGTCGATGCCAACGCATCGACTCTTATTTTTGTTTCCGCTGAAGTTGTTGACACATGTAGCGACGGAATTCATTGAGTTCTTGTCGATGAAACGTCACACTTCCCCCTTCATAGCTCCGAGTCGCCTTACGAACAACTTCGACAATATTTCCTGGAAAATGTCCGTTATTCACTAACCAATGGAGTGCTTCTTGTTTTGAGAGCAGAACACGTTCTTGTTCATAGGCCAGGCCACGTATCAAGTTCAATACGCTATACACCGTCTGTTCTTCAATCGAGTCAAGAGAATCGAGCGCATCCGCTCGAATCGCATCAGAAAAATGAGCTGAATCGAATCCAGAAAGGAGTTTATGAAGTGGTTGCCCTCGCCATGTGATACCACGCTCTAAAATCACTTGGACGTGAGCCGCCAAATCAGGATCGGTGAATCCTTGTTGCAATTCGGTTCTTTCTTCCCTACTAGCTTCTTCAAAACGTGAACGCCACCCTTCACTATAGTGAAACTCAAAAGGACTTGGATGATACCAATCTTTTAGCTGCGCCATCGTCATGATGCTCAGTTCGAGCGGATATGGTTCGTTGGAGTACGAGAGACAGCAGTCGATGAGTTTTTGTCGTTCCTCCCGAGTCAATGCGTTTGATACGACGAGCAACAAATCTACATCACTTCGTTTCGGATGAAAACCACCCATCGCTAATGATCCATGAATATATATATGCTGAACGGTTGGTAGAAATTCATCAATCGCTCTCACGAATGAAGCGATTGTATTCTCCACGTCTGTCGTAATCTGTCTCATTCATCCGTCTCCTCATGCACGTATTGAAGCACGGTCTCCGCTAATTTTTCCGGCAACCCCGCTTCCTTCAATTGTTCGAGTGATGCCAGACGAATCTGTTTCATCGACCCGAAATGGCGGATGAGCTGTTGACGACGCTTCGGACCGACACCCGGAATCTCATCGAGTATCGACTTCGTCATCTTCTTCGTCCGTAGGCTGCGGTGGAACGTGATGGCGAAACGGTGGACCTCATCTTGCATCCGCTGCAACAGATAAAAGGCGCTCGATCGTGGATGGAGCTCGACAACGCCCCCACCTTCTCCGAACAACAGTTGGCTCGTCCGATGTCGGTCATCTTTTTTGAGCGAGCCGACCGGCAAGTCGAGCCCGAACTCATTTTGAATGACGTCGAGCGCCGCATTCAATTGCCCAATCCCCCCATCAATCAGTAGGAGATCGGGTAATCGTTTGTCTTCCGTCAAGAGACGGCGGAATCGTCGACGGACGACTTCACGCATCGTCTCGTAATCGTCCGGTCCTTGGACGGTACGAATCTTATATTTCCGATATTCTTTCTTGAGCGGCTTCCCGTCTTCAAAGACGACGAGTGCCGACACGGCGTCCGCGCCCTGAATGTTGGCGTTGTCGATGATGTCGACACGTGACAAGTTGGGAATCCCGATCGCTTCACCAAGTTCACGCATCGCAAGCAATGTCCGTTCTTCATCTCGGGCGAGCAACTCGAACTTCTCGTTCAAGGCGATTGTCGCATTCTTCGTCGCCAAATCAAGCAGCTGTTTCTTCGCCCCTCGTTTCGGCTGCATCACTTTCGTTCCGATGGCGTCATTCAGTAAATCGAGCCGGACCGTCTCGGGTACGAGAATCTCTTTCGGCACGACGTTTTGTTCATAGAACTGAACGATGAAACTTTCGAGTTCTTCCGAAGGCTCTCCGTGCATCGGGAAGAGAGAGACATCTCGCTCGATCATCTTGCCGCCTCGCATGTAGAACACTTGGACACACATCCAGCCACGGTCAAGCGTATAACCGAAGACGTCTCGTGCCGTCGGGTCGGCCGTAATCATATTCTGTTTATTCATGATCGATTCGACCGCTCGAATCTGGTCGCGCAGTTCAGCCGCTCGCTCGAACTGCATGTCCTCAGCGGCACGTCCCATCTCGACATTCAGCTTCGCGAGCGTCTCACTCGTCTCACCATTCAAGAAGCGGCGAATCTCGTTGACAATCTCTTTTTGCGAATCCGTATCGACTGCGAGCTCACAAGGTCCCAGACATTGCCCAATGTGATAATACAAACAGAGCTTTTTCGGCATCGGCTGACATTTACGGAGCGGGTAGAGTTTATCAAGCAGACGTTTCGTCTCGTTCGCCGCATAGGCGTTCGGATACGGTCCAAAGTAATGTCCGCCGTCTTTTTTCAATTTACGTGTCGTCAACAGACGTGGATACGGTTCGTTCGTAATTTTGATGTACGGATATGTTTTGTCGTCTTTGAGGCGAATATTGTACTTCGGGTCGTGCTTTTTAATGAGCGTCATTTCAAGTAATAACGCCTCGAGTTCGCTCGCCGTCACGATGTACTCGAAGTCACCGATTTCTGCGACGAGGCGCATCGTCTTGATATCGTGTGCACCCGTGAAGTAAGAACGGACCCGATTCTTGAGGTTTTTCGCCTTCCCTACATAGATGACTTCGCCATATTCGTTTTTATGCAGATAACAACCCGGCTCATCCGGGAGCAGTGCTAATTTATGCTTAATGTGGTCGCTATGACTCAATTCCATTCACCTCAGTTTAGCTTCCTCCTGGACGGGAAAAAGAGTGTGATATCTCGTCAGAGGAGGATTTTATATTATGAAACGATACGATGTCATCATTATTGGTAGCGGATCCGCAGCGGGTCAAGCCGCTTCCATTTTACGCGAAGCCGGTAAAGAGATCGCCATCATTGAGAATTGGACGTTCGGAGGAACATGTCCTCAACGCGGATGTGACCCGAAGAAGATGCTTGCAGAAGGAGCAGAACTCCTTGCCCGAACGGAACGTATGCGTGAGCTTGGCGTCGAAGGAAGCCTGTCACTCGATTGGTCGTCCTTTAAAAAGCGGATTGATGAGTACCGCCTCTCTATCCCAACATCCAAAAAACAGCATTGGGATGAGATGAACATTGACTTATATCAGGGAGAGCCTCACTTTATCGATGAGGATTCAATCGTCATCGATGGTCACGAGCTCTCTGCCACTCAATTTTTAATCGCCACAGGTCAAACACCCCGCCCTCTTGACATCCCAGGTGGCGAACTGGCAATCACGAGCGATGATGTGTTCGACCTTGACACGGTTCCCCATTCGATTCACATCGTAGGCGCCGGGTATATCGCATTTGAGTTTGCCCATATCTTCCGACGATTCGGAAGCGACGTGACACTCCTCATCCGTTCACGTGCGTTGAAAGCATTCGACCCGAACGTCGTCCATCGGCTCATTGAGGAATCGAAGCGAATCGGCATCACCATCCGACATGACGTCGAACCAACACGAATCGATGGCAACGTCTTAACGTTATCAGATGACTCTACCCTCGAAGGCGTGGTCCTTAACGCCACAGGACGAATTCCAAGCATCGAGCGACTCCGGCTTGAAGCGGTCGGTGTCACAGCGGATCATCACGGTGTACACGTGAACGAGCATCTGCAAACCAGTAACCCGAATATATACGCCGCGGGCGACGTCGCCAAAAGTCCCAATCCTGCGCTCACTCCATTCGCCGGTCAGGAAGGGCGCCTCGCCGCACTCAATATGCTTCACGGGAATACACGGTCACTCCCTGAGCGTCCGGCCCCGACCATCGTCTATGCGACGCCACCGATTGCCAAAGTCGGTCTTACGGTCGAGGAAGCGGAAGCTGAGGGCATTGACTTCGACGTGAAAGAAACGGACATGTCGCACTTCCTCACCTATTCACGAATCAACGACGCAACCGCATATTCAAAAGTGTTACTGAGTGCAGAAGGGCACGTCATCGGGGCTCATTTGATTGGTCACCACGCCCCTGAACTCATCAACCTGTTCTCTTTCATTATACAGAACAAACTGTCGCATCAACATGTGAAGCACTTAGAAGTCGCCTATCCGACCGCCGCCTCCGACCTGACCTATCTCATCTAAACAAAAGACGGGACTTGCCTCTTGGCAAATCCCGTCTTTTTCTTATTCGATTCCTTTGTCCTTGTCCTCTTTCAGTGCGTCTTGTAATGACTTCTCCCAAAGTGGAACACCTTTCGCGTGCGCCGCACGCGAGATGAGGTGACCTCCAACAGGAGCCGTCAAGAGGACGAAGAAGAGACCGAGCAAGAGTCTTGCATCAAACACCCCTTCATCGACATATACATGAAGGACGGCCGCGAAGAGGACGAACATGACACCGAGTGTCGCGCTCTTTGAGGCAGCGTGTGTTCTCGAATAAATATCCGGGAGACGGATGAGACCGATCGCGGCGACGACCGTGAAGAAGACGCCGATGATCGTGAAGATGCCGGTAATGAGATCAAAGATCATTGTCGCGGTCATGTTGGATTATCTCTCCCCTCTCTAAGAATTTCGAGAACGCAACCGTTCCGATGAAGGCCAAAATACTGAGTAGCAAGATGACTTCAAAATACAAGGTCGTATCGAGCAGAATCGACAATAACGCGACGACCGAGATGAGCGCGATCCCGATTGAGTCGAGCGCGATGACTCGGTCTGCCGTCGTCGGTCCTTTGACGACACGATACAACATCATCAACATCGCAAGCAAGAGAATGGCGAGCGAGATGTAGATGAGAATGTCTAGTAAATCCATCACTCTGTCGCCTCCTTAATGCTTGATTCAAAGTTATCATAAATGTCTTTTTGTAGCGCTTCTTTATCCGGCATGTTGAGTGCGTGGATATAGAGCACGGAATTGTCTTTTGACACCTGAACGACGAGCGTCCCTGGTGTGAGCGTGATCAGCATCGAGAGCAAACTGACTTTCCATCCTTTGTCGAGCGACGTTTCATAGCGGAAAATCCCTGGTTGGATTTTCAACTTCGGACTAAGGACGAGACGCAGTACCTCAAAGTTCGCGAGGAACAATTCACGGATGAAGATGAGCAGCAGTTTAAACAGACGCCAGACGCGTGTGAAGTAAAAACCGCCCCCACTAGATTTAAAGAATCGGCGCATCATGAACAAGATGAGTAAGCCGAGTAGATACCCGACGAAGAATCCGCTCGTTGTGAACGATCCCGTGAGGAACATCCAGATGAACGCCAAGAAAAAGTTAATCAATAGTTGATAAGCCATCTGTCATTCACTCCTTTATCACGGCATCGATATAGATTTCTGGATTGACGAGCGGCTCAATCGCTTGCGTGATATACGGATGGATGGCTTCTGCCCCAAATCCGTATGCGACCGCGATGATGAGCAACAAGAAGACCGGTACAATCAAACGCTTCGTATACGGTACGAGCGGTCCATCATACTCGCGCTTCGCCTCGCCCCAGAACCCGTTCAAGAAAATCTTCATGACCGAATAGAGGACGAAGAGACTCGACAAGAGGACGAGAAGTGGTCCGAACAGCTCGCCTTCGTCCATCCCACCTGAGACGATCAACAATTTCCCGAAGAATCCACTGAGTGGTGGAATCCCAGCGAGCGAGAGCGCTGCGACGAAGAACGTCCATCCGAACAACGGGAAGCGAGTGATGAGTCCACCCATATCACGGAGTTGACCGGATTTGGTGATTCCGATCATCATCCCGACGAGCATGAAGAGAACGGCCTTGATGATCATATCGTGAATCAAGTAGTAGAGCGACCCTTCAAGGGACGTCTGCGTGTTGACCGAAATCCCGTATAAGATGACCCCGACTGCGATCATGATGTTGTAGATGATGATCAACTTCACGTCGTTATAGGCGATGGCCCCTGTCATCCCGATGAAGATGGTGAGGACAGCGAGCAACATGAGGAACGTCTGTAAAAACTCACCGTTCCCATCAAAGAGTAGCGTGTACGTCCGCAAGATCGAGTACACCCCGACTTTCGTCAAGAGAGCCCCGAACATGGCGAGAATCGGGGTCGGTGCGACCACGTACGCTCCAGGGAGCCAGTAGTGAAGTGGGACGAGTGCCCCTTTCATCCCGAAGACGATGACGAATAGCACACCGATGACGGTGATGACGTCCGGGTTATCGACAAGCGGGATCTTCATCGCCAAGTCCGCTATGTTGAGTGTACCTGTGACACCGTAAAGCAAGGCGACTGACATGACGAAGAGCGCCGAGGCGATGATGTTCACGAGCAAGTATTTGATTGACTCACGTAACTGGACGCCACGTCCACCGAGTACAATCAATACGTATGAGGACATCAAGAAGACCTCAAAGAAGACGAACAAGTTGAAGATATCACCTGTCGTGAAGGCACCGTTCACCCCGACGAGCAAGAAGAGCATCGAGATGTACAAGTAGTTTCCTTCATATGAGTCAGAGAAATAATGGACGGCGAACCACACGATGAAGAGCGTGAGGAGAGTCGACGTCGTCACGAGTAGGGCTGACAACATATCCGATACGAGCGTGATGCCGAACGGTGCTTGCCAGTTCCCGAGGTTGAGGGTTTGAATCCCCTCCGTGGAGACCGTATGCACGAGAAAGAGTGACACGATCGCCGTAATAACTAAAGCTCCAAGAGCCATTGCGCGCTGCAGCTGGACCCGTTTTGGCATAAACATCATAAGGATGGCCGCAAGCGCAGGAATGACGATTGGAAAGACCGGTAAGTTAATCATACGATTCTGTTCCTTTCATTTCTTCCATATTGTCCGTGCTGAGCTCCTGATACGTGCGGTAGGCAAGTACGAGGAAGAACGCCGTCACCCCGAAACTGATGACGATTGCCGTCAAGACGAGCGCTTGCGGTAACGGGTCTGTGAATTCCGTCACACCGTCGACGAGAACAGGGGCAGCCCCTGTCTTCAAACCTGCCGTCGTCAAGACGAGAAGGTGTGCCGCGTGACTGAACAAGGCAGTGCCGATGATGATGCGTAACAAACTTCTTGAGAGAACAAGATAGACGGCACACATCGTCAGGACACCGATGATGATGCTAACGAAGATTTCCATTATTCACTCTCTCCAATCGTTTGTATAATCGTCAACGTGATTCCGATGACTACAAGGTAAACCCCTAAGTCGAACGCAATCGCCGTGTGAAGGGTCTGTTCACCGAGAAGTGGTAAGTCAAACTTCCCGTATGCGTGCGTCAAGAACGGACGACCCAAGAAAACCGAGTGAAGACCTGTCGCAAGGGCAATCAGTAATCCGGTCGCCGTCATGAGACGGTAGTCAATCGGGAGCACGTTCGCGAGCGTTTTCGAATCAAATGCGAGCAACAGTAAGACGAGTGCCGCGGATGTCATCAATCCACCGATGAATCCTCCACCTGGTGAATAGTGACCGGCAAAGAACAAGTCGATGGAGAAGATGACAATGATGAAGAAAATGATAATCGCGGCCGTCTGCAAAATGACGTCATTGACGCGTCTGCTGTTTTGCTTCATGTTCACCTTCTCCTTTCGTACGTCGTGTTGTTCTAAATTTAATCATCGTGTAAATCCCGAAAGCCGCAATCCCGAGAACCACGATTTCAAACAAGGTATCAAATCCACGGAAGTCGACGAGAACGACGTTAACCATGTTTTTACCTGCTGCAAGCTCATACACGTTCTCTTTGTAATACTCTGAGATCGAAGTGAGCGATTTGTTTGTGAGCGCCATGAAGCTGAGAAGCGTCACGGTCGTCCCGACGAGAACAGCCACGATGGCATTCCCGACTTTGAAACGCATCCGTACTTCCTTCTTGCTGATGTCCGGCATGTGATAGAAGACGAGCAAAAACAATGCGACCGAGACCGTCTCGATGACGAGCTGCGTGAGCGCCAAGTCCGGTGCACCGAAGAAGACGAAGAACAGTGCCACGCCGTATCCAACGACCCCAAGTAGGATAATGGACGGGAGACGCGACTTCATGAAGAGAATCGCGAGCGCCGCTAGCATGACGACAGCTCCGAGCACATATTCATAAGGTGCAATCTCAGCCAGGTTCTCAAACGAGAAGCGGTACATGTCGAACCACCAGATGCTGAAGAGCATCATACCTGAAAGGAAGACGAAAATATAGATCAAGTACGACCGGATGAAACCAGTCATGTAGTTGTCTTTAAAGCGATATGCCGCCTTGTTCGACCATACGAGCGTACCGTCGTACATCCCGTTGAGCGTCAAACGATGTGGGATGCGGTTGTAGATGCCCATCCATTTACCCATTTGCCAGAACAGTAATGAACCGAGAAGGATCACCCCGATTGTCATATATAGTTCAGGCGTCAAACCGTGCCAGAAGTAAATATCTACTTTAACATCTTGCCCTTGCGCGACGAGTGTCGGATAGATCGACTCGACGGCTGGCTTGATGAGCGAGTTCGACAACACGTTTGGGAAGAACCCGAGACCGACAACGAGAATCGCGAGGATGACCGGCGAAATTAACATGCCAATCGGTGCCTCATGCGGTTGTTTCGGCAATTGATCGAACTTCGCCTTGCCCATGAACGTCCGCGTGAACAGCATGATGCTGTAGATGAACGTGAACACACTTCCGACGAAGGCGATGATCGGGAGTAGAATCCCAATCGTATCGAGCGCGAAGAAGTCGGCCGAGAAGACTTTCGTCGTCGCCTTCAAGAACATCTCTTTACTCAAGAATCCGTTAAATGGCGGAAGACCAGCCATCGATAACGAACCGATGACGGCGACCGTGAATGAAATCGGCATGACGGTCATCAGACCACCGAGTTTACGAATGTCACGTGTGCCCGTCTCGTGGTCGACAATCCCGACCATCATGAAGAGCGAGCCTTTGAACGTCGCGTGGTTGATCAAATGGAAGATCGCCGCAATCGTCGCGACCATAAAGATGTTGTCATCCATGCCGTCATAGTGGAGCGCCGCCGCTCCGAGTCCAAGGAGTGACATGATCAACCCGAGCTGACTGACGGTCGAGAACGCTAGGATTCCCTTCAGGTCGGTCTGCTTCACGGCATTGAATGAACCCCAGAACATCGTGAACATCCCGACTCCGGCAATCGTCCATAGCCAGACGGATGATTCTTGGAACACCGGGCTCATGCGGGCCACAAGGTAGAGACCCGCCTTGACCATCGTTGCTGAGTGGAGGTACGCACTGACCGGAGTCGGTGCTTCCATCGCGTCAGGCAACCAGATGTGGAACGGGAACTGCGCTGACTTCGTGAACGCCCCGAGCAAGATGAGAATCATCGCGACGAGGAAGAATGGACTCTCGGCGATGACGCCCGAGTTCGCGACCATATCGCGAATGCTGTACGAGCCGACCATCGATTCGAGTAAGACGATCCCCCCGAGCATCGACAATCCGCCGAACACGGTGAGAAGCATCGACTTCTGCGCTCCATAGCGGGAACGTTCTTTCTCATACCAATATCCAATCAACAGGAATGATGAAATCGATGTGAGCTCCCAGAACATATACATGACAATCATGTTATCCGAGAGAACGACCCCGAGCATCGCACTCATGAACATCAAGAGATACACGTAAAAATGCCCGAGCGACTCTTTGTCCTTATTCAAATAGTAAATCGAATAAAGGACGACCAGTGCGCCGATTCCCGTGATGAGAAGGGCGAACAAGAGACTGAGTCCATCGACGTATGCCGTGAAGTTAATCCCGAGGGATGGCATCCACGCAATCGTCTCTGTCACGACGTCCCCTGCACTCGTGATCGGAATGAATCCGGCGAAGTAGGTGACGAGCACGACCGGAACGATCAAGACGAACCAGCCTGTATGAATTTGTTTCATCCCCCGGAACAAAAGCGGGATGAATGGTGCCGCAAGAAGCGGCAACAAAATAGCTAAATGTAACAGCGACAAGAAAATTCCTCCTTCGAACAGAGTCGTACAATAGATTGAGCCGTAAAGTAAGGTCACTTGACTCCATCATGTCTTCCTCATGAGTATAGCGTAAATTTTCAGTCTGTTTCCATGATAAAAGCTTCCAGTTCAAGCGCTCCCCCGTCAAAATTCCGAATCTGTTAAATATGAAGGAAGCCGACGGAATTTCTTCAAAAAAAATTTGAAATCAGACGTTATGTATCGGAATATGACCGGATTGAGGGTGCGTGGAATAACTCATCCTATTCCCTACTTGCCTGTCCTTTTCCTTCTTTTCTACTCAGTAAAACAAAAAAGCAGCCGATCTCAATCGGCTGCTACGCAATTATTGTGCTGTCGCGATAAACTCTTTCAATGCTTCTTTTGGTTGGAAGCCCATTGTTTTCGAAACAGGCTCACCATCTTTGAACATCATGAGTGTCGGGATACTTTGGATTTGGAAAGCACCTGCGACTTCAGGGTTTTCGTCGACATCGAGTTTCACGATTTGGACTTGGTCACCCATTTCTTGATCGAGTTCTTCAAGAACTGGCGCAATCATGCGACATGGTCCACACCAAGTTGCCCAGAAATCTACGAGGACGACGCCCTCTTTTACATCTTGTTCAAACGATTGAGTCGTTGCATGTTTAATAGCCATTTGTAAAAACCTCCCCAATAAGATGAGAGAGTCCTGATAGAGAACTCTCATGCAATTCATGTTCAGAGTATACCACGGAGGGTAACAACCCCAAAACGTTTTGCTTATTAGCTATTGACGAGGTGCTTACGGAACTCTTCCGTCAACATCGGGACGACATCGAACAAGTCGCCGACGATACCATAGTCTGCCACGCTGAAGATGTTTGCTTCTGGGTCCTTGTTGATGGCGACGATGACTTTCGCGTTACTCATCCCAGCCAAGTGTTGAATCGCTCCCGAAATCCCACATGCGATGTAGAGGTCCGGTGTGACAACTTTACCCGTCTGTCCGATTTGAAGGGCGTAATCGCAGTAGTCGGCGTCACATGCTCCACGTGAAGCACCGACCGCGCCTCCGAGAAGCTCTGCCAACTCTTCAAGTGGTTTGAACCCGTCTTCGCTCTTGACGCCACGTCCACCTGCGACGATAACTTTCGCTTCCGCCAAATCCACTTTCCCAGTCGCTTTTCGCACGACTTCTTTGACAATCATCGCGAGGTCTTTCAATTCGACGGCTGGCGTTTCAACAGAGACGCTCGCGCCTGCTTGACGTGCGAGTGCATCGATGTTGTTTGGACGGATTGTGAAGAACATGACCGAATCTTTGAACTTCACTTTTTCGAACGCTTTCCCTGAGTAGATTGGACGCACGAACTCTGCATCATGTCCAGTTCCTTCGATGGAGACAACGTCACTGATGAGTCCGGCATCGAGACGTGCCGCAAGTTTAGGTGCGATGTCTTTTCCAAGAGCCGTGTGCCCGAGAACGATCATTTCCGGATTTTCTTGCTCGATCAACTGGCGGAGCACTTGACCGTAGCCGTCAGGCGTATAATGCTTGAGGCGATCATCTTCGACGACGAGGACGCGGCTTGCACCATACTCCCCGAGTTCTTGTGCGAGTGATTGCACGTGATCCCCAATCACGACTGCCGTCACATCGTCTGTCAATTGCTTCGCCGCAGCGATGGCTTCGAATGATACGTTACGTAACGCGCCTTCACGCGCTTCTGCGAGTACTAAAGCTTTCATCTATGATCTCCCCCTTAAATGACTTTCGCTTCCGTGCGAAGAAGTTGTACGAGTTCGCTCACTTGTGTCGACATATCGCCTTCAAGGATGCGACCGGCTTTCTTCTCTTCTGGCAAGAATCGTTCAATCGTCTCGATTTTCGCTTCGATTTCATCTTCATCGAGATCGATGTCCATGAGTTCGAGTTCTTCGAGCGGTTTCTTCTTCGCCTTCATGATTCCTGGCAAGCTCGGGTAACGTGGCTCGTTCAACCCTTGTTGTGCCGTCACGAGAAGTGGGAGTGCGACTTCGATCACTTCCGTATCCCCTTCGACGTCACGTGTGACCGTAGCCGTTGTACCATCGATTTCAAGACCCGTGATCGTCGTCACGTAGTTCATGTCGAGAAGTTCTGCGACACGTGGTGCGACTTGTCCGCTACCGCCATCGATTGCCACGTTTCCTGCGAAGATGAGGTCTGCGTCCTGTTCTTTCAAGTATGTGGCGAGCACTTTTGAAATCGTGACATGGTCCGCATCCTCGACATCGTCCTCGATTGAGATGCGAACGGCTTTGTCCGCACCCATTGCGAGCGCTGTACGTAATTCTTTATCCGCATCTTCTGGTCCTACCGTGACGACCGTGACCTCTCCCCCGAGTGCGTCACGTTTTTGAATCGCTTCTTCGACCGCATATTCGTCATACGGGTTGATGATGAACTCAGCGCCGTCTTCTTGAATTTCCCCATTCTCGAGCTGAATCGCTTCCTCAGTATCAAACGTACGTTTCAGCAAAACAAAAATATTCATGGTTGATCCCCCTTTAGTCAATTCTTTCCATCATTCATGAATCAGCATTCATTTTTTGAGCTAGTGATAGGGCTCACTGTTACGTAAGCCCTTTTTTCAACATATGGTGCACATTTGGAAGCGTCGACAACAGATCATACTTGAAGCCGCTCGCCATCCAACTCGTCACAACCTCATCGATTGTGCCGAAAATCATTTGACGGGCGAGTCGATAGTCTAAATCCTTGTCAAACTCTCCTGTCTCGATTCCATGTTTGACGACAGAATCGATTAAGTTCAAATACGGTTTGAGCACTTCTCCGATTTTTTGGCGAAGTACCAAGTTCGACTGCCGCAGTTCGATTTGTGTCACGACGGCGAGGTCGTAATCTGCCGACAGTTGCTTTAAATGTGATTCAATCAACTGATACAACTTACTCCCAGCTGACGTCTCGCTCTCGATTTGTTGTTTCGAGTAGTCGATGAACAGCCCCATCTTCGCTTGGAACAATTCGATTAAGAGATGCTCCTTGTTTTTGAAGTACAAATAGATCGTGCCGTCCGCGACACCCGCCTCTTTGGCGATGGCTGTCACCTTTGCACCGTGATAGCCATGATTGGCAATTACTTTGACCGCCGCATCAATGATTCGGTCACTTTTCGAAATATGATTTGTCATTAACCCCAAGCTCCTTACCGTTGCAGAAAAATGAATGATGGTTCATTCATTTATTATTCTATCATGCGTACGCTTGGTGTCAACTGCTTTGTTTCACTTGTTTGGCCTTCTCTTCGTCGACGAGGACACGGCGTAAAATCTTACCGACGAACGTCTTCGGCAACTCGTCGCGGAACTCATACAACTTCGGCACTTTATAGGCCGCAAGCTTCTCACGACAATGTTTGTCGAGTTCTTCTTCCTTCACACTCGAGCCATCGCGAAGGACGATGAACGCTTTGACCGTCTCACCCCGATATGGATCTGGGACACCGATACAGACCGCTTCCTTCACGGCCGGATGTTCGTAGAGGACTTCTTCGATTTCACGCGGATAGACATTAAAGCCACCTGCGATGATCATGTCCTTCTTCCGGTCGACAATATAGAAGAACCCGTCCTCGCCCATGTAGCCGAGGTCACCGGTTGCGAGCCACCCATCTTTCAAGACGGCTGCCGTTTCCTCCGGTTTCTGCCAGTAGCCTTTCATGACTTGTGGACCGCTCAGCATGATCTCCCCGATTTCACCGATGTCCGCCTCTGTTTCTCCGTCTGCTTTTACTATTTTAGCAGAAGTATCCGATAACGGGGCACCGATTGAGCCAACAATCCGTTTATCCCACAAGAAGTTCGCATGCGTGACCGGCGACGTCTCAGACAGACCGTACCCTTCGACAATGCGACCACCCGTGATCTTCTCAAATTCCTCTTGCACTTCGATCGGAAGTGGTGCCGAACCCGAGATACACGCCTCAATCGAAGACAAATCATACTTCTTCAGTTTCGGGTCGTTCAAGATTCCGACATACATCGTTGGTGCGCCCGGGAAGAAGTGTGGCTTTTTCTTCTGAATCGTCTTTAAGACATCCGTCACTTCGAAACGTGGCACGAGGACAAGCTCATAGCCGTTCGTGACCCCAAAGTTCAGACAGCAAGACATCCCATAGACGTGGAAGAACGGCACGACACACAATACGCGTTTCTCGTCCCCGCGATTGTACTTATAGAATAAGTTCGTGATTTGATCGGCGTTCGCCGTCAAGTTGAAGTGGGTCAACATGACACCTTTCGGAAGTCCCGTTGTCCCCCCTGTATATTGAAGAACGGCGACATCTTCTTTAGGTTCGATGTCGAGTGGCGTGATAGGGTTAAAGTCTTTATAATTTTTGAACGGCGTCGATCCGGTCGTATCGATGACGATATTGTTCTCACGTTTCACTTTGATTGGATACAGTTTGTTTTTCGGGAATGGTAAGTAATCAGCGATACTCGTCGTGATCACGGTTTGAATCTCTGTCTTCTCACTGACGCGAAGCGTTTTCGGATATAACAGGTCGAGGGTGATGACGATTTTGACACCTGCGTCCGTGACGAGGTTTTCTAGCTCACGTTCCGTATAGAGTGGGTTCGTCTGGACGACCGTCCCTCCTGCATAGAGTACGGCATAGAACGAGATGACGTATTGAGGACAGTTTGGAAGCATGAGGCTGACGCGGTCGCCTTTTTCAAGCCCTTTCGCTTGAAGCATCGTTCCGAGTCGACGTGCGGCATCATCGATTTCCGCGAATGTCCACTCCTTTCCGATAAAGGAGACGGCCGTACGATTTGGATAATCCTTTGCTGCGCGAGACAACGCCTCATAGAGCGGCTTTACCTCATAATCGATTGACTGGGGCATTCCTTCTGGATAATCTTGTAACCACGGTTTGTTCATCGCTGTTCCTCCTTGGAAATGAATACTCATTCAGTTAACCCTATTATAATGCTAAGAAAACGCTTTCATCTACCCTTTACCCGATAATTTTCAGAAAATATCAAAAAAAGCGATTGGATTTGTCATCCAATCGCTGTCATACCCGCCTAAAATAGGAATCTTTCGAATCCAGTTTTTCAAGCTTCTGATTCATGAGTTGTTGCAATTCTTTTTCATGACGAATATTTGAGAAGTCAGTCCCGAACCATGCCTCCATTTCAGGTCGAGAGAAGGCATAGGTCCGGTTCGGGAAAGCAAAACGGACGATTTCGGCGTTCGGGATGAGGGTGAAATAGGCAGCCGCATTCCGAATCGCCAGATGTTCTTGTTCCGCTCGTTCCATACCCGGGTCTTCGTAACGGACGGTCAACCCATA
This sequence comes from Exiguobacterium sp. s121, assembly GCF_018617245.1. GTDB lineage: Bacteria > Bacillota > Bacilli > Exiguobacteriales > Exiguobacteriaceae > Exiguobacterium > Exiguobacterium profundum. The sequence continues at coordinate 1,851,609 of NZ_JACSJV010000001.1, forward strand.
AGGACGCTTCTTCGTCTGCAGTTCGACCGATCGATAGCATTCATGTAGCGGCAAACTTCCGGCAATGCCGACGACGGCTGCATTGTCCCCGACTTTCGCCCCTTTGTATTCAAAGGCGTCCGGTTCCGGGTTCATACATCCTGCCAGTGAAATGACGAGTACGAGCAACAGACAGAAGCGTTTCATAGGTGTCCCTCCTTACGATTTGAGTCTTAAGTTGAAGCGGTAAAGCAAACGTTTAGCGAGTAAGTGTGCTAAGAACGCTCCGATCACAAAGCCTACGATGTACAACATACTGTTCGCTTGATACGTGAATGTCGTGAACACAATTCCTGTGAACATCGCGATACATCCAACGATGATAATGTGGACGAGCCATAACCAGTTGTTGAACATGAAGAAACGACCGTTGTTTTCTTGCGGTGCACGATTGTACATCCAAGCTCCTAACCATAATGACAAGACGATAAAGACGATAGACGATGGAATGCTAATCGTGACGAACTCTTGCCAATACTGATCGGATCGAATGTATTCATATAAAGATAAATTCATCAAGTTACCGAGTGGTGAGATGGCTTGAATAAATACACTTTCATAAGCTGAATCGATTAACCAACCCAACGCATCACCTCGACCAGTCAGCGAGTAAGCTGATCCTTGAATCAATGCGAGAATTCCTAACGGGAAAATCAAGGCGACAAACGACCACACTGATTGAGAAATCGATTCCCCACCGAACGATCCCATCCATAAAGCCAACGAGAATAACGAGATCCCAATCAAGGCGATATACAGGACGATCACGATCGATTTAAATACGGTCCCTTCTAATAAGAAGGAATAACGGGAAGTGGCGACCAATGCAAACATCGCGATACTTCCTAATAGCGTGGACATGATAATCCCACTTGCCCCCAACACCCATTTTGATATGTACAGCTGGGTGCGGGTGAAGGGGAGCGACATCGAAAAGTCCGACATTTGACTGTTTCGTTCGGCACCAATGAGCGACGTGGCCATGAGCGCACTAAACACGACGAATAAGAATACAACTGGTCCTACCGGAATGACATCACCTATGTCACCAAGATAGAAAGCTAAACTCGAATCAGGGTCGAAGAAGGACTCAACCGTCAGGCGATCTCGTTCTTCAAACGGGATCCCGTAATCTACAGAATTCGCTCGTGCATCTTTAATCTGCTCATCAAACTGTTCGAATTGTGTCCAAGCCGGCACAGTGAAGGCGACGACGCCTAAGAAGACGAGCAGCATCCAAAGCAACGACACTTGTTTCCAATCTTTCTTTAACAATACTTTAGACAACATGGGCTTCTCCTCCTAACTGGACACGGAAGACGTCTTCAAGAGACATCGGAATCTCTTCGATGAGCATCGGATTATATGAATCGATGAACGTTTCGAGCTCTTCCGTCCGTTCTTTCGCCATGAACAGCACGACACGTCCCGTCACGCTGATGATTTCGATATCTTTTCGTTCGAGCAGTTCGACCGGGACATGGTCGTTGAAGACGACTTGCCACTTGATGCTGAGGGCACGTGCCTCTTCGAGTGACAAGATCGCTTTGACACGTCCATTCTCAATCATGATGATGCGGTCAGCGATGCGTTCGAGTTCATGGAGTTGGTGACTTGAGACGATGATCGAGCAGTTCCGATTCTCGACTTGGGCAATCATCAGTTTTAACACATCGGATTTGGCGACGACATCAAGTCCGTCCGTCGGTTCGTCGAGCAGGTAGTACTTCGCTTGGACGGCGAAGGCGAGTGATAACGTCACGAGTGCCTTTTGTCCTTTAGAAAGCTGGCGGATCTTTTTGTTGTCGATGTTGTATCGTGTCAATGTCTCACGGAAGACGGTACGGTTGAAGGATGGATAAATCGATTCATACAGGTCCGTCGCCTCGTTCACCGTATAATTTTTGAGCGCATCGGCTGAATCCGGTACGAAGATGACGTCACGCTTCAATCCCGCATCTTTAAAAATACTTTTCGAACCATAGAGCACGTCGCCCATATCTGGGCGAATGATGCCGACCATCGTGCGGAGAAGCGTTGTCTTACCGGCACCGTTACGTCCGACGAGCGCAATGATTTCTCCAGATTCGACCGTAAAGTCGATGCCATCGAGTATCGTTTGACGGTCAATTTTTTTACTTAACTGTTCAACTTTCAGCATTGGATTTCCCTACTTTCTCATATTCCGTTCGCAATACGTCAATGGCTTCGTCTAACGGCACGTTCGCATAGTGGCAATCGATCGCAATCTTTTTGATCGAGGCGATGACCGGCTCACGTGCCGCATCATCGTCCACCCAGTCCTCGGAGACGAACGTCCCACGTCCACGTCGCATCTCGAGCAGCCCGAGCCGTTCCAACTCCTGATACGCCTTACTGACCGTATTCGGATTGATGACGAGATCGGTGGCGAGTTCACGCACGGACATCACCTTATCTCCTGGTCGTAAAATTCCACGGATAACAAGTTCTTTCGTTTGATTGACGATTTGCTCGTATAGCGGTTCTGAACTTTTCATATCGATTTTGTATAACATGGGTCACACCCTCTCATAATCAATGTTACTCTTTAAGTGTATTATATGTATTAGTACACGCAATTACAATAGTTCTTTGAGGGCACTTTTAGTTTACAGCGAAATGGAAATGATTTGAATAAGACTTTGGACCGAGGTATTCTCCTTCAATATCAGGTAGATTGAACGAGAGGTGACGAAATGATTAAAAAACGATTACTGGCAGGTATGGCCGGTGGGTTTCTTGCTGGCGGCCTCTTCGTATATTCGACGCTTGAAAAGTCAGAGGCACGGGAGACTTATACCGCGTATGTGAAGGAAACGTACAACGAACAAGCCGATATCGAACTGTCTCGCGACTGGCATATGGGCGGTTATATCGGGGAAATGACATTGACGAAAGAACCATTCGTTGGAACTTACTATCTTGAAACGTATGGTGACGGCTCCATCCACGATAACGTGCTCGAGACGTATTGGGAACGCGAGGCAGAGCGGACGATTCACGAGCGACTCGTGTCGCAAGGAATCATAAAAGAAGAAGAGACCGTCCGTGCGGAAGTACCGACCAGAGTGTCCGATGATGCGCAAGCAAAAGTCAGCCCGACCCCGACGTCCATCTATGAAACGAATCCGAAGACGTATCTCGACGTCTCGATCATGTTTCATGAAGACTGGAACAATACGGACGAACAGAAACAACGGATTCTCGACGTCATGCGCGTAGTGGAATCCGATGTCTATTGGATTCACTTCTCGTTCGACGGAAAGCCTGGAGGAAATGACGATTACACAGAACGGTACATGATGTTCACGCGCAAAGCGTCTGACATCGACCCGTCCTTCCTCGACGTGCGGACGATTGAGGACTTGAATGCCTACGACCGAATGTATGGATTCGACGAGACGACATTCACGACAGAATATCGATTTGATGGCACCCCTATCGAAGAGGAGACGACACAATAATCCGGTGTCGTCTTTTTTGAGCGTTTGACTTTACAGGCAATCCAAAACGTTGTATCGTTTGACAAGTCAACGATTGATAAGTCAATTGAGAAAGGTGGGACGCAATGGACCTACGTGAAATCAGCCGATTACTTTACCAAATCAAGTTGGCGGAACAAAACGTCGCATCGTCGTTCGAACGGGAGACAGGATTCAGCCTGACCCGCTACGAGATGCTGCAAGTCGTCAAAGAACGAGGCGTTTGTTCGCAACGCGTGATTAAAGAAGAAATGAAAATCGACAATGCCGCCATCACCCGACATTTGAAAATCCTTGAAGAGAAAGGATATGTCGTCAGAGAGCGGAACGCGGAGAACCATCGCGAGATGTTCGTCCGTGTGACAGAGAAAGCAGAGCAAGACCTCGGGCACTGCGAGCGAGACGAACGGGCCAACCATCTCGTCTTACAAGCCTTGTCCGCTGAAGAGATTCAACACTTATCCGGGCTGCTTCAAAAATTGAACAGTCACGCCTAAACAGAGAAAGAAGGAATTCACCAATGGCAACTACATTCGAAAACAATACATTTACAGACGTCATGTTCGGTCGTAAATCAATCCGTGTCTATGACGAGAACGTGAAAATCTCACAAGAAGAAATGCTCGAGATGATTCAAGAAGCAACGACTGCCCCATCATCGGTCAACATGCAACCATGGCGCTTCGTCGTCATCGAGAGCCCAGAAGCGAAAGAGACGCTCAAACCACTCATCCGTTTCAACACACGTCAAAACGATTCGTCTGCAGCGATGCTCCTCATCTTCGGAGACATGGAGTGCTACGAGTACGGCGAACAAATCTACGATCAAGCGGTCGCAGAAGGCAAAATGCCACAAGAAGTGCGTGATCAACAGCTCGGCGCAATCATCCCTTACTACAAAAACCTCTCGAAACAAGAGATGAACGACATCGTGAAGATCGATGCGAGTCTCGCTGCGATGCAATTCATGCTCACAGCACGTGCACACGGCTATGACACGAACCCAATCGGTGGTTTCGAGAAAGACCAACTCGCAGAAGCGTTCGGTCTCGACAAAGACCGTTATGTACCAGTCATGATCTTGTCTGTTGGGAAAGCGGCAGAAGAAGGTTACCAATCTGTACGTCTTGACGCTCAAACGGTCACATCGTTCAAATAATTCACCACACAATCGGAGGAATCAACCATGATCTTAGTCAACGCCACATTCGATATCCAAGCATCACAACGCGAGAACTTCTTGCGTGACATCCAAGTCTTGATCGACTCATCAAAACAAGAAGCGGGCTGCGTCGGATATGACCTATACGAGTCAACGTCTGTCGAGAACCGTTTCGTCATGATCGAGAACTGGGAAGACCAAGCCGCTCTCGAGCAGCACAACCAAAACCCGGTCCTCATCAACTTCGCACAAAACGTGGCGAACTACGTGTCTGCAAAACCAGTCGTACAAGTAGCAGCGGTCAACTAATATGTCGACGCTCACCCTTGTGCTCGGAACGCTTGTCGCCATCGAATTCTTCTATATCTTCTATTTAGAGACGATTGCGACGGCATCCTCGTCGACGTCACGCGTCTTCCGTATGTCGAAAGACGAGCTAACGAGAGACTCGGTGTCGGTTTTGTTCAAAAATCAAGGCGTCTATAACGGATTGATCGGAGTCGGGCTCTTGTACGGACTCTATCTTTCCCCCAACCCGGTCGAGATTGTCACCATGATGCTGACCTATATCATTCTCGTTGCCCTATATGGCAGTATCACGAGTGACAAGAAGATTATTCTGACACAAGGTGGGCTTGCCATCTTGACGTTGATCTCGATGGTGATCTTATGACAGAAAAAGCGTCCGACCTGAGAAATGGTCGGACGCTTTTTTATTGAGTGTCATCGTTCCAGTACAATGGAAAGATTCTTGATAACAACAGTTTCGACAGGTATTTCTTCAAGAAAAGGTAGATAGCCATCATTAGTAGACATCCGTTCCTTGTATGACTGGAAAAGTATTAAGTAATTCTTAAACTATCGCTCGTTTGAATCAAGTCTTCAAAAGTCTCGTCATTGATTTCAATGACATTGCATTCGATAAAGAAATGATCTTTGTTGTTCACTTGAAAATATAAGTTAGTCTTTGATGTTATTTCTTCAATCGCTGTTAATTCAGAATCTAAGCTCTTAATTTTTATGTGTGCAAATCCATTTGGGTGATAACCAATCTCGCTGACGAAAGAACTATCATCTTTCTCACGGTTGTTAAGTCTATACGTTTCATAAGGATCTTCATTATAAACGACTTCTTCTTGATAAACATAGTATGAAAGAACCTCTTTGAAAGAAACTCGTGTTTTTAATATAGATTGCTGTTTTACACTTTCTACCAAGAGTGTAATCGTCTCATTGAAGTAATCGATATCTAACTTTGCAATTTCCCAACCGTTGACCAAGAATTCTAAAGACTCATTCATTTTGATTTCGTTCTCATTCATTTTCCCTTACCTCATTCACTTTTTAAATTTTTTTATAAGCGAAATAATGGTTGATGGAGATGACTCTTGCAATGTAATGTGAGTTTCAGAAGCGTTATTCGAAAAGTTACCGGCTCGGTTTAACGCCTTGTTACCGACAGACATTCTCCAATATGCTTCTTTACGCCCACCGGATCCAGCTTCCATTAATCGAATAACAATTTCTTGCTTCTTATTTGGTATCGTAATTACCTTACCTTTACCATTTTTAGCATCTTTAACTACTCCACCATACGCTTTTGTAATTTGTGAAACTCCTAAATCAATCATAGCCTGCATAGCGACTTTTTTACCGTAATGCTTAATCACGTATTGCAGACCAGCTCTAAGAATAAGCGGGATTAGAGCCGGAAGTACAGATGCAGAAGCTTCAATCGTATTTACAGAAAATGTTTCACCACTATTTAAGCTCCTGATTTCCCCCTCGAAGTTCTCCCCTTCGATCCTATTGATTTCTACAGTATAAACTTCTTTAATACTATTTTCAGTATCATTTGAAGAGATAGTAGCCTTAATCTCTAAATCCTCTTCATTAAAAATAATATTCGATTCAATACTTTGATTATCGATTTCAATATTCGAATTTACTAGGACATCTTGAGAACCTGACGTTAATAATTTCATGTCCAAATTTTCATCATTCAACCCTAACTCTTCTTGAACATCAATATCTTCTGTAGAAGACGGATTACTCTGGATTTCTTGAACTTTTTCTTCGATTATATTTATCTCTGATTTTTTTGAATCTGATGCCGAAACGTTGGAACCACTGATTACTGAACTAAATATTAATGTAATTACAATTAATTTTGTTATTAAACTTCTCATAATATATCCCCCTGTTTTCTAAAATCGAATAACCCTAATAAATAATCGTACTGATTTGTTTGACAAAATAAGAAAAGAAAATAGCAGTGACTATTTCCAATAAAATTACTCCCTCCCCCATCTTTATTCAATGTATTTATCTTACAAATCATATAATCATTCTGAACTATACTAGCTTTTCAAAAAAGAAACTATCGGTTCCTCATTGGTTTTTTTAATGTAAACTAATAGTGGCATTGTTGTCGTATCAGTCTTTTAAGGGGTGTAAAGAGTTATGAACTGTAAATTGAAAAAGAGATTAAAACAGTTACGATTAGAAAATAAATATTCACAACAGCAAATTGCTGACAAACTTAACATCACCAGGCAAGCAGTATCCAAATGGGAAAATGGTAAATCTATACCAGATATTGAAAATTTGAAATTACTTTGTGAAATCTATAACGTTTCTTTAGACAATATTCTTGAAAATTCAGTTCTTACTGAAGAGAAAATAAACGTCCGAAAAAATAGTGTTCGATCTGAGATGAGACACTGTGCATTGGTTTTGACCATTGTCGCAAGTTACTTTCTTGCGCCTTTCGGATTTATCACGTTGGCAGCAGTACTTTTTTTTATGAAAAGAACAGACGAACATCGTTTATTACTTACGTTTTTATCCTTAATGGCTTTAATTAAAAATATCCACTCTACTTATTATATCTAGTGTTTAAAATAACTATCTTCTCTTACTTTTTCATGAATCTCATCGTACGAACTGATAGTTGGTAAAACACGTTATCAAATTGTGTAGTAGCCTTGGTATATTCAGATTCTTTAAATTAAGAATGAAACAAACAATTATCAAAAAAATATAAAGAAGTAATTTAAGAAAAGAAAGACTCAATATAAACTTTAAAATAGCGTTTTTTTATTCAGTATTAAGTTTTACTCAGAAAGGAAAATCAATATGATCAAACTAAAAATATGCACTCTAGCAGTAGTAGTTTTGATTTCAACAATCGTAACAGGGAGTGATCGTTCAACGAATATCAAGCAAGGAATGGAGTGTGAACAAAATTGGACGCATTGTGCTCTTTCGTTAACAAAAAACAAATTATCATCCTCTAAACAACCAATTAAGATTGCGATAATGGATACAGGAATCAATAGTGATATTACTCAATTACATAAGTACGTTATCAAACAGTATAATACGCTAGATAGTTCTTCGAATACTTCAGCTATACATCCTCACGGAACTATGATTGCAAGTATCATCGCCGCTACCTCTTTTGAAAATTCAAAGATTGGAATCAACGAGAATATACATTTGTATGATGTTCAAACCTTAGATGACCAAGCAAACGGAGAACTTGATAATACAGTTAGAGGAATTGATTGGGCTATAAAACAAAACGTAGATATCATTAACATGAGCTACGGTTTTTCCCATCATGATAAAACTTTAGAGAATGCTATTAAGAGGGCCCACGATGCCGGAATCATAATCTTAGCAGCTGCTGGTAATACACTCGGTTTATCGACAGATTACCCCGCCCGCTATAAAGAAGTACTATCTATTTCTGCTATTGATAAAAATAAATCAATCTATGCATATGCCGCTAAAGGAAAAGTCGATTTTGTAGCACCAGGAGTGGAAGTGCCTGTTCTAAACCTAGACGGTAAAATCGAATCTCAATCAGGAACATCTTTTTCAACCGCATATGCCACTGCTGTTGTTTCCTTATTACTCAACAATGAAGAAAGAAAAAACTTAATAGCAAAATTAGAGCAAAACTCTATAAATTTAGGTCCAATTAATCAGTATGGAAATGGATTGATTCAATACATCGAAAATTAAAAACACTTTATAGTGCGTTTAAAAATATTAAAATGATTATTATCTAACTTGCATTTAATCAGAGTATCGTGACTTATTATTTTTTTAAATGCTATTCAACAGAAAATCATCACCTCAAACAATGAATGGTTCTCTGTTTTACTTTTTACAGTGGATTCAGTACTAATTTGTATAGAAAATCGAAATGTTCTTTCGTCTTGTACAAATAAAATATTTTTTCATAGTAAACGAGATTTCTTTACAACTTTAATTTGTTTGCGCAAGTCACAATTTCACCTATAAATTGAATAAAATATAGTTCTTTGAAGTAGATTATGACTGCTTAGTCAAGCTCATCTATAAGATTATTTAAAATCCACACTCTAATTACAATTCATTCAACTAAAGTAATGAGCGACTATGTATACACGTTCCCCCTCTTCACAGTTAATTGTTCATCATATCGATTTCATCAAAAAAACCGCCCTGACCGAAGTCAGAGCGGAGTCCTATTATAAGGCGAAAATCGCTGCAGATACACCGACGACACCAACGAGCGCCATCGCATATACCGGCACACGTGGCATTTCGCCATTGTTGTCGAGCGCTTTCCCGAACATATAGAAGACGATTGGGTGCACGAGGAACGGCATCGAGAAGATGAGCGGGATGAGAAGCGAGGCTTCCGTCCCGAACATTCCACCTTGAACCGCTGCGAACAAGCCGAAGTGCGAGATCGCTGACGATTGTGCCATCGTCGTGTAGTCAAATGCGATCGTGCTGAACGTCAAGATGACGAGACCACCGAAGACGGCCATCATCTGCCACCCGAACGAGAACTGCATAAGGGCTTTGACTTCTTTGAAGTCTTCCCCGTTCGCCGCGCGTAAGTTTTTCAACGCGAGCGCAGTGAGTACGAGACCGACCAAGACGATGATGGCTGTCGGCCAAATCCAGAGAGCACCGTTGTCGGCACTGACCGCGAGGATGGAGAATACGAAGATATGTCCGAAGAACGGGATGTTGATCATGATTGGCGCACGTTTCGCTGCTACTTGACCGAAGTCACCAGCCGTACACGCTCCTGTAAGACCACTGTGTGAAAGTGAACCTGCCATACCTGGTGCGAGGTTACGGATGTGACCCGTGCGAGCGAACCACATGATGAGTGCGATTCCACCGAACATCCAGAACAACTGACCGAAGAAACCGTACACGAGAATCGAATTCATGCCTTCGATTGCGAACGCGTCACCGATTCTTGAACCCCCGACCATGAAGTTGGCAGCCAAGACGACCGGAATCCCTGCGAAGAGAAGCGCGCGGACAGTCGGTCCATACGTCCAGTTATGGAAGATGGCACCGAGTGCTGACGAAATCAACATCGCGAAGAAGATTTGCGGAAGTGCGATAATTGGCTGAATCGCTGTCGCAATCAAGAACGAAACGAACAAGATGACAAGCAAGAGAACTGTCTCGATAAGACCTTTTTGCATGTATACTTTCTTGTCCTGAATTTGTGCTTTATGGTCGATGAGTAAGAACGACACGGCAAGACCGAGGAGTGCGAGGATTGGGTAGTAAAGCGCAATCCCTTCTGCCGTACCTGGCTCGATTGCCATACGGAAGAACCCTTCCAAACCGACGAGCAAGAAGAACGAACGAAGGATGAAGATGAACTGCGTACGTCCTGTCCCGAGGAACATTTCCTCTTTGGCAGGAATGACGATGTCCTCCATGTCGAGCTCTTGTTTACTCAAGATTTTACGAAGTTCTTGTCCGCCGACGAAGAATGAAACGACTAACGCAATGATCGTCGTCCGTGACAAGAAGTCGACGAGCGGGAATTCAGGAAGACCCGGCGTCGCGATACCGAGCTCGACCATACCGAATCCGAGACCGAGACCGAAGATGACGATGACGAGGATCGGTGAGAAGCGCGTCCCAGCCACGACCATACGAGATAAAATGACCATTGGAATGACGAAGACCATAAGCAACCAGAATTGGTTGATGAGTTGCATTTGAGATAATTGCTGTACAAGTTCCATTGACTAACCCCTAACATAATTTTTAGCACACAATATCGAAGTGTACAGGAATGAACATTGTGTGACAATAGGGTGTGATGTTTTGTAAACATTGAAAGCGGAACCAAGTGAAATTGGTCCCGCTTTCGTTAGTTATTGGATTGTCTAAGACCCCAAATGCCTTTATTTCCCGTGGAATAAAAGAGGTCTTCTTTTCCGGTAAAGCTCGCCGAATCACTGGAATGCGCACGAATCTGTTTATTGATGTGCCCTTTCCAATCTTTATATCGATCGAGTTCGAGTTGATAGTATGATTTTTCGACATACGCATAAATGTCTTTTAAAGATGCTGTCCCACCGTGGTGTTGGAGGGCGAATTGGATTTTACGTAGTAACAGGCGTTTCACCTTATCCCCACCTCTCTAATTTTTCATTCAACATCACTAAATCAATCAATCTGATGATCGTTGTGCTTTCCGACTGAAGTAGTAATGTAAGCGAACTTCTACAATCTGGCTCACCCATTCATAAACTACCGGATTGCGGAGCGCTTCATTGAATTCGATATGTAGGCTTTCATTTTCTACATAAAACGGTCCTTTGGCAATTTTATCGAATGGCATCCGCACCAACAATTTTTCAATCCGTTGTTGATGGAAAGGTTGCTGAAAGTCTTTTGTCTTTCCATCAATCTGTTGACGATAAGGCACACTCGTCAAGTAATCATAAAACGGATAAGCTGCATCAGATGCTTTCAAAGGAGTGTACCACATTTGTTTTCCCCGCTCTAACATGACGGATAATACAACCATCTTATAACTTGTTGTAATTCTTGTATCCTCCACTTCATACAAAAGAGGATACATATTTTCAAAAACACTTAACTCACCGTCTGTTAACTCACCAATCTTCTTTAAAAAGCCGAAGAAGCCACTAAAGTGCTTCCTTTCGGATTGATACGCCTCCAATGAATATTCGCCTCGTTGAATTAGTTCTAGGTAGGTCGGTCGTCTCCCTAGCTCTTCCTTCACCATGAAATAATTTCGTTCTAATAATTGATGTCGTGTCGAAGAACGAATCATCATTTTCTTCAAAAGATCGACAGTCTCTAAATCAAATTCGATTGTACACGAAGTAGGTAAGCTATTTGATGTTGGAACCTTCTTCAGTGAATCTGGACCGTCTGTCGTCAATAGCGCCAGTTTCTTATCAATATTTTTATAGTTCCCGATCAAATCGATGATTGTACAATGCGTCTTTCCTTTTGATAGACGTAGTCCTCGTCCGATTTGCTGGGTGAACACTGTCAATGATTCTGTCGGACGACAGAACAATAGCGTATCGATTTCAGGGATATCGACACCCTCATTAAATAAATTCACTGCAAAAATGATGTCCAATTGCCCATGCTTTAACTGAGTAATCACTTCGGTGCGATCATACTCGGCCTGACTATGAAGCGCTACCGCCTGCACTCCTTGTCTCCTAAAATAATCCGCCAAATATTCAGCTTGTACAACGGAAGAACAAAATCCTAGTGCTCTCGATTGATGATGTTCTGACCAAGCCTTGTAAATCTTCTCGGCAACACTTTCTTTTAACTGTTCTGCCAATAACTCTTCTTGATCGTAACGACGTCCATTGATAAGACGAATCTGAGAGTAGTCGATTTCATCATAAATTCCAACGTAATGAAACGGGGTTAAAAACGATTCTTCAATCGCTTCCGTAAAGTGCATCTGGAAAGCGACGTTATCATCACAAAGTGCATATACGTCTCCTCCGTCTAATCGGTCAGGTGTTGCAGTCAAACCAAGTAAGAACTTTGGTTGAAAATAATCTAGCACCCGACGGTAGGAAGGAGCAGCCGAATGATGGAACTCATCCACGATAATCAAATCGAATTGCTCCGGGTCATATTGCTCCATTCTTTGCTTCGAAGCTAACGTTTGAATCGAGGCGAACACGACATCAGCAGTTTCTTGATTTCGTGATTCACCTCCAAGGAGTAATCCTGTCTTCCAATCCGTTGCCACATTGAGAAATGACTTTTCTGCCTGTAACAAAAGTTCCTTTTGATGCGCAACGAAAAGGATACGGTTGAATTGACGAGCAAAAAATGCACTTAAATACGTTTTTCCTAATCCAGTCGCCAAAACGAGCATCGCTTTTTTTCGACCTTCCGCCATCGTCTCTCGGAGTGCCAACAATGCCGCATCTTGGACAGACGTCGGTGTAATCGAATCATCTTCTATGTAAACGGGAGAGTGTTCAGCGACCTCCAGCTCCTTCATTCGATCCTTTCGCGCTTCATACTCTTCGCGATAAGACTGTAACGAGACTGGATTCATCATTTGCGCATATTCACTATAAAATAACTCATGGAACGCAGCGACTGACTCCTCAAAAACCTCCTCTGATACACTTGAAGGAATCTCAACATTCCACTCCACACCATGATTTAGCGCACTATGCGATAAATTCGAGGAACCAACAAAAAATGTACCGCTTTCCATTGTTCGGAACAAATATGCCTTTGGATGGAACGACCTTCCTTTTGAGCGGTATAGCCGGAGCTCAATATTCGGTATTTGTAATAGAATATCCAGTGCATCAGGATCGGTGAGGTACAGATAGTCTCCTACCAAAATTCTGATTTGAGCATCGCTTTCACTCGCTTGTTTTAATGAAGAATATAATTCCTTCACTCCCGACACTTGAGCAAACGCGACGACCATATAAATTTCAGTCGCCGCGTCTATGTGTTCTTGTAAAGGGATGCCCAGATTGCTCGTATGGAGTCGTAAATCACTCATGATCAAGGACCTCTTCTAAAAATAGCCCCTTTTCAAAACCACCACGTTTTTTGCGTTTCTCTTCACGAATCTGATTCAATTCATCGAAGTCTGCCCCATGCATGTTTCCAAGTGTATAGACCAACTCCAAAATGTCAGCTAACTCTTCAAGAGACTCTTCATCAATGTTCGTCTCTTCATACTCTTTGATTTCTTCATAGAGTTTCAAACGTGCTTGCTCAAAGTGTTCGGCTTGAGTAAGTTGCTTCACAATCGGGATTTTTCCTGATTCGTGAATAATTTCAGGAATGCGGTCACGGATTAATTTATTGTACTCTTTCCTCATTATTCTCAACCCTTTCTGCATGCATTGCGGTAGATCAATTTCTATTAAAATACTATACTTTCATTATACCCAATTATTTGAAGGTTTGTTTTATGAAATAGGAGGCTGTATCTAATTGATTACTTCAGAAATCCAATCAATATTTAACGTATTTAATAATGATTTTATTTACGAAATTCCTGATTTCCAAAGAGATTTTGTATGGGGGGAAGAAGAAGTTACACAGCTCTTTAAAGATTTTAATGAAGACACAGAAGAATTTACAAAGGAAAGTTCGTTATTAGACGGCTATTTGTTGGGAAATATCGTGTTGATTAACAATGATCACCAACCTGCAAACAAAATTGTGATTGATGGTCAACAGAGACTTACAACCCTTTCGTTACTATATAAAGTTCTAGAAGAAACAATTGATTATCGTTTACATCAGAATAAAAGCAGCTTTGATACAATTCAAAAATGGATGAATGTCCGAGGTGAATTAAACAAAGGGTATGGATTATTTGACGATGATGCAAATTTTAAAACTTCTAAAATACAGCATCACAAAAGCTTAGAATTTGGTAGTACTTATCGGCACATTATTCGCCCAGATTCTAATTCGAAAAACCTATCTCAAACTTCTACTCAAATTGAAGAAGTATATGATGTATTAAAAGAAGAACTCGCTAAATTAGATGATCAGAAATTATTGAAATTTGTAAACTACATAAAACATAAAGTCATGTTAATTGTAACTACTGCACCGACATTATCTAAAGCATTTCAATTATTTGAAATCTTGAATAACAGGGGGAAAGATTTAGAACCACTAGATTTAATAAAAAACATGCTTTTAAAAAATCTTGCTAAAGATTTCTATAGTGACGATGAACGAGATAAGTTTACTGAGATGTGGAAAAAGTTTAACAACAACCTCGTACTCAGTCCCAAAAGAAAAGTTGAATCTTCAACCTTCCTAAAGCATTATTTAGTAGGAACCACTGGAGAAAACATTCGTAAAGATAAACTCTTTAACTATTATTCAGAACTAAATCCATCTAAGGAAGAAGTTTTATCAATCGTTTCAGAGATGCATGATGTTTCATACACTTACGGAAAATTAGAACGTAAAGAGTTTGAAGGATTCATTAAAAATACTCATTTACTCAATGTTTTATTCAAACTTTTGAACTTAAAACAGGCACAAACAATCCTCATTCCATTCTACAATGAATCAGAACAAAGAAAATCAGAGATTGTTGATTTGGCAATTCGATTGGGTGCAAGTGTTATTTTCTCTTATACGCAAACTAACTATATTGAAGCTGAAATACCTTCGTTGATAAAAAAATATAATGCAAACTTAAAGCGAGAAGGGCAAGACCAAGCTTATCATCAATTCGTAAGTGAGTTAGAAAGAAGAATTTCAGAGAAAGCTAAGCTTGCAAAAGAAGCTGTATTTGCTAGAAAATTTGAGAACACCAGAGGAAACTACAATAAAAAAGGTTACGACTTGCTCCGTTTCATCGAAGCTTATGGTCATTCCGATAACACCGTTCTTCTAACGTCAAACCGAAATAAAAAGGTCACTTTGGAACACATCATGCCAAGAACACCAATTAGTAATGAACTGATAGAAGGTTCCGGCTTTGAAGACTTAGAAGAATATAAAGAATACGTGAATCGAATTGGTAATTTTGCACTTATCGGTAACGATGAAAACTCTTCACTTTCCAATAAACAATTTGATCAGAAGAGATCTGTATATGCAGATTCATCAATTTGGACCACTCAAGTATTAGCAGATCGTTTAATCTCTTCGATGAAGTCTGGAAAAGAAGTACAACAATTCGAAAAAATTAATAGCTATTTGTTTATGGATGAATCTTCTTCAAGTGTTTATTGGACAAAAGAATTAATTCTGAAGCGATCTGAAAAACTTGCAGCGTACTTAGAAGCAGTCCTCACTAACAAATGACCAACTTCATTATCAATTCTTTAAGATATGTATTTAAGAAAAGTGATATCATTTCACTTTTCTTTTTATTTTGTCAATCCACCTCAAACGCCTTCACATACGCCACATGATCCAATATCACAATCAACTCATCCTCAAACTGTACGAAGCCATCGCTCGCATGTCGAAACACTTGAAAGATCGACTCTAATGCCTCATATCGCGTATCCGCCTCCACCATATACGTCAGCACTTCTTCGTTAATTAAATGGAATTCAATTTCGAATGATTTCATCTTCTCTCCTCCTCACTCTTCTATACCCGTTCCCCATTTGAAAAAAATACAGCTATACATTGGAATGTTTTTCCTCTAATCTGAAAATAGTCAGAATATTACGTCCTCTTACATATTTTCACTATAACATAGGTAAAGGAGAGATTTAACGGTATGGCTTATCACTTCACATGCGAACATTTAACAAAACGCTTTGATACGGGTGACGTCAAAACGGTCGCCTTAAAAGACATCAACCTTCGCTTCGAACACGGAGATTTCATCTCCATCATCGGACCATCGGGGTCTGGGAAGTCGACGCTCCTCAGTCTGATCGGTACACTCGACCGCCCGACAGAGGGCACGTTGCTCTTCAACGACGAACCCATCTCGACGCTATCTGCGAAACAGCTCGCGGACTTCCGATTCGAGAATATCGGTTTCATCTTCCAACAGTTCCATCTCATCCCGACACTGACAGCACTTGAGAACGTCATGTCCCCGCTCTTCGGACGAAAAGTCGATTACGACGTTCACGAACGTGCGCTCGAATTATTGAAGGAAGTAGGTCTCGCTGACAAAGTCGATTCGTTGCCCTCCCAACTGTCCGGGGGTCAGCAACAACGTGTCGCCGTCGCCCGCGCCCTCATCCACCGTCCGAAATGGCTCCTCGCCGATGAGCCGACGGGGAACTTAGATACGCACACGGGTGACGTCATCTTCGACCTATTGATCCGCTTGAATCGCGAGAACGGATGTGGCGTCCTCTTCGTCACCCATGACCCGGAACTCGCCGATCGAGCCAACCGAAAAATCGAGATGCGCGACGGGCAGGTCGTCGCCATGAGCGACGTCCATCATGCTTAAGTTCATTTGGAATTCATGGTGGCGGAATAAAGAACGATTCATCCTGCTCATGGTCGGGATGCTCATCGTCAGTACCGGGCTCAGCTATCTTCTCGGCGTGACCCAGGCGAATAATGGGACAGTCGTCAACGAGCTGCAAAAACGTTGGGACTCGTCTTATCACATCGTCGTGCGTCCAGAAGGCAGCCGGAGTGTGACCGAGGACTTGAACCTGCTCGAACCGAACTATATGAGCGGACTCGAAGGCGGGATCACGCGCGAACAGTACGAAACGATTCAACAGATTGCTGACATTGATGTCGCGGCACCAATCGCCATGATTGGGTCGACTTATTCGAGCTCGTTCACGCAAACGCACACGTTTGATAAAGCGGGTCTCTATCGCCTTAAGATGAACACACTCATCGATACAGGCATTGAAAAAATCAATGACTTCCAAGACTTGAAAGCCTACTTTTGGGTCGGCTGGATGCCAAACGGTGATTCCACTCACATCGGCATCGGTCCGACCGCCCTATATGAAGAATTCCCACTCAGTTACGGAAGTGATGTCATGCTCGCGGGAATCGACCCGGTCGCCGAAGCGAAACTCGTCGGGTTAGACGATGCCGTACAAGCGACAGCGTTCAGTCGTTACTTCAATGAAGAGGATGTCCCAGAGCCTTACGATGAAGACATCACGACAATCCCGATTTTGATGAGTACAAAAGACTACGTCGATGCCTCGATCAACTACACCATCGAAGAAGTCGATGCCGATACGAGCGACCAAGAGGCGTTTATCAAAACCTATCTCGAGAAAGGGAAAGGGGAGTATCTAGATAGCTTGAAAGGCACGACAGTCGCCTCATACGACTTTACAGCCCAACAAATGCACGACAATATCACGAAACACATTTTAGAGGGAAAACCGCAGCCACAAGATCCTCGTCTCACCGTGGAATACACTTGGCTTTCCGAGAAGGCGTCACCTCTTGTCTATGAAGGCGTGACGAGCCCGTTCCCGAAACGTTGGCCGTATTCGTATCAAATCAAACCGTTCCTCGCTGAGGGTCAAGTGAAGTATGGTCAAGAAAGTATGTATCGTAAGTCCAATTTATACGCAGAAGACCTTAACGATGCACCGAAAGTAAAATATAACTACATCGGCTTATTCGACCCATCGAAACTGAAGTTGTCAAAAGATCCGTTGACGGAACTCCCGATGGAGACGTATTTCCCGGCAAGCGCCGAATGGGTCATGAACTCGAAGGATGAGCCGGTCAACCCACCGACGACTGTCAAACCGACGAATAACCCATATAGCTTCTTGACGAAACCACCGTCAATGTTGACGACACTCGACGCGGCGTTCGCCATCGCCGGTGACAAGGCCATCTCGGCCATTCGCGTCAACGTGAAAGGCGTGGACGTCTTGAACGAAGAAAGTGAAGCGAAGCTCCAAGCAGTCGCGAAGGAGATTGAAGACAAGACCGGTCTCATCACGGACGTCACGCTCGGTTCGTCTCCACAATACGCCGTCACCTATCTCCCTGGACTTAAAGGAGAAAGTTCGCTCGGTTGGATTCAGCAGCCATGGATTAAAATCGGGTCGTCAATCACGATTTTCCAGGAAGCGAAACTCGGCTTCTCCGGTGTCGTCGCGAGCGTCATCCTCGTCGCGATGCTATATGTATTCAGTTCGAACATCATCATGCTGTACGCACGGAAGAAAGAGTTCGCCATCCTCTTGTCACTCGGTTGGCGGCCGAGTCAGCTGTCGAAACTGTTATTCTTAGAAGCCACGATCCTCGGGTCGATGGTAGCGCTCATCTCGTGGATGATTCTCGGAACGTTCCTTTGGACGGCGGCTGGCTCGACATCGATCACCCGTATCTTATTAATTGGACTCGCCGGACTCTTGATATACTGGCTCGGGACACTCATCCCGATCCGGCTCGTCCGTCGCATCAAGCCATATGAGACGATGCAGTCCGGTGAAGTCTCAAAAGGACGACGTCTCGGCCGCTCTCGCTCAAGCGTCGGTATGAGCTTGAACCAACTCGTGACGTATTGGCCACGGACGTTGTTGTCGATTCTTGCCATCGCTTTACCGACGAGTCTGTTCGGCTTCTTCTTGTTCGTCACGTTCCGTCTCCAAGGCGTCTTGTACACGACGTGGATCGGGGAGTTCGTGGCACTAGAAGTCGGGACGATGCATTACGTTGCCATGGGGGTCGCCTTACTGATTGCGATGCTCACGACGACCGAAATCATGTGGCAAAACGTCTCCGAACGAAAACCGCAACTCGCCGTCTTGAAAGCGCTCGGTTGGCAGAACACGTCCATCCGTCGTCTCGTCTTGACGGAAGGTGCGCTAACCGGATTCTTCGCCGGACTACTCGGTGTGACGTTCACCATCGTTATCGTCACGATCATGTATCAACAGTTCCCGACGTCAGAGCTGCCATTCTTGTTTGCGACCATCTTCATCCCGGTCGTGACAGGTGTCTTAGGTGCACTGCTTCCGGCTGAACGTGCCGTACGCATCACGCCGGCTGAAGCGATTGGTGGGCATGTCGTCAACCAAAAGCAAGTCGAGAAACGATTCCGCTTCGTCCTCGGGACGACGGCGACGGCACTCGTTGTTGGGATCATCAGCTTGTTCGTCTTCACGTCACCAGAAGTCAAACCGGTCACGGAAGAGGCGAAAGCGACACCGGCCCCGACTGCGCAGACGACGGGTGCGAAACAGGCTGATTTAAAAGCTGATAAACCGAAAGAAGCAAAAGACACAACACCAAAAGAAGATGATCTTCAAAAAATCATGAACCTCGGCACGTTCCAAACGTTTATTGGAGATCCACAAATGAAGAAGCGTGAATTCCAAGTTGGACAACCCGTCTTCGCTTCACCGGATGGAACTGAATCGGAAGATGGTAAGCGATTCGTGAGTCTCCCGCTCTCCCTCTTCCATTCAGATGACGGTCAAGGTGGTTATATGGAATATCGTCCAAACGGATTCCGTATGTACACACCAGACGGGACAAAATATAGTCCAGTCGATCTGGTCAACCACAATAAGAAAGCGTTCAAGAACGGTTTTCGTTATTTCACAGGCGAGAAATCCGAAATTGATTTAGTCTTCCTCGTCCCAGAGAAAGAAAAGACGCTCGTCTTGTATGCGTCAAGTGACGCCATGCCGAAAGTGTATACCGTCAAAATTGACGTGCCGTAAACGAAACAACGTCGCCCCGGAGTCGAGGCGACGTTGTTTTTCATTCGGCTTCTTTCACGATTTCGACACGTACTCCTGTGTCCCCGACTTTTCCTAGGTTTTCTACGGTCGGGTCTTCATACGCCAACACATGAAACTCCTGCTCGATCGTACGGATGACATAATGCGCGAGCGCGCCACGGTTACGGTTCACCGGATGAATCGCCATCCGTTCACTGGCGAATGACATCAGGCGTGATGCGGACAGTTTTACAATCGGATGCTCGTTCCATAACCCATCTTCTTTCATTCCGTGCTCTTCTTGTGTCCCTAAAAAGACGGCGTACTGTTCGAAGCGAATTCGGATGCGGTCGCGCTCGGCATCCCATGTAAGGAGCATCGTCGGATTCGCCGCTCCATAAAACGTCCACTCTAACGGATAATACGCCTCATTCTTCATCTGAAACGATTCCATGTCGAGTACGTAGCGTTCGGTCGACATCAAGTAGTGTAAGTCTAGATTCATGAATGATCCCCTCCTAGAACATACAATATCTCCTTATATGACTTCCCCGTCATTACGTGATCCCTCATCAATTTCTACAAATTCTGCTTCGATGATTTCAAGATTTTCACGCTTGACTGCTTCCACACTTTCAATAAACTCTGCTTCCGTCATGTTGACTCCTTCTTCAAGCGCATGCATGAGACGATTGCCCATCTTCGTCATGGATGAGTACGTGATCCCTCCTGAAATGACACCACCTGCGAGTGGGATCATCTTCGAGATCCCTTTGGCGAACGTGTCTTTCGTCATCTTCACGCCAATCATCGCTGACATTTTCTTGATGATTGGATAATATACCGTTTTCATCAATGCTTTGTTCGGGATCTTTTTCAAAGCTTCTTTCGATAATTGTGCAGATAACGCTTTGATCGTAGCCGTCGCGCCACCCACTCCGAACATGACACCTAAAAAGAGAATCAATTCTCCATTCACCCGTTCGACATCTAGTTCCCCATCTTCCCAAAAATCATCGTATCCATACAAATACCCGATTTCTTGCGCCAAACGGAGGGCGAAACCGAAGAATTGTGCTGTATCGGCCGGAATCGTTGCAGCAAGACCGATGCCTCCAGGTAGCCCGGCTGCAAACGATGCACTCGAACTTTTCATCGTCTGATTGGTAATATTTCGCTTCGCTACTTTTTTGATGACTGAAAGAGGGACCTTTGCTTCAAGCGGTCCCTTCTCGACAACCTCTGCCAACTGAGTCGCTGGCACGTACTTACTGAAACTTTGGGCTAAAAATTCTTTTCGATCTACTTTCACTCCAGGCAATTTCACTGCATTCGTCATCAAGACTTCAAACACTTCTGACCCGTTCGCCATGACCTACACCTCAACCTTCTTATGTATCTCGTTCCATAATCTAGTTTTAGTATATCGATTTCCTCACACGAATTGTAAAAAAATTTCCTTTCACCCATATATTTTATATTCAAGGTCCCTGAAATCAAAAAAAGGGAGCATCCAAACGGATTCTCCCTCTCCCCTCAATAAAAGATATACCATAGTGCCGCTGCCACTAAGAACAGCCCGGCCCCGATGAACAAGATCTTTGCCAATCGTTCGTATACCATGTCTTCACCTCACCAATGCCGCGCCGACGACAAGGGAGACCCCAATCGACAGCAAGAATGCCAACAACCCGACGGCGATATTCCCTTGTTGAATCTCATCGTTCACCTTCAGCGTCGGTGTCAAAAATTCAAACAACCAGTATGTCGCAAGGAGCAAAATGAATCCGAAACCACCCCCGACGAAGATGTCGATTGTGCTATCATGATGGCTCTCGACGACCCGGAAGATGTTGGCGAGACCGACAATCTTCCCGCCTGTCGCCAAGGCGACGGCAATATTTCCTTTTTGAATCTCACGCCAATTGCTGTACGGCGTCGTCACCTCGAAGATGGCAAGACCGACGACAATCATCAGTCCCGCCATCGAATAGAGGCCGAACGACTCCAGCATAACGGCAAACGTAATCGTACCCATTCCCGACTCCCCTTACTTCAGTTCGACGACCGTGACACCGAGTCCACCTTCACCCATTCCTCCTGGGCGCTGGGTCTTCACGTGACGATGTCCTTTTAAAAATTCTTGTGTCGCCTGACGCATCGCTCCGGTACCTAATCCGTGGATGATGCGGACGTTATCATAGCCCGACACGAGTGCTTCATCGATATACTTGTCTAGACGCATGAGTCCCTCTTCGACACGAACGCCACGGAGGTCGAGCTCGGACTTCGTCGAGCTCTGACGTTTAAGCGAGCTGCCTTTCGACTGAAGCGACTTCTCTTTCGATGGACCGATCTTCTGAAGGTCGTCCGCTTTGACGTTCACTTTCATGATGCCAACTTGGACGTTATACTCATTGTCATTGATTTGTTTCACGATGTAGCCTTTTTGATTGAACGTCGTCACTTTCACTTCTTCGCCCTTACTGAACGTACGTTTCTGCTGGGCTTTTTGTTTCACTTTTTGGATCTTTTTCTCTTGAAGCGTCGGTTTTGCCGATTCGAGCTCTTTCTTCGCCGCGATAATCTCGTGCTCTTTGACGATTCCTTGCTCTCGGAGTTTCTTCAAGCGGTCGATGACTTCGTTCGCCTGACGCTTCGCCTGCTCGACGGCCTTCTCAGCTTTCGCCTCGGCCGCGCTGTACAAGTTGTCGCGCTCGCGCTCGAATTCGGTCATCTTCGCCTCAAACGCCGCCTGTTCTTCTTCGAAGTCATGGCGCTTGACGATGAGCTCTTGCTCGAGCTGCTCGGCGCGTTGTTTCGCTGCTTCAAGCTCATTGATCATCGATTCGACTGATTCTGCATCACTACCGACGTGGCTACGTGCCTTGTCGATGACTTGCTCAGACAGTCCAAGACGACGACTGATCTCGAAGGCGTTCGAGCGACCCGGTACGCCAATCAAGAGACGGTACGTCGGGCTGAGCGATTCGATATCAAACTCCATCGAGGCGTTCATGACACCTTCGCGGTTATAAGCGTATGCCTTCAGTTCCGAGTAGTGTGTCGTCGCAGCGACACGTGCCCCGCGGCGTTTCACTTCATCTAAGATGGCGATGGCAAGGGCAGCCCCTTCTTGTGGATCCGTCCCGGCACCGAGCTCATCGAAGAGGACGAGTGACATGAAGTCGATTTTGTCGAGCATGCCGACGATGTTTGTCATATGCGAGCTGAACGTCGAGAGACTCTGTTCAATCGATTGCTCATCCCCGATATCGGCATAGACCGCGTCAAACACGGAAAGCTCTGTCCCGAACTCTGCCGGCACGTAGAGACCTGATTGCACCATCAATTGAAGGAGTCCAATCGTCTTCAACGTGACGGTTTTCCCGCCGGTGTTTGGTCCGGTAATGACGAGTGACGTGTAGTCTTCCCCGAGCTCGACCGTGATCGGCACGACCTCATCTTTCGGGATGAACGGATGACGTGCCTGTTTCAATTTGATTTCTCGATTGTCGTTCAACTTCGGCTCGGTCGCTTTCATTTCTTGTCCGTAAGCGACTTTCGCAAAGATGAAGTCGAGTTCGGCCAACACGTCGAGGTTCGTCATGATGGCATCATGGACCCCACCGACCTCGTTCGAGAGGGCACTCAAAACCCGCTCGATCTCAGCACGTTCCTTCAAGCGAACTTCTTGAATCTCGTTGTTGATGGAGACGATGGCCTGCGGCTCAATGAAGAGTGTCTGACCGGAAGCTGACTGGTCATGGACGATTCCGCCGAACGCTTGACGGTACTCTTGTTTGACCGGTACAACATAGCGATCGTTCCGGATTGTGACGATGGCGTCCGAGAGCATCTTCGCATTGTTGCGGAGGATGTTGTCGATACGTGACCGGACACTCCCTTCAAAGCTCCGGAGCTGTGTCCGAAGTCCACGGAGTTGTGGACTCGCGGAATCTTGGACAGTCCCTTGGTCGTCAATCGCATGACGAATCGCCTGTTCGACCTCGATGAGCTTCGTCAACTTGTCCGCATACTCGTCAAGACGTGGAATGCGAATCTCTTCGTTATCCTCGTGAAGCTTCTCGAAGAAGTTCTTCACTTGGCGTCCGCCATACATGACGGCAGCGACGGCGAGCAATTCGCTCGTCGAGAGGACCGAGCCGATTGCGGCCCGTTTCACTTCCGCACGGACATCCGTAAGCCCACCGAGCGGCAGACGGTCACGGAGACGAACGACCTCGGTCGCCTCTTTCGTCACGTTCAAATTTGAGAGCACCCGGTCGTATGAGTAGTCAGGTTGCATCTTCAGCGCCAAATCTTTTCCGAGCGAGCTTGCCGCGTGACCGGCAAGCTGTTGGCGCAATTTTTCATATTCTAATACGCGTAACGCGTGGTCCATCTAGCATGTTCCTTTCTATCGCTTCGCCGCAAAGAACGCCTTGGCGTCTTCAAACGTGAAGCAGTTGATAATATCTGATGGTTCGAGATAGGCTTTCCGTGCGTGCAACACACCGAGGGACATGTCTTCCATCATATCTGGGTGGTGCGTATCCGTGTTGATCATCACTTTGACGCCCGCAGCCTTCGCTTTCTTCAGCGTGGAAGCTGTCAAGTCGAGGCGGTTCGGGTTGGCGTTCAACTCGAGCGCCGTCCCTGTCTCTTTGGCGAGTGCGATCAACTTGTCCTCGTCGATTGGATAGCCGTCCCGACGACCGATGAGTCGACCTGTCGGATGGGCAATCACGTTGACATACGGGGAACGACAGGCGTTCTCCAGACGAGCCATGATTTCGTCGACCGATTGGTCCATCTTCGAATGGATGGAAGCGACGACGTAGTCGAGCGTCTCTAGAAACTCGGGTTCATAGTCGAGTGTCCCGTCAGGACGGATGTCCATCTCGACGCCTCGCAACACGTTCATATCATGTGTCTTCGCGGCCTCGCGGATTTCTTCCCCTTGTGCCTCGAGTCGTTCCTCGGTCAAGCCATTGACGAACGTCAAATACTTCCCGTGGTCGGTGATGGCCATCCATTCATAGCCGCGCCCTTTCATCGCCACGACGATCTCATCGACGGTCAACTTCCCGTCCGACCAGACCGTGTGCATGTGCGCGTCAGCCTTGATATCATCGAGCGTGACGAGCTTCGATAAGTCGTGTTCGAACTCTGCATGCCCTTCCCGAAGTTCAGGCGGGATGAATGGGAGACCGTACCGTTCGAACAGTTCTTCTTCGGTTTCCGGTTGCCACAATCCATCTGCTGTCTCGACCCCATATTCGGAAATGGACTCTCCTTTTGCTTTCGCGAGTTGGCGCATGCGGACGTTGTGGTCTTTTGATCCCGTGAAATGGTGAAGCGTCGCAGCGAACGCGCCTGGCTCGACCATACGGAAATCGACCGATACCATCTCTTCACGTTCGAGGACGAGCGAGACTTTCGTCTCGCCTGCCGCAATCACTTCGTTGATGAACGGCAAAGCGAGCAGCTTCTCACGTAGCTCAATCGGCTCCTCGGTCGCGATGATGAAGTCAAGGTCTTTACACGTCTCTTCGGCACGGCGGAAGCTTCCTCCGACCGAATGACGCAAGACGAGCGTCTCCTTCTCTAACACCTCATTGATTTCTTCAACGATTGGTCGCATGACTGCATAAGCCAATCGTTCTGGACGTGATTCGAGGTTCTTCGCGGCGGCGAGTAATTTCTCCACACTCTTCGCCCCGAAACCGGGTAGTGATGCAGCCGTCCCGTCTTCGAGTACACGGATGAGCGACTCCAAGTCGACGACACCGATTTCACGGAGTTTAGCAAGTTTCTTCCCGCCGAGCCCTTGAATTTTCAAGAGCTTCATCAAACCGAACGGAATCTCTTCTTGCAGTGCTTCAAGTACTTCACTGCGTCCTGTGTCTCGATACTCTTCAAGGACTGCAGCCGTCCCTTTCCCGATTCCTGAGATGGACGTCAAGTCGTCGATGTCCTCGAGTTCAAGGTCCGTGTTCTCTAGCGCTGTCGCCGCCTTGCGGAACGCATTGATTTTAAACGGGTTCTCCCCTTTGATCTCCATATATTGCGCGATTTTTTCGAGCAACATCATCGCTTCTACTTTATTCATATGCTTCCCCCTCTTCACACAGAAAAGACCGAGACACAAGCACTAGCTTGCATTCCGGCCTGTCGTGTCACAACATCTTATTTGAAAACCAATCCGATAGATATGGCGTGTCTTGAATGATATATGTCGCTAGCGACGATTTGTCGACGGCGTTTTGAACGCTCGCCATCGGCACGAACGCGATCACCCAAAGGATGAAGAATGTGATGACATATGCCTCGAAGAATCCTAGGACAGCTCCGATCACACCTTTTAATTGGCGCAAAATTGGCAAGTCCGTCAAGAAGTCGAGCATCGCCAAGATGAGATGCAAGACGAGTTTCGTAATGAGGAACAAGACGACGAACCAAAAGACGTTATAAAATGTCATCTCAATCCCTGAAAGGGAATTGAGGTCCAACACGCCACCCGGGAGCGTTCCGTCGAGCTGAGACGGATACGGGATCCACAGCTTGAACGCTTCGGCTAACTCTTTATAGTACGTATTGGCGACGAGAAAACTGATGATGAGCGCGACCCAATGGCCGAGCTGTAGAATCGCGCCACGACGGAAGCCGTTGACGATTCCGATAAACAAGAAAAACAGTATAAGTAGCGTAACCATGGATTGATTTATTCTCCCATATTTCGTTTAGTTTTGACGTGGTCGCTCGCGATTTGAATCGCAGCCAAGACCGCTGCCTGACGAGCATCTAGATGAGGGGATTGTTCACGAATTTCGCGGATCTTACTGTCGACCAAAAAGCCTACTTCCCTCACATGGTCAGCGGGTTCTTCGCTTACGATCGTATAGTCTTGACCCGCAATGTGAATCGTTGTTCGTTGTAACTGCACGCGCACCCCTCCTTTACGTCTGTCAGAATTAATCATAACATCGTTTTTATATTAGGAAAAGGAGAAGCCCCTTCCCTTGATATGTACAACATTTTCTAATACCCTTCTAAACAGTTGTCAAACGTCTTTCTTTAGAAAAATTGTAAGAGAAGGTGGCAACATTCCGTAAAATGTGCGAAAATATCAACTATTCAAACAAACAGAAAGGGTGATTGATTTGAAATTACGTATTGGCCTCTTAGGTCGCATCATCATCGCGATCGCTTTCGGTATTTTACTCGGGAGCATCGTACCAGAAAGTCAGAACTGGATCGTTCGGACGTTCGTGACGTTCAACACGGTCTTCGGGCAGTTCTTAGGCTTCGCTATTCCATTGATTATTCTTGCTTTTATCATCCCGGGTATCGGGGAACTTGGAAAAGGAGCAGGAAAGCTGGTCGGACTCACAGCACTCATCGCTTACGCATCAACCATCATCGCCGGAACATTAGCATACTTTGCAACAAGCAACTTGTTCCCGCAAATTTTGACACGGTCGACGACAGGAGCCGAAAATCCAGAAGAAGCCTTGTTGAAAGGGTTCATGGAATTTGAGATTCCACCTGTATTCGGTGTCATGACCGCACTTATCTTAGCTTTCGTCATCGGAATCGGGATTGCCGCGATCGAAAGCAAACGGTCACTCGACCTCGCCATGGATTTCCGCGATATCATCGAACTCTTAATCAGTAAAGTCATTATTCCATTACTTCCAATCCACATCGCCGGAATTTTCATGAACATGACGTACGCTGGTCAAGTCGCTGAGATCCTATCAGTCTTCTCGCTCGTCTTCGTCACAATCATCGTCCTTCATTTGACGATGCTCATGATTCAATATTCAATCGCAGGTGGTCTCAACAAAGAGAATCCGTTCAAGTTGCTCAAGACGATGATGCCGGCTTACTTCACAGCCATCGGGACGCAATCATCGGCCGCGACGATTCCAGTCACGCTTCGCCAAGCAAAGTTGAACAACACGGACGAAGGTGTCGCGAACTTCGTCATCCCGCTCTCGGCAACGATCCACTTGTCAGGGTCGACGATCACACTCACATCGGTCGGTGTCGCGCTCATGTACTTGAATGGCATGCCGATGTCTTACGCCATCGTGCTTCCATTCATCCTTGCACTCGGTGTGACGATGATTGCAGCACCAGGTGTACCGGGTGGAGCCGTCATGGCATCGCTTGGATTGTTCGGCTCGATCCTCGGGTTCGACGCAACGATGCAAAGCTTGGTCATCGCGCTCTATTTGGCACAAGATAGCTTCGGGACAGCGACAAACGTCACGGGTGACGGTGCCATCGCGAAGATTATCCACTACTTCAAACACAACACAAAACTTCTCGACAACACGTCATCGAAACAAGAAGATATCGCATAATGAACGACTTATAAACGGGCAAGCCATCAGGTTTGTCCGTTTTTGTCTACATATAATAAAGGAGAGAACCATATGGAATGGATGGAATGGAAGAACCCTGATCACTTCTCAGACCGCGTCATGACGGCATTACTCGACGAGGAGGCAAAGAATAGCCTCATGATTGGCGTCTTGAATAACGTCAAACAAGGAATTTATGAAACGTTTCATCAGTTCACAGTCGAAGAGGACGGAGAGCTTCTCGCCATCCTCCAAGTGACACCACCGCATCCACTTCACTATATCGTCGTGAAGAAGGAGCGCTTGGACCTTCTCCCGTCTTTCATCATCCCCCACCTTTTGAAAGAAGAAGTCCCCTTCTCGGAAGTCGTATCGGAACGACAACAGGCGGAACGGTTTGCGACAGCGTGGCAAGAGATTACATCTGGGACGAGCGAGATGTTCATGTCCCAAGGTCTTTATCGCCTCGACAGCGTGGAAGACATCGACATGGCGACTGGGAGGATGCGAGAAGCGACGGTTGCCGATCAGGCGCAGCTTGAGGCTTGGTATAGTGCCTTCGAAGCCGAATCAGGTCTCCGTTCATCTCCACCAGAGAAAGTAACAAAAGCCGTACAGACGATGCTTGAAAGGGAAGAAGCTGTCTTTTGGGAAGTCGATGGACAGGTCGTCTCGTGTGCGAAACACGCACGTCAAACAGAGAACGGAATCACTGTTTCGTTCGTCTACACATCACCTAGTGCACGAGGAAAAGGGTATGCACGAAGTCTCGTCGCCGATCTCAGCCGACAGTTACTCGAGACAAAATCATTCTGCGTCCTCTACACTGACTTGACGAACCCGACGTCGAACAAAATCTATCGGGAAGTCGGTTACCAACAAATCATGGACTCTGCCTGGGTCCGACTCGCTAGATGAAACACATCGCCTCCCCTATACTAATAGAGGAGGCGATTTTTCATGAACAGATTATTCGGTTGGTGGCTACGTATCCCGCGACAAATCCGAGTGACCGCTTTGACACTTGTCACGCTCGCGATACTCGGCTATATGGTGTTCCTCGGGGGCCGGAGCATGCTCGATGACCCAAACTTCGATACGCTATGGCTCAGCGTCATCGGTGCCGCACTCTTGACGTTCATCGTCTATCAGGCAACAAAAAAGTGATCGACGCGTTCGTCGATCACTGTCTTTGTGTTTAGAAGAATGATGCTGGGTTAACTGTGCTTCCCGCGCTCGATGAAGAGTACGAATAGCCGCCACGGTGAATCTCGAAGTGAAGGTGTGAACCTGTCGAGTTCCCTGTGCTACCCATGCCGCCAAGGTTTTGTCCTTGTGACACGCGTTGACCCGCAGAAACTGATACCGAGCTCATGTGAGCGTATACCGTCGTCCATACTTGCCCGTTGATCACGTGTGCAATCATAACATGGTTTCCGTATGCGCCACCCCAACCTGCACGGAGGACCGTACCTGTTTGTGCTGCATAGATCGGTGTACCGACTGGACCTGCGATATCAAGACCGTTGTGGAACGAGTAGCCGTTCGCACCGCTTGCTGGACCCCACCCTTGTGAGAGGCGACCGCTTGCTGGACGTTGGAACATGCCACCGCTTGCTGGTGCAGACGCTACCGGTGCTGTTGAAGCACTTGAACCGCTATTCGAGCTTGAACCTTGTTGCTTTTTCGCCGCCGCAGCTGCTGCCGCTGCACGACGTGCTTCTTCTTCAGCACGACGTTGCGCTTCGATTTCTGATTGAATCGCTTGTTCTTGAGCTTTGAGCGTATCTTCCATCTCTTGAAGGCTCATGAGTTTCGATTCGAACTTCACTTTTTCAGCTTCAAGTTTCTTGATTTTCGCAGCGCGCTCTTTCATTTTTTGATCGAGCTCTTTCTGACGTTTTTCAAGTTCTTCTTTTTGCTTCACGAGTGAATCGCGCTCTGCTTTCAAATCAGCTTGCGCTTTCGCGAGTTTTTCTTTCGTTGCTTCGTATTCTTCGAAGATTTGTTGGTCGTTCTCTTGGATCGTACCAGCTGTGATCATGCGTGTGATCAAATCACCGAAGTCTTTAGAACCGAAGATGAACTCAGCCCAGTTGACTGACGAGCCACCGTTCTTTTGCATCGTCGCCATACGATCTTTCATAAGATCTTCTTGTGCTTTCATTTTCGCTTCGTACTTTTTAATTTGTGCTTGAAGCTTTTTAATCTTTTCTTCAGTTGCACGAATCTCAGCTTTTTTCTGAGCGACATCGTTGATGACGTCTTGGAGTTCAGCATCTAACTTGTTGATCTCTTGTTGCTCTTTGCTGATGGCTTGCTCACGTGATTGAATCGAAGAGTTTGCTTTCGACTGTTCACTGCTATTCTTTTGTCGTTGTTCTTGTACTTTCTTCTGCTTCTCTGTAAGTGAGGCTGCATAAGTCGGTGACGTTCCGCCGATCAAGAGTGCGCCTAGAGTGACTGTTGCTGCAAATTTCTTCAAGTTACCCAATGTGCTTCCCTCCGCTGATTCCCGTGTAGTTTTTATCTATAGTCGTGCAATTATTTTTTATAAGATAAGTCGCGACATTTCGTTCGCTCTGTGACTCATTATAGCAATCTAAACCAAAAGTTATTTTACACTTATATTTCATTCGTATGACATTGACCTAATTTAGGTTTTATCCTTTAAAAAACGTGGGTATAGACAATATTTTGTTTGGTTCGTTGTCACAAAATAGTTTTAAAAAGAAAAAAAGCACTTCAAGAAAGCGCTTTTCACATAGTAACCCATTCATTTTTTTGACTACCTTAAGGCAACATAACCGGTCCGTTTGCTATTTTTCCGTTTCGAACGAAGTAATAACAACCCACCGAATAAGATGACACCTGCGGCAGCACCTGTACTATCCAAAAGGACATCTTCTAACAGCGCGGTCCGTTCAGGAGTCAAACTCTGATGATACTCATCAAAAATCGCCACCGTGTTCGCAAGTGCCCAGGCGAAGAGTAAGTTCAGTCCCGCATGAAGATTCGTTCGCGAGATGGCCTTCACGAATAATGCACCGAGAACGAGGAACGTGACGACATGTGCCGTCTTCCGCATAAAGAACTCAATCAATCCTGTCGTCCCCAACGTATCGAGCGAGATTTCCTTTCCTGCATAGTCGAACTGCACGTTCGCTAGCGTTGGTTCGATCCAGCTCCAATTGAATCGCTCGAGTGGCGAAACGATAGACTGGTCCGAGTAAGGCGTCGCACTTGATAAAAAGAGTCCGATTAAAATAAGCGCAATCCATATAAATTCATTTTTTAAAAATCGCATAACACCGTTCCTTTCTACAACGTTTTTCATTATACGGATTCTTTCTTCGGAATGATGTAACAGCGACATCATGATTTCATAACAATTTGATTGCACGCAACGCGTTCAAGTTCGAGTCTGCCTCCTTCTCTTGGTATACTACAAAAAAAGGGGGAATTATCATGATTTATGATTTTGAAGCAGTAGACATGAAAGGACAATTACAACCGTTAGCTACATATAGAGGCGACGTCTTACTCATCGTCAACACGGCGAGCAAATGTGAATTCACACCGCAGCTCGAAGGCCTCGAGTCACTTTACAACACCTATAAAGGACAGGGCCTACAAATCTTAGGTTTCCCGTGCAACCAGTTTGGTCATCAAGACCCGGGCTCCAATGAAGAAATTCAAGAGTTCTGTCAACTGAATTACGGGGTATCGTTCCCGATGTTCGCGAAAGTCGACGTGAACGGCAAGGATGCCCACCCACTCTTCACCTATCTCTCAAAAGAAGCGCCCGGGCTTCTCGGGTCGAAGGCGATCAAATGGAACTTCACGAAGTTCTTAGTCGATCGTGATGGAAACGTCATCGAGCGCTTTTCGCCACAGACGACACCGGCTGAAATTGAGGATGCGGTGAAGAAACTGATTTGACCTCATCCTGAAGGCGTAGATTGATTTCTCTCTACGGTCTAATTGGCGTTTACACTTAAGCCATCTATCATATTCTATGCACAGTAAATCGTGAAGGAGTGTCACACTTGTATAGAATGAAAAAAAGAATAGTGCTGGGAGTCAGCGTACTCCTCGCACTTTCAGTAACTCTTGTATGGCTTGCCCAAGGAAGAACGGACCCCATTTTCAAAGATGAATATGATGAAAAAGCCAAAAGTTCTCGATATACATCTAGTTGGGTTTGGCCCGAGAAGGACAGTGTCTCACATCGTGGAGGAGAAGGTAGCGGTGTCTCTACCTCCCCTTCAGGATATGTCTATTACTTACACCGCGGAGATGGAAGCTATGCGAATGAAGAATTAATCACGACCCCTACAATCACAGTGTTTGATCCAAACACAAACGAGATTGTCGATGAATTTGGGGACAACCTGTTTCAATCTCCTCACGGGATCGAAGTGGACGCTCAAAACAACATTTGGGTAACGGATATCATGTTGAATAAAGTTTTCAAGCTGGATGAACGTGGCAATGTTCTCGCTACGTTTGGGGACGATTATCGCCTCGGCACTGAGACAAGCTTACGGATTCGAAATGAACTGCCTAACTTCCCTGTCCCGATGAATGAATATACTTTCGCACGGCCAACTGATGTGACCGTAATGGAAGATGGTTCATTCATTGTGGCTGATGGATACCGAAATCATCGTATTGTAAAATTCAATCGTGATGGGAACATCCAATGGGAAGTTAATGCTTATGGTTCTTCCGATGGTGAGTTTAACTTGCCTCACGGAATCACTCACAATCAGTCAGGGAACATATATGTGGCTGACCGAAATAATGCTCGCATTCAAGTGTTTGACCAGGATGGACAACACCTTTCCACATGGGATGACACCGAAATCGGAAGACCTTACGGAATCGATGCAGGGAACGATGGCAACATCTATCTTGTCGATGGTGGCGATTATCTGAACGGGGAACGTGAAACTCCTAACAGTCAAATTGTCGTTTTAAGTCCGAAGGGAGAAGTCATTGAACGATTTGGTTCTTGGGGGAACAAGATGGGTCAATTGCGCATCCCCCACGATCTCACTGTACAAGAGGACGGAACAATTTTTGTCGCCGAACTACTAAACGAACGACTTCAAAAATTCACAATCACTGAATAAAGCAAACGAAAGAACGCGCTAAATTCGTCATTAGCGCGTTCTTTTAACGTGGTGTGATGAAATTAATTGTATAGAAAGGACTACCGTCGTCGTTGTAAGCGAGCCCGACGGCAGCATGGGTGAAGCGCGGCTGCATGATGTTCTCACGATGCCCTTTCGAGTTCATGAGTCCCCAATGCGCATGGAACACGCTCATCTGTCCCATGGCCAAGTTTTCGCCGGCCATCGAATACGAAAGTCCCGCTTCGTCCATTCGATCGAACGGGTCTTGTCCTTCTGGGTCCGTATGGCTGAAGAAGTCGTTCTCCGCCATGTTCTGACTATGCGCCCGTACGACCGGATAGAGCGGTTCATAGTCGGCTAAAGCGTTCAATTCAAACTTTTCACGGTCCCAGTTCATGAGGATGCGCATCAACTGCTCATTGGCGACCGTTCCCTCTTTCGACAAATCACCATAGTACCCCTCACTCGCCTCTTCGACACGGCGGTCGACCGACAAGATCCCTTTCAGGAGGTCATCATCATGCTGGTCAAAAAAGAAAGTGACATACTGACCATCGATTGCAAAAACGGAAAACGATGGATCGTCCGGAATCAAGTATCGATTCAATCCTTTATTATACGAAGTCACCGCCTCGAAGCCGATGTCCTCGACTTGATCACGGGTCGTTTCATTCAGTACGAGACCTCGATACGTGCTGCCTGTCTCGAACTGATAGAATCCTTTTTTCGCACCGTCCTCATCAATCAGTTCAAGTCCGCGGTCACCGCCACGTTCGACCAAATACCAGTCATGCCCGGCATACTGACTTGCGAACTTTGGCGCGTCTGTCGCTCGTTCGGTCGCCACCTCAGACTCAACCTGAATGCTCGTCGGGGCAGAGACGTTCGGCATCTCATATTGCCAAGCCATATAAAGTCCAATCCCCATCAAGAGGATGATCAATTTTCGAAACATGGCTCCTCCTTCCTTACTGCTCGCGCTGACGCTCCCCGAAATCGTGTAGTCTCGTCTTGATATCGGTAAGCATCTCCATGTATGCGACATACGTCGCTTCGTCTATATTCAGCATACCACTTACTTGTAGCGGTACATTCGCCGCCTGCTCACGCAACGCGCTACCGCTTTCGGTCAAACGAACGATGATTTTTCGTTCGTCGTCCGTCGCACGACTTTTCTCCACATAGCCGATTTGGATGAGCCGTTTGACGAGCGGCGACAATGTCCCAGAGTCGAGGGTCAACCGCGATCCGAGTTGTCGCAAATCGATTCCATCCTCTTCCCATAAGACAAGCATCACGAGATATTGACTATACGTCAGGTTTAGCGGTGCTAAAATTGGGCGATATAACCGGGTAAGCTCTTTTGAGGCGGTATACAATTGAAAACAGATTTGATGTTCTAACTTTAACGATTGGTCCATACTTAATCCTCCCTACTCTTCTTTAGCCAAGCATATCACTTGCGAAACTTTTTGACTGCTCTATAATTTAAATTGTGCACAACTTAATTGTTAAAAACGAAATGGAGGAATTCAATCATGAAATCACTATTCACAGCATCAGCAACAGCAATCGGTGGCCGCGAAGGTCACGTGAAATCAACTGACGGCGTCATCGACATGAACGTCTCGATGCCTGGCGCGAAACACGTCGACGGTGCGACAAACCCAGAACAACTTTTCGCAGCTGGCTATGCGGCTTGCTTCGGTAGTGCCCTCAACCTCATCATCGGAAAAGAACGTGTGAAGACAGACGGTTCAAGCGTCACAGGTCACGTCACATTAAACCAAAACGATGAAGGTTTCTTCATTTCAGTTGAACTTGAAGTCGAAATCAAAGGTGTTGACCAAGCAACAGCAGAACGTCTCGTTGAAGAAGCACACCAAGTGTGCCCTTATTCAAAAGCGACGCGCGGCAATGTCGACGTCAAATTGACAGCGAAAGCAGCATAATCTTCCATCCCGCTCGTAGGAGCGGGATTTTTTTTGCTTAACCCTGCCTATCGGAGTAAGATTAAAGACACGATTAAGGAAGGAGGGAGCACTGATGAAGAAACATAAATCGACTCTTCTTTTTGTTGCACTCGGCATTTTGTTGTTCACGGCGACGTACAATGGGTTGACCGTCCGGACGTATGACGTGACGTCCGATAAACTGTCAGCAGATGAGTCACTCCGCATCGTGCTCCTCTCCGACTTACACAGCGCCTCATACGGTTATAAACAGTCGATTTTGATCGACCAGGTTCGTGCACAGAAACCGGACCTCATCGCTTTACCGGGCGATTTACTCGACCGATATCGTTCACCTGAACCCGCCTTCGAACTAATCGAAGGGCTTGAAGGGATTGCGCCGATGTATTTCGTGACCGGCAACCATGAAATCGATGGATCGGATGACTATGTCCGTCACAATGTGAAAGACGTGTTTCGCTCATACGGTGTCAACGTTCTCGAAGACGAATGGGAGACGGTCACCATCAATGGAATCGACCTCGTCATCGGCGGGCTAGAAGATCCTCTTCGTGGGTTCAGAGAAAATATTTATACGGATTGGGATGCGGAGTCGACTGCGGCGATGCAGGACATCGCCCCCGATGAGACGTTCAAGGTACTTCTTTCGCACCGTGCCGAACAAGTCGATACGTATGCTAAACTTCCATTCGACCTCGTCTTGTCCGGACATGCTCATGGCGGGCAAGTGAGAATCCCTTATTTGATGAACGGATTATTCGCACCTGACCAAGGATTCTTTCCTGAATACGCCGGCGGACTCTATGAGCATGAGACGTTCACCCATGTGATTGGACGGGGATTCAATTACAGCTTCAACATTCCACGTATTTACAATCCACCAGAGATTGTCGTGATCGATGTGAACGGAAAATAACGGACACTCAAGCGAGTGTCCGTTTTTCTTACCAGATGATTCGTTCTTCACAACATTGTCGTTCCCGTTCAATCTGGACCGTCGAACGTTCGAACGTCCCGTATTTCCGGATTCGTTCCGTCACTTGTCTCAAGACGTCTTGATCATCCGTCTCTTCTCCAATTAAAACGTGACAAGTAGCCGCATGTTCGCTCGACGAGATGGACCAGACATGCAAGTCGTGCACTTCTTTCACCCCGTCAACTTTAGCAATCTCTTCTTGCATCGCCCGGACGTCAATCTGTTCCGGCGACCCTTCCATCAAGATATGAATGGCGTCACGCGTCACACGATAACCACTGATTAAAATCAAAATCGCAACAAAGGCGCTCGCGACCGGGTCCGCCCACGTCCATCCGAACAACATGATGAGGATTGCTGCCGTGATGGCTCCGACCGAGCCGAGCAAATCTCCGAATACGTGCAACAACGCACTCTTCACGTTCAAATTATCTTTCTCCCCGCGCATTAAAATCCAGGCGGCAAGGATGTTGACGAGTAGCCCGATGATGGCGACGACAAGCATCCCACCACTTAGAATTTCTGGTGGCGCGCTGATTCGTTGGTATGCCTCGACAAGAATATAGACCGAGATGACGAGTAGTGTCAGCCCGTTAATAAATGCCGCTAAAATCTCGAAACGTCGATACCCGAACGTCCGGTTCGGTGTCGCCGCTTTCGCCCCAAATCGGACAGCGAGAAAACTGAGTCCTAACGCAGCCGCATCTCCTAGCATATGACCCGCATCCGATAATAGCGCCAAACTGTTCGTCCATAGTCCGCCGATCACTTCGACGACCATGAACGCCGCAATCAAGAGAAAGGCGAGTAAGAGCGCCCGCTGATTCGTCGAATGATGGTGATGGTGGTCGTGATCATGATGATGTCCCATAACTGACTCCTCCTTCTACTGTTTATCTTATTCCATTTTAACCAAACATTCAAACGTTCATTTGAATGAAAAACAATAAAAAAAACGGGAGAATGAACTCTCCCGCTTTGTCTCATTTTTGCTCCAGTCGGACACGCATGACGCCGCTATAAGGGAACAGTTTCAATTGGACCGTCTCACCCTCGAACCAAATTCCGGTCGCTTGTTCGCGAGTCGGTTGTACGTCTGGTGTCGCGATGGCTTGCTTGTCCCAATCCACGGCCCGTACTTTTTGGTCCCGGACCATGAGGAAGAATCCATCATAGAAATGATACTCGTTCACTTGGTCACGTTGAACGGCAGAAGGACTGCCAAGCTCCGCACGGACGGTTTCGAGATCTTTCCCAATCCAGTCGAGGACGGACTCCGAAGCGTTCGGGACGACTTGTTGCCAAGCGGCAATCACCTCGTCATCCGATAAAGCTGTCGCCTCTGTCGTCACACTCTCTTCCGTTACCCAGCCCGTCAATCGCTCGTTCAACTGCACTTTCACAAATCCACTTACCGTCTCCAACCGTTCAAATCGATCACCCAAGTCGGCTTCATAAACGACCGTGACCCGGTCATCCGCGTATACTTTCGTATACGGTTGCCCGATATAAATCTTATCTGCTGATTCCGTCTCAGCATCAGCATCAGCCGGTTGTTCCGACTCGGAGTCAACCATTTCCGTGGCAATCTCATCAGATTCCGGTAAAGCCGAGTCCTGTTTCTTGTCAATCAGTGCCGCGAACGCGATGATCCCGACCAAGGCGAGCATTAATGCCAATGCCGTCGTTATACGGAACACGCGTTTACGCTTCCGCGTCGTCGCACGCGACAATCTTCCTCCATTCATGTTCTTCACTCCTACTCGATTCGATTCATTTCACTCGTTTCGTCAAATGGTAGGAGGTTTCCTGCTTCATCAAAAAATTTCAATTCATCTTTTGTCAATTCGTCCATCGTTCTGACCATTTGTTCGACATCGACCGGTTCATCGCGCTCATCGTTCTCACGTATGACAATGTGCTCTCCTAATTCAATCGTGCGCGAAGTCAGACGATGAAAGTAGCGGTCGTGGGAAATCAACAATAATCCACCCGGATAGACAGACAACGCCGCCTCGATTTGTTCGCGTGTCGCCACATCTAAATAGTTCGTCGGTTCATCTAATGCCAACAGATGGGCATCCGAGAAGTACAAGATGAGAAACGCGATTCGACACTTTTCCCCCATGCTCGCCTCGGTAATCGGTCGGTGCACTTCATCTCGCCGGAACAAGAAGTGAGCGAGCAACGTCCGCGCCTCCGTCTCTCCGATCTCACTATTGGCGAGTAACGCCTCAAGTAACGTCCCGGTCTCCGGAAGACGCTCGAGCGTTTGTGAGAAATATCCGATTTTCAGACGAGGATGTCGCTTGATCACACCCGAGTGTGGTACTCGCTCACCGATTAGCACGTTTAATAATGTCGTTTTTCCGCTTCCGTTCGGTCCGGTAATCGAGATCCGCTCTCCTTTATTCATCGAGAAGGAAAACGGTTCATAGAACGGCTTGTCGTATCCAAACGTCACATCCTCACACGTCAGCCACGTCTTCGCTTCGAGCTCATCCGCCGCAAAACGGACGGAGATGGGTTTCTCCTCTTTTGGTTTTTGTGGACGATTGTCTTCGAGCTGCCTTAACTTCTGTTCTCTCGCCTTCATTTTGACTGCGAGATTGGCCGCTCCCTTTTGCGCTCCCGGACTGCGGACACTCGCTGTCGCTTTCGCCTTTAAGTGCCACCCTTTATATTGGGCAATCATCTCGAGAAGTTCTGCCTTTCGGTTCTCGTATCGAGCATGTGCTCGCTCGTCACGCACGCGTTCTTCTTCTTTTTGATGTTTATACGCCGTATAGTTTCCCTGATATCGTGTGACCCGGCCATCTGACAGTTCAAGAATGGTCGTTGCGACATCGTCCATCAGTTGACGGTCGTGTGAGATGATGAGCACCGTCCCCTTGAACTGGTTTAACCACTTCGTCAGCCAGTCAATCGACTCGAAATCCAGATGGTTCGTCGGTTCGTCGAGCAGGACGAGGTCCACCCGCTTCATCGTCAGTGTCGAAAGCTGAGCTCGCGTCTTCTCGCCTCCGCTTAGCTCGTTAATGTTTCGGAAGAGGTGCTCCTCCAGCCCAAGTCGAGTCAATGCTCTTGTCGCCTCTTGTTCCAACTTATAAACATCGAGCTCGAGTGCCCGTTCATAGGAGCGCATGACACGCATCTCGTCACCAGAAGATACATCTTCATAGAGCGCATATCGTTCAGGTTCACTGCGCATCGTCCACTCAAGTACGGTCATATCTGTCGACTCGATTGTCTGCCGGACGAGTCCGACCTCTCCTTGACGTTCAATCTTCCCGGCTTGAGGGGTCAACTCCCCGGTCACGAGTCGGAAGAGCGTCGTCTTCCCGCTCCCGTTCAGTCCGAATAATACGGCACGCTCTCCAGCCGCGACCTCGAACGAGACCGCGTCAAATAATGGTTTCCGGTCATAGTCAAACCGGACTTGTTTTACTGCTAACATCTGTTTCACCTCGCTTATGAATCCGATACGCGATGAAACAAAAAACACCATCCGCTTCAAAGCGGTGGTGTGAAGGAATCCGTTCAAAGAGGAAAACGAGCGCTTCCCGTATTTGAAAAAATGGACACACTTCACCCGTGACTGTTCAAGCGAACAGTGATGATTCGTCTCATCGTTGGAGTGAACGTGTATTTTTCATGGCACGGTATACCTCTCTTTCCTAAGTTACTGCCACCTTATCAAATTGAAAGCGGATTCGCAAGAGTGCACCCCACAATCTCCCATTTTTTCTACTCCTTTAGGCGGATGCGGTGCATCTGTCCTCGCGATATGATGACAATATATTCGAACAGTGAGGTGATGCATGATGCGTCGACGCATCCTCGTTCCGAGTGCCGTCTTGGCGAGCGTCGGAACGTTTCTCTATACACGATTCAAACGTCGTCTCCCCCGTCCCCGCTTTAAATGGCCGGAACGTCCAGAACTGACAACTATTGATGAGACGCATGTGCAGGCGACGTGGATCGGGCATTCGACGGTCCTCATTCATTGGTATGGGCTCAAGATTTTAACAGACCCCGTCTTCTCAAAACGAATCGGTGTCCATCTCGGACCGCTGACAGTCGGCATGAAACGTCACACCGCTCCGGCCCTCTCCATTGAGGAGGTCGGCCCGGTCGATGTCATCCTACTCAGCCATGCCCATATGGACCACTTTGACCATAAAAGTTTGAAGCGACTCATCACTCGCGAGACGATTGTCGTCTCTGCTCCTGGGACGAGCCGCCTGTTGCGCCGATACCCAAGTCTGCAGACGCTCGAACTGCATCCACATGACAAAGTGACACTTGCGAACGGGCTCGATGTCCGCGCCATTCCCGTCAAGCATTGGGGCAACCGTTTCCCGTGGGACAAACATATGGGGTACAACGGGTACCTGCTCAAATACAAAGGGATTCGTATGCTCTTCGCAGGAGACACGGCGTACACCGACTCCTTCAAAGGACTCGCCGATCGTGAACCGATCGACCTCGCCTTTTTCCCCATCGGTGCCTATCAACCGGACTCGTTCCAGGAAGCGCACTGTACTCCGGAACAGGCTTGGATGATGTACAAAGAGAGTGGAGCGAAGCGTTTCTTCCCGATGCATTGGGACACGTTCGTCCTTTCTTATGAGCCTGTCGAGGAACCGTATCATCGTCTCGTCGCGGCCGCAAAACTCGACCGTGACCAAATTGTGATCAAGGCGCACGGGGAAAGCATCCGTCTGTAGTTTTTCCTTTCCCTTCATCCAAAATTTCGGTAACGTTATAGACGAGAGGGAGGGATTTTTTATGGAATGGACGACGTTGAATAATGACGTCAAGATGCCGATGCTCGGTCTCGGTGTCTATAAGGTCGAAGATGGTGCGGTGACGGTCGATACAGTCAAAGCTGCGCTCGATGCAGACTATCGATTGATCGATACGGCTGCGATTTATCAAAATGAAGAGAGTGTCGGACAAGCGCTTCGTGAAGCAGGCATCCCACGGGAGGACGTCTTTGTGACGACAAAGCTTTGGAACGAGTTCCACGGATTTGATGAGGCGCTCCAAGCGTTCCAGGATAGTCTTGACCGGCTCGGTCTCGAGTATGTCGACTTGTTCCTCATCCACTGGCCGATGCCCCGTTTTGGCAAGTTCGTCGAAACGTACAAAGCACTCGAACAGTTGTATGAAGAAGGACGCGTCCGAGCAATCGGCGTCTCGAACTTTGAGATCGAGCATTTGGAACAAATCATTCAATCTTGCTCGATTGTCCCGGCCGTGAACCAGGTCGAGATCCATCCATATTTGTCTCAGAAAGAACTGATTGCATTCTGCAAACGATATGACATCCAAATTCAAGCGTGGAGTCCACTCATGAAAGGACGCGAAGCGCTCGAAGATGAGACGATTGTCAAGATTGCGAACGCTCACGGCAAGTCACCGGCTCAAGTCATCTTGCGTTGGCATTTACAGAACGGAGTCGCTGTGATTCCAAAATCGGTCACACCGAGTCGAATCAAAGAAAACATACAGGTATTCGACTTCACGTTGACGAAAGAAGAGATGGCGGCCATCGATGCGCTCAATCGTGACGAGCGGACCGGGTCCGACCCGAAAGAGATGCATAAAATCCATTACTGAGGAGTGAATGACATGTTCAAAAAACTAGCTTCTGATTTGACTGGCTTCAGCGACATCGGTGAGGTGATCGACCCGTCCGATTTCGATAAGGCGGACTCGGATGATTACGTCCTCCATGAGGATAACGAAAAGATCTACTTCTTGATCAAATCAAAATCGGATGAGTACTGCTTTACAAACTTAGGAATGATTCACCTCGACGGGACGAGCGCGATGAGTTCGAAACGAGTTCTGTATCGTTACCCTTACGCACACTATCCGATTAAGCACGTCATGTTCGAGACAGCCGGCACCGTCGACCTCGATGTCGAAGTCAAATTCACAATCGGCGACAAGCCATACTCAATCGATATCAACAAGAAGCAAATCGAGCACGTGAAAGATTTGTACAAGGCACTCCTTGCGATTGAAGAGATTCAGCGAGAAGGGCGTCGCATGATGGAGTATGCGAATACGTCGCTCACACATTCGGTGTCGATTTTGAGCGGACTCCGTGAAGGTGACATGAACGTCCCGAACACGTTCAAGGAATTGATCGAGCAATCGTTCGATTGGCTACAACGTCACTATCATGAATGGAACCGTAAAGACTTCGGTACGGTTTACGAAAAATACATCAATAACTAAAAACAACTCCTCCGCAGACGATTTGTCTTCGGAGGAGTTGTTTTAGTTCTCATCAATTAACTGCTCGGCCAATCGCTGATACAAGTGGC
The DNA here is from genome assembly GCF_018617245.1 of Exiguobacterium sp. s121. Taxonomy (GTDB): domain Bacteria; phylum Bacillota; class Bacilli; order Exiguobacteriales; family Exiguobacteriaceae; genus Exiguobacterium; species Exiguobacterium profundum. The sequence continues at coordinate 1,894,598 of NZ_JACSJV010000001.1, forward strand.
TCATGTGAACGGCAGACGCAATAGCGAGCGACCGCTGGATACCATTCTCTTTTTCGACCGATGCATTCAAAAGCGTGTCCGCCTGAACTTCGAACGCTTCTAAATTCTTCACTTTCTGCGCCTGATACGCCTCGTAGAAGTCCTCAAGTGAAAACGTCTCGTCCGACTCGTTCAAAGGGCGGAGTGTCCCCTTGATGTCACTGATTGACAGAAGGCCTTTCATCTCATAAATCAAACTGAGCAACATCAGATGTTCATTCGTATACTTCTTATTTTTGACAGGATGGAACAACTTACCCTTCGCATAGTTGTTGATCATCGTCTTCGTCAAAATAGTCTCATCTTCGTTCCGCTTCATCTTGTCATAATGTTGCTCGAACAATTGGATGACCTGATCCATGTATAAATCGATTGTCGGTAACACTTCTCTCGGAAGCGTCCCTTCCGTCTCGGTAATCTGTTTTGCTTTCATCTGTCTCACCTCACCTCTTCAGTATAATGAAAACTGCGACTTGTCGAAAGGTATACCTTGCTGTTTGTCCCTTTTCAGTATATCATGTAGTTATCGATACTACATGATGTGATAAGGAGTGTTTTACATGAATTCGATTTTCCGAGAACCGATTAACGCGTTGACGCATCTCGCCGGCGCGGTACTCGCTTTCATCGCGCTGATTGCCATGGTCGTCAAAGCCTCACTACTTGGCTCGCCACTCGCGATTATGGCAGCGATTCTATTTGGGATCAGCCTCGTCTTTCTCTATTTATCGTCCGGTCTTTACCATAGCATCATCGCCTCGCCGAACGTCATCGCTTTCTTCCGGAGAATCGATCATGCGATGATTTACGCATTGATTGCGGGTACATACGCGCCACTCACGTTACTCGCTCTCGAGGGACCGACGCGGTGGGTCCTCTTCGGTACCGTACACGCACTCGCCTTGTTCGGCATTGTCTTCAAACTCGTTTGGTTCCATGCCCCGCGTTTCTTGTCGACCGCGCTCTATATCGGAATGGGCTGGCTATCCGTCTTCTTTATCGGACCGCTCCATGAAGTGATTGGCAACGCCGGCATCTTCTGGCTCGTACTCGGGGGCGTCATGTATACCATTGGTGGACTCATTTACGGGTTCAAGCCAAAATTCGTCAACTGGCGCGGCTGGGGCTTCCATGAGGTGTTCCATCTGTTCATCTTGTTCGGAAGCTTCGCCCACTTCGTCTGTGTGTTCTGGTACGTCTTTTAAGTCCTCCTCGTGGAGGGCTTTTTTTCATGAGCCGTTTCCTGTACTTTGAATTCAAGATTTCCTACACTAAGGACAGGAGGGATTCATCATGAAAATTGAAGTATGGTCAGATTATGTCTGCCCGTTTTGTTATATCGGTAAGCGTCGTCTAGAAGAGGCGCTCGAACAGTTCCCACAGGCGGATCAAGTGGAAGTCGAATTCAAGAGTTTCGAGCTCGACCCGAACGCCCCGACGAATGATTCACGTACCATCTATGAGGCACTCGCAACGAAATATCGGATGCCGATTGAACAGGCAAAAGGAACGACAGCACAAGTCGCTGCACAGGCCCGCGAAGTCGGACTCGATTACGATTTTGAGAACATGGTCGTGACGGGTACGCTCGACTCGCATCGTTTGACACATTACGCGAAAACGGTCGGGAAAGAAAAAGAATTGTCGGAAGCGTTGCTGCAGGCGTATTTCGTCGACGCGAAACACATCGGGAACCACGATGTGCTGCTTGAAATCGCGACAAGCGTCGGACTCGATCGTGACGCCGTGCGTGACGTCTTGACGACTGACGTGTATACGGAAGACGTACGTGCAGAAGAAAAACGCGCGAGCGACCTCGGCATCACTGGTGTCCCGTTCTTCGTATTCGACAACAAATATGGGGTGTCTGGTGCTCAGCCGACGGAAGCGTTCACGCAAGTGCTCGAAAAAGTCTGGTCTGAGAACAATCCGACGATTCAAGTCCTTTCGAACGGCGCGACGTGCACCGACGACAACTGTGATATTTGATTTTTGATTGATGAAGAAGCCGACGTTCGGCTTCTTTTTTGTGGCTAAATGAATCATTCTCAAGCATAATTATTATCAACAGATAAGAATCGAGGAATACATTTATGTGGAAAAATCGGAACGTCTGGATCATCTTGACGGGCGAATTCGTCGCCGGTCTTGGTCTATGGCTCGGCATCATCGGGAACTTGGAATTTATGCAAGACCGTGTCCCCTCTGACTTTGTGAAGGCGGTCATTCTCGCCATCGGCTTACTTGCCGGGGTCGCCATCGGTCCGCTCGCGGGTCGCTTGACCGACCAAGGTTCTAAGAAAAACATCATGCTCATCTCGAGCATCGTCCGGGCGTTCAGCGTGATCTTCATGTTCGTCGCCATCGAGACGAATTCGGTCGTGTGGATGGTCATCTTCTTGATTATCTTACAGGGATCGGCCGCTTTTTATTTCCCTGCCCTCCAGGCAGCGATTCCGCTCATCGTGAAGGAACGGGAGCTTCTTGCCTTGAACGGCGTTCATATGAATGTGTCTACCTTGTCGCGTGTCATCGGGACGGCGATTGCAGGTGTCCTTTTGACACTGATCTCGCTCCGTAACGTCTACGCGCTCTCGCTCGTCGCCTACCTGTTGCTAGCGGTCGCGACGCTCTTCTTGAAACTCGATGAGACGAAAACGCCCTCGGCGAAAAAGGTCGATGCGAAAGCGTCGAGCGGTTTCAAAGACGTCTTCCCAATCATCAAATCGATTCCCGTCATCTTCATGACACTCGTCATGACGCTCATCCCGCTCCTCTTCATCGGAGGATTCAACTTGCTCGTCATCAATATCAGTGAGTTGCAAGATTCGACGGCGATTAAAGGATGGATTTATACGGCAGAGGGACTCGCCTTCATGACAGGTGCCTTTATGATTAAACGGATCGGAGAAAAATTCTCGGCGTTCTCGATTTTATTCTCGTTCTCGTTTTTAATCGGTGTCGCCCAACTGATGCTCTATTTTGCGGACATCCCGTTCATGTCCATTGCTGCGTTCGTTCTCTTCGGCTTCTCGGTCGGATGTTTCTTCCCGACGGCGGTCACGATTTTCCAAACACGGATGCCAAAAGAATATCACGGTCGTTTCTTCTCGTTCCGAAACATGCTCGACCGGATCATCTTCCAAGTCGTCCTTCTCGTGACAGGATTCTTCCTCGATTTGATTGGACTTCAGCTCATGGTCGTCTTGTTTGGAATTAGTTCGATTGCGATGACCGGCGCATTTCTTGTATACACGAGAAAGCATCAATTGCATATCGAGGAAGATTCCACAGAGAAGATGTCTTCCTAACAAAAAAACAAGCGGTGACCGAGGTCATCGCTTGTTTGCGTCTTCGAGCTCTCGCCACCACGTCGTCGTATCATTCCGACCGTCGAGCGTGATCCGCTCCCCAATCTTCGGAGTGAGGACGACTTCTTTCGGTAAAAGAGACGCCATCTGTTCCGCTGGGTCGAACCAATCGTGGAACGACAGCGTGAACGCCCCCCAATGGATCGGCATCATTTGGTCGGCCCGTAAATCGTGAAACGCTTGCGCGGTCTCTTCCGGTTGCATATGGACGTCTGGCCAGCGCACGTCATATTGCCCGCATTCAAGTGCGGCAAAATCAAACGGCCCGTACTGTTCGCCAATCATCTTGAAATGCGGAGCGTAGCCACTATCCCCACTGAAGAAGAGTCGGTCCGTCTCACCGAGGACGACCCATGATGCCCAGAGTGTGCTGTTGCGGTCCGTCAACGAGCGACCGGAGAAGTGACGCGCCGGCGTACAGACGAATGTCCACGACCCGAACGCATACGACTCGCCCCAATCCCGTTCTACGATTCGTTCTGCCCCGACACCCCATCGTTTCAAATGACTCCCTACCCCGAGCGGTACGATGAACATGGCGACCTTGTCTTTGATGGCAAGAATCGTTCCATAATCGAGATGGTCGTAATGGTCATGCGTCAATAAGACGACATCGATTTCGGGCAAGTCCTCGAGTTCGAACGGCAAGTCTTCACTGAAGCGTTCGTTTTTAGCGAACGGGAGTGGGGATGGGCTACGTCCAAACATCGGATCGACGAGCATCGTCTTCCCGTCCATTTGTACCATGAGCGCCGAATGACCGAGCCAATAGATTCTTGTGAAGCTCGAGCCCGTCTTCTCCTCAAAATCGATTGGCACGATCGGAAGACGTTCGGTAGGCTTACGCAGTGACGTCACATCACGATAGTCGCGCGCCATCGACACCATGTCTTGCGCAGAGAAGTTCATCGGTGTCTCATATTGATTACGGAACTTTCCATTGATCCGGTTCGGAGATTGAAGCGATTTCGGCTTTCGTCCAAGTGGTTTGTACTGTGTCAGAATCGTTCCGGTGACAGCCGCCATTCCAACCAATGAGAGCAACATCGTCTTTTTCATGTAGATCCTCTTTTCTAATAGTTCGTTGAATTGATTATAGCGTGCCTTCGCCGTTTCAATACGAGAAAGTATATTGATTCGCCTATCTTTCAAAAAATGGCGTGCTCTTCATTGAGCATTCTGCTTATTCCATTATAGCAGGTCTCTTAAACCAAAAAGACCTGCCCACCCGTGTTTGGTGGAGCAGGTCTTCGGTTAAGATTTTTGCAAGATTTTAATGTCGTTGATGATGTCTTCGGTCGGAACGTTTTGGAAACCAGGATACGCCTTGATGATTTTTCCTTCCTGGTCGACCAAATAGAAATACGTGCCGTGGTCGACTTGTGTACCTTCGTCAGGCTTCCGGACGAGCGCCTTGAAGTTCTGTTGGGCAAACGTTTCAATCTCGTCTTGCGAGTAGCCTGAGAGGAACTGCCAATCTGCTTTCGCAAGGTCATAGCCACTCATAAACTCTTTCATCTTCTCCGGAGTGTCCACCGTCGGGTCGACGCTGAAGGAAACGAATTGCACGTCTTCGACGCCCTCTTCTTCAAGCGCTTCATTCAGCTTTGTCATATTGTATGTCATCGGTGGACAGACTGTCTCACAGCTTGTAAAAACGAAATCCGCCATCCACACTTTCCCTTTTAAATCGTCAAGACTGACCATTTCTTCATCTTGATTCGTATATTCGAACGATTCGACTTCCCAGTTGAGCGGATCCTCAATCTCTTGACCACATCCTGCTAGGACGATGAGCATCGTCGTCAAACCAATCATCCACCATTTCTTCACACGTGCCAACTCCTTATCGCTTTTTGACGTTCCACATGAGGATTGTGATGAGCGTGAAAGCCGTCAATGCGAGGAACGGGATCGTGATGAACCCGAGCCAGTTAATGTATTGACCGCTACACGGAACTCCTTGTGCACAAGGTTGAATTTCTGCAAAACCTGGCACTTTCTGTACCAAGTAATGGTAAAGTGATACGAAACCGCCTATGATAGTAAGCGGTAACACATATTTCCGAACCGCCCGATCGTCCGTGAAGACGGCAATTCCCAAGAGGATGGTCAGCGGATACATAAAGATACGTTGAATCCAACATAGCTCACATGGCACGAACTCCCGAATCTCACTGAAGTAGAGACTGCCGAGCGTCGCCGTCAACGAGACGAGCCAAGCGAGGTATAACCCATACTTTTCGAGAAATGATTTCATCTTACAAATCCTGCTCGATCAGCTCTTGGATTTTTTCGTAATCGAACGGGTCTTCGAGCATCACGCCGTTGATCATGATGGACGGGGTGAATTGAACACCGTTCTCTTTTACAAGACCGTCATCCGTACTGACTTTTTCAAGTACGGTCGATTCTTCCCCAAGGTCTTGCTCAAACTTCGCCAAGTCGACCGATGTCGTCTCGCCTGCGATTTCTTTCAGCTTCTCGACGGTCACCCACGCATTGTCATGTTGTTGTGATTCCGGTTGCGCATCGTAGAGCGCCTTATGGAACTTCCAGAACGACTCAGGGTCTTGCTCGTATACCGACTCAGAAGCGAGGGATGCCAAGATCGATTCTTGTCCGTGGAACAAGACGTTAATATAGCTGAAGCTGACGTCTTCCTTGTCGAGATAATCCGCTTTCAGTTGCGGGTAAATCGTTTCACCCCACTGTTTACACGAAGGACACTTGTAATCTCCGAACTCGACGACCGATACTTTTGCGTCCGGGTTTCCGAGTGTCGGTTGTCCTTCAATCGAGACGTGATCGCCACGCTCAGCTGTCGTCGACTCATCTTGGTTGAGTAAGACGAACACCAATGCGATTAATGCGACCGCGACGATGGTCAAGATGACCAACAATTGATTCTTTTTCATTCTCTTCACCTCTATCTATTTTCGACTCGTCTTTCATTATAGCGGAAGCTCTTCTTCCTATCATGATATCGACTCGTTTTTCATAATTCTCTTTAATTCAAGCTTTAGGAGGTTTATTTACGCATGATCAAGTCTTTTACGATGCGCCTCGGACTCATTTTGGCGCTCAGCATTGCCACGCTCGTCTTTTTACTGACGATCGCACTCACTTCCCTCATCAGTCACCGGGCATCTGACGCGCTCGAGAAAGAAATCGGGGAACGCCTCTCGACGACATCACATCAATTGGCGGACAAACTCGATTTTTATATGTGGTCACGCTATCAAGAAGTCCAACTCTTACAAGGCCTCGATTTAGAAGACCGAGACGAGACACGTCGACTCCTCGACCAAGTCCAATCAAACATCCCCGCCTTCTCTTGGATGGGCGTCACGGATGCGGACGGGACCGTCGTCGCTTCGACGAACGGGATTCTCGAAGGGGCATCGATTGCGGAACGACCGGTTTATCTTGAAGCGCAAGATTCCCCATTTATCGGAGATGTCCACGAGGCAGTTCTCTTAGCTGAATTATTGCCGAATCCGACGGGAGAACCGCTCCAATTCGTCGATATCAGTGTCCCGCTTTTCCAGGACGGCTCGTTTCAAGGGGTACTTGCCACTCATTTAAGCTGGGCCTGGGGGAAAGAAGTACTCGAACATTTCAATCGAACGCTTCATGAACAAGTCGATGATACGGATTTATTCGTCATCAGTGAACGAGACAGTGTCGTGCTCCTCGGTCCAGACGACATGGTCGGAAAACCACTCCCTGTATCCTTTACAGAAGGCGCTTCCGTGAAAGAGTGGGATGACGGTCAAGACTATCTGACAGGCATGTCAATCGGAAAAGGATATGATGAATATCCTGGACTTGGTTGGCAGGTCGTCGTCCGTCAGCCGACGGCAGTCGCGTTTGCACCAGTCGAGACACTTGAAACGAGAATTCTATGGATTGGTTTATTGGCCTCACTTGTGACGGCTGTACTCGGTTGGCTACTCGCTTCGATCGTGACGAGACCGTTGAAGCGAATCACCGAAACGGCTTCGCTCATGGAACAAGGAAAAGCGAACACATTCCCCCATCAATCAGGAATCGAAGAGATTGAGTCGCTCGCTTTCGCGCTCGAATCGCTCGTCACCTCCCTTACGGAGTCAGAGTCGGAACGGGTACACTTTGAAAAACTAGCAAACCGTGACGCACTGACCGGTCTTTCAAACCGGGTCGCCCTACGTGAACAGCTGAATCAACTACACACCTCGCAAGAACCGTACGTCTTCTTTTATCTCGATCTCGACGGCTTCAAGGCGGTGAATGATACATATGGTCATGCGGTCGGGGACGAGGTATTGGTCGAGGTCGCACACCGGTTACGGGCGCTCCCCATCGAGGAGGTTTACCCCGTCCGATTGAGCGGAGATGAGTTCTTCCTCATGTTCCCAAGGACTGAGCGCTCGACCCAACAGGTTCGGGAGGTCGGAAACACACTCATCGAGATGATTTCTGAGCCGATTACGCTAGACATCGTATCGGTAAAAGTCGGGGCTAGTATCGGGGCGTCCATTTGGAGTCCACCGGAACCACCGCACATCGCTATCGAACAAGCGGACGAAGCGTTATATCGGTCAAAAGCGAACGGGAAACACCAACTTTCCTTCCATGAGTCGCTCTCATGACATCGTTTCCCCATGCAAAAAGGAGTTCATGATGAACTCCTTTTGCTTATTCTTCCGTTTCCGTATCCACGACTTTCTTCTGCACGTGTCGCCAGTCCGTTCAAGAATTCAATGACATCATACATTTCCTCTAACAATACGTCCTGTTCTTTATCGATTTCATCGAAGATAGCTTGTCCCCATCGTTCAAGGATTCCGCAGAGTTGAAGATAGTCATCGTTTTTGATTTTATTCTTGTCGCGCAACAACTCCAAATAGTCACGAACCTCTTTCAGATTTTCATGTGTCATCGAGATGGCACCCGCTTTTTCTGTCGCCAAGACTTTTTGATGGGTGATCAGATGCATCGCATCGACGCGATTGTCTTTTCTCGTTGATTTTCATCATAAATATTTACTCAACAAAAAAACCTGACATAAAAAAGCACTCGCCCCTAAATAGGAGCGAGTACTTCCTGTTCTTACGCTTCGAACAACAATTGTTCTGGATCTTCAATCATGTCTTTGATGTGCTTGAGGAATGTCACAGCCTCACGACCATCTACGATTCGGTGATCATACGAGAGTGCCACGTACATCATCGGACGGTTCTCCATTGTATCCGCATCGATGGCGACTGGACGGAGTTGAATCGAGTGCATCCCAAGGATAGCGACTTGCGGTCCGTTCAAGATTGGTGTTGAGAGGAGTGAACCGAACACGCCACCGTTTGTGATCGTGAACGTACCACCTGTCAAATCACTCAACCCGAGCTTGTTGTTACGCGCTTTGTCCGCGAGGTGAAGGATATCTTTCTCGATTTCCCCGAAGTTTTTGCGGTCCGCTTCACGGACGACCGGAACGACGAGACCATCTGGAGCCGAGACGGCAATCCCGATATCATAATATTTCTTCAAGACGATTTCGTTGCCTTGGATTTCAGCGTTCAAGTAAGGCATCCGCTTGAGAGCTGCCACTGCTGCTTTCGTGAAGAACGACATGAAGCCGAGTTTAACATCGTTGTCTTTCACGAACTTCTCTTGGCGACGTTTACGAAGTGCCATGACCGCCGACATATCGATTTCGTTGAACGTTGTGAGCATCGCTGCCGTCTGTTGCACTTCGACGAGGCGGTTCGCAATCGTTTGACGACGACGTGTCATTTTGATGCGCTCTTCTTCTTTCCCACTCGCTGCCGGTTGTGGTGCCGGAGCTGCTGCCGCTGGTTTCTGCTCTTTCACGGCTGGTTTGTCTTCATGTTTTGAAACGTCATGGACGTTGATGCGACCGATTGGATCGTTCGTTTGGACAGCTGAAAGGTCGATACCTTTCTCTCGAGCGAGCTTGCGTGCAGCAGGTGTCGCGATTGGTCCTTTACCCGGGCTCGCCACGTGCTCTTCACGTTTCTCGACTTTCTTGCCTTCTTCAATAGACTCTGTCTTTTTCTCAGTCGGTGCTTCTGTTTTCGTTTCTGTCGCGTTTTCCGTCTTCGTCTTCGTCGCGACAGCCGTTCCGCCACCAGAACCTGAACCGAGACGTGCGATAACTTCACCGACTTGAACCGTGTCCCCTTCTCCGGCAAGTTGTTCTTCTAACACACCCGCTTCGTCAGCCGGGACTTCGATATTGACTTTATCTGTCTCGAGCTCGACGATCGCTTCCCCTTTTTCGACTTGGTCGCCTGGCTGTTTGAGCCATGTCGCGACCGTTCCTTCCGTAATGGACTCTGCTAATTCCGGTACTTTGATTTCGATCACAATGAGTTCCCCCTTAACTTATTTACGATCTTTTTGATATGTGCTCGTGCCTGCAGCGCTCGAGACGACGTCACGAGAGAGTGCTTCACGGATGATGCGTGCTTGTTCTTGTTTATGAGCTGTCGGATTCCCTTCAGCCGGACTCGAACGACGGCGACGGCCGATATAACGGACATCGAGTCGGTTCGTTGTGACCGCTTCTAAACGAGGCTCGATATATGTCCAAGCCCCCATGTTTTTCGGTTCTTCTTGAACCCAGACGATTTCACGCGCGTTCGGATAACGACTGATGACATCACGAATCTCACGAACCGGGAACGGGTAAATTTCTTCGACACGGACGATATGCAAGAAGTCGAGTGACTCTTCTGACTTGCCGACTGCTTCCGCGAGATCGATCGCCATTTTCCCTGTGCAGAAAACAAGACGTTCGACTTTCTCTGTGTTCTCCCCGAGACCTGGCTGTTCGACGATTGGTTTAAAGCTCTCTTCCGTAAACGCCTCGACTGGTGACGTGGCGAGCGGGTGACGAAGCAGACTCTTCGGTGTCATGATGATCATCGGACGAATCTCTTCTTTCCCGAGCATCTCTGCTTGACGACGGAGAATATGGAAGTATTGTGCCGCAGACGAAAGGTTTGCAACTGTCCAGTTTTTCTCCCCGGCAAGTGTCAAGTAGCGTTCCATACGTGCACTTGAGTGCTCCGGCCCTTGTCCTTCGTAACCGTGCGGCAAGAGCATGACGAGGCCTGATTTTTGACCCCATTTCGCGCGTCCCGCCGAGATGAACTGGTCGAACATGACTTGTGCCGAGTTCGCGAAGTCACCGTATTGCGCTTCCCATAGGACGAGTGTATCTTGTGCGAATACGTTATAGCCATATTCAAATCCTAGCACCGAACCTTCTGAGAGCGGGCTGTTATAGACCGAGAATGATGCTTTCGCCGTCGACAACTCATGGAGTGGCGAGAATTTCTTACCTGACTCGACATCGTTCAACATGATGTTCCGTTGGGCGAACGTTCCGCGCTCTGAATCTTGACCGCTCAAGCGGACCGGCGTACCATCTGAAAGAATTGACGCGAAGGCGAGCGTTTCCGCATGACCCCAGTCAATTTTCCCACCTTCGCTGAACGCGTCACGGCGACGGTCGAGTACTTTTTGAAGCTTATGGAAGACACCAAAGCCTTCCGGCCAGTTCAATAACTCTTCATTCAATTGCGTGAGGAATTCTCGTTCGACGCTCGTGTCGACTTTCGGGAATCCTTTATGGACCGCATCCGGTAACACGATGTCTGCATCTTCTTCTTCAGAAGGAACGAGATCACGTGCCGCCTTCAAGGCTTGTTCGATTTTTTGTTCGATTTGCGTTTTCTCATCTTTCGTCATGACGCCTTCTTCCTCAAGTCGTGCGGCATAGACGTGACGGACAGACTGGTGTCCTTTGATGGCTTTGTAAAGGACCGGGTTCGTGTTCATCGGTTCGTCCATTTCATTGTGACCGTAACGACGGTACCCGATCAAGTCGACTAAGATATCTTTATGGAACTTGGCACGATACTCACTAATCAACTTCGCGACGGCAACACATGCCTCCGGATCATCCGCATTGACATGGAAGACTGGAATCTCGTAGCCTTTGGCGATATCACTTGCATAACGCGTCGACCGCGAATCGTTCGGGTCCGTTGTGAAACCGATTGTGTTGTTGGCGATGACGTGAACCGTCCCACCTGTACGGTAACCCGTCAAGTTTGTCATGTTGAGTGTCTCCGCGACGATACCTTGTCCTGGGAAGGCCGCATCTCCGTGGATCAAGATTGAGGCTGCCAAATCGTCGTGCTGTACAGCCGATCCTTTTTCAGAACGGTCATCTTGTGCGGCACGTGTATATCCTTCGACGACCGACCCGACGAACTCGAGGTGACTCGGGTTGTTCGCCAAGTTGAGACGGACTTCTTTTTGCTGTTCGACCACTTTCCGGTCAAGACCGAGGTGATATTTCACATCGCCTGACCAACCGAAGTTGATGCCGATTGACCCTTCAGATGGAATCAATTCTTTGTTCGGCGCGTGTTGGAACTCCGCAAAAATCATCTCGTACGGTTTGCCGAGAACATGGGCAAGTACGTTCAAACGTCCACGGTGGGCCATTCCGATATTGATATGTTCCGAACCGCTCGAAATGAGGCCTCCGACCATCGCATCGAGAAGTGGCACCATCGCATCCAATCCTTCGATTGAGAAGCGTTTTTGTCCGACGTATGTTTTATGAAGGAATGATTCAAACAGTTCGGTTTCAGCCAAACGTTTGAACAACTCGACTTTTTCTTCTTTCGAGAAGGTTTGCTGTAACGCCCCTTGTTCGACTTGACGACGGATCCACTTCTTCTCTTCCATGTCATCTAAATGACGAAGTTCGATGGCGACCGTTCCTGTATACACGTCAAGCAAGTGACGGAATAGTTCTAAGGCGCTCGCGTTTGGTTTTGGTGCATCGTCTGATAAAAGGCGGGCCGGAATTTGTTTTAAGTCTTCTTCTGTCAAATCATAGCGTGACAGTTCGAATAGTTCCTGCTCGCGCGGGTGATCTTTTAGTGGATAAATATCAGCTGCTTTATGACCGAAAGCACGGATGTCGTTGATGAGCCGTGTCGCCGAGACGACCTTCTCTAAATCAAACGATGGACCCGAGACCGGCACTTCTGTCGGTGACGACGTTTCCGGTGCCCCAAATTCGTCAAAATATCGACGTGTTTCTTCATCGACCGATGATGGGTCTTCCAAATATTGTTCGTACAGTTCAATGATGTAGCCTAAGTTAGGACCATAAAATGCTTGCGATTTCTCGTGAACATTCGACGACTCTCCCATTGAATAAATCCCCCTTATCCATTCCTAAACGTTCAATCTGTGAACGCTTTCATTTTAACATGTAGCCCGAAGCAGTTCACCTTTCTCCTACCCTGGTGAACAAAACCAAATCTTGCCTCTTACGCTCAACTTCATACTACACCTTTCGTCGCAGAAAGACCCTTACAAATTCACAATTCGTCCATACTATTTCAATAAGTTTTGCTTATCGATAAATTGTGTCTTGATGTATTTGTTTCAACAATTTCAAAAAAAGATGAAACCTTATTTCAAACAGCCCCGTAATAGGGAGTGTAGGCATTACACTATTACTCTTAACAGAAAGCTAGGTGACCACATGTTATCCGTACAAAATGTCCATAAAAAGATGGGAAAAGCAACGGTATTGACAAATGTCAGCTTTGACGTCGTTCCAGGAGAAATTTTCGGATTCCTCGGACCGAACGGCGCCGGGAAGACGACAACTATTCGAATCATCACAGGCCTCATGCCTGCGACGCACGGGACCGTGACAGTCGATGGGTATGACGTGGCGAACAACCGCCAAGAAGCGCTCAGCCGAATCGGGGCCATCGTCGAGAATCCTGCATTCTATCCGTACATGACGGGCCGGGAAAACTTGATTCATGCGATGAACTTGATTCCGAACTTGAAAAAAGTCGACTTGAATGCACTCGGTGCCCTCGTCGGACTCGACGGAAAGCTCGATATGAAAGTCAAACAGTACTCACTCGGGATGAAACAGCGCCTCGGGATTGCCCGTGCCTTGTTGCATAACCCAAAAGTGCTCATCTTAGATGAGCCGACGAACGGTCTTGACCCAGCCGGTATCGCCGACCTTCGGAATTACTTACGCCATCTTGCGGACCACCGCGGAATCGCCATCCTTATCTCGAGCCATTTATTGAGCGAGATGGAATTGATCACCGACCGTTTCGCAATCATTGACCAAGGACAAATCAAGTCAGTGGAAGACGGACAGACGAAGGCTGACAGCGTCATCCTCTGTAAAGTTGCCAAGGAGCAGATGAACGAGGCACTTGACGTCGCAGCACTCGCCTTCGATGATGTGAAAATCGTCCAGCAGTCTGCCGAGTCGTTTATCGTACCGCGTCAAGAGACAGACATTCCGGTCTTACTGAAACAATTAATCGAGCGCGATATCGCCGTCTATCAGATTGGCATGAAACACGAGTCGCTCGAAGAACAATTCTTGAAATTGACGAAAAAAGAAGGAGGTACGAACAATGCGTTCATTACTCAGCAATGAATGGATGAAATGGCGTCGTACGATTAAACCATACGTCGCCCTAGGCGTGTATACGGCAATCATCCTCATCGTATACGCTGTATTGGCCAGTGGTGAAGGGACACCAGAAGCGGCATCGTTCTTTGAATTTTCAACGATGGGTGCCATCGCTTTCTTGAGTATCTTTACGATTGTCTTTACGGCAGAGATGGTCGGGAACGAATTGAAATTTGATACGTTGAAACACCTGTTGATGAGCCCGTACTCTCGCGACCGCATCTTATTGTCGAAGCTCGTCATGGCCGTCCTCGTCATGTTGCTCCAATTCGTCTTTATCTTGGTCGTCGCGTTCGGGTTCTCACTCACGTTAGACGGCTCTGTCACATGGGATGTCGTCGGTCCGATCCTCATCAGTGTGAGCGGACCGATCTTCATCATCTTCTTGACGCTCATGTTCTCGGTCGTCTTCAAGTCGGTCGGCGTCGTCATCGGTTTCACGGTACTCGCAAACTTCGCCTCAAGTATCATCGGCGGTCTTCTTGTCGCTTGGAAACCTGAGCTTGCGAAATGGATTGTCTTCTTGCATACAGACCTTTCCATCTATGACGTCAACCCAGAGTTTATGAAAGCGATGGACGCGACGATGGGCTTCTCGATTTTCTATGTCGCCCTTCATATCATCGCCTTCTATCTCATCACGGCATTTATGTTCCGCAGTAAAACGTTTGCAGAATAAACAATCAAACCCTTTTGATTCCGTAAAATCAAAAGGGTTTTTTCTTACGCATTTCGATTTGTGTGACGCTTCTCCCTCACCTTTGTCACACAACCTCAACATTCTGTCAAAAGTCTCCCAACTGTATGCGATATGATGAAGGTGACAGCATTTAAGAAGGATGTGATATTATGGCTCTCACAATCGGATTAGCATTGCTCGTTTGTTTGATTGCACTCATATTCACCATCATGGTCGGGCTCGGGAAAGACCGCTCCACGTACAGCCAAAAGAAGAGCTGGTCGATGGTATCTTGGCTCTACATCATCTTGCTCCCTGTCTCGTTCATCGGACTTGGTCTTCTCTATTATTTCATTACGAAGTAACGTAAAAAATCACGACGCCAGAAAATAGGCGTCGTGATTTTTTCATGCGATTAAGTCGCTCCAAATTTTGATGGTACTCGCTAAGATGAGTAGCGCTAAAATCCATTGGAGTGCTTTCGTATTCATATTCTTCCCGACATTCGCCCCGATTGGAGCGGCAATCAGGCTCGCGATAATCATAATGATGGCCGGACCCCAGACAATTTGATCGGTGATGATTTTACCGAACGTCGAGCCAATCGACGAGATGAAGGTGATGGCGAGGGAACTCGCAATCGCCATCTTCGTCGGGATGCGTAAGACGACAAGCATGATCGGCATGAGAATGAAGGCTCCCGCTGCCCCGACGATTCCTGCCGCAATTCCCACGACGAATGCTGAACTTGCTGCAATCACTTTGTTGAACTGTACTTGATCAAGCGGCATGTCGTCCACTTTCGGCTTCGGCAAGAACATCATGATGGTGGCAATCGTTGCGAGTACGGCATAGACGACATTGATCATCGTTTCCGAAAGAATCGTCGATCCGTATCCACCGATGAAGCTACCAATTAATACCGACACCCCCATGTAGAGAATCAACTGCTTGTTTAAGTATCCACCTTTACGATAGGCATAAATCCCACCGATTGTCGCAAAGAAGACTTGAATGGCACTAATTCCGGATACTTCGTGCGCGCTAAAAGCGGCAAACCCTAGAATCGGTGGAATGTATAACAACATCGGATACTTGATGATCGATCCACCAATCCCGACCATCCCTGAAATAAACGACCCGATAAATCCAATTAGAAAAATTGTAATGATAAACCCGAACTCCATATAAACTCCTCCATTTGCTCTCGTATTCTCTACTTATTCAATCGATTCCCAAGCCATCATTCCGCCTGATATGTCATAGATTTCCGTATAGCCAGCAGCCTGTAATTGACTAGCCGCCTGGGCACTTCGGTTACCGCTTCGACAAATGACGTAGATTGGTTCGTCTTTCGGATACGACAGTTGGTTTGCATCTAATGAAGAAAGTGGTGCGTTCACTGCCCCTTCGATATGCCCCCCCTCGTATTCAGACGCTTCTCTTACGTCAAGAAGCGTTATTTCCTCGTTTTCCAATTTGTTTTGTAGAGTTTTAACGTCAATTTTCGTAATTTCATCCTTTCCTGATGTGATTACAAAGATAAAAATCGCCATTAAAACCAAAATCCCAACAAATAAGGAAATCCTCTTCATATTTTCCCCTCCAATTCTTTTCACTTGCGCCCATTATACCTTAGGGGGTATATTAAAGCCAACGAAACATTCTCGTTGCCAAAAACCTTAACCATGAAAAGGAGATCAAAGACTCATGAAGACGATTACGACTACTGAATTAGAAGCGTTACTTCAAGCTGACGACTCACTCAACCTCATCGATGTACGAGAGGTGGATGAATATGCTGGAGGTCACATCAAACAAGCGAAAAACGTACCACTTTCTGAATTCGGGGCAAAAGTCGATGAGCTCGATCGCTCTAAACCGATTCACGTCATTTGCGCAGCCGGTGGACGCAGCATGAACGCATCTGCTTATCTTGACTCACTCGGATTCGACGTCACGAACGTCGACGGTGGGATGATGAGCTGGCAAGGCGAAGTCGAATAAACGATTACTTTACTCATAGGGGGAAATTTATATGCTATTACGTTATTTTTATGATGAGAAACTAGCACAAGCTTCATATATGGTCGGTTGCCAAATGACGGGAGAAGCGATCGTCATCGATCCGGCCCGTAACATCGAGCCTTATCTTCAAGAAGCGAAAAAAGAAGGCATGAACATCGTCGCAACGGCAGAGACGCATATCCATGCGGACTTTGTGTCCGGTTCACTCGAACTCGCGAAGCGCACAGGTTCGAAAGCCTATCTATCAGACGAAGGTGATGCTTCTTGGAAGTATGCATTCGCGAAAGAAATCGACGCACAACTCGTCAAAGAAGGCGACACGTTCAAGATCGGAAACGTGACACTCGAAGTCATGCACACACCTGGTCATACACCGGAACATATTTCGTTCCTTCTTTATGACCGCAACCAGACACAACCGATGGGGATCTTCACAGGAGACTTCGTCTTCGTCGGAGATATCGGTCGACCTGACCTTCTCGAAGAAGCAGCCGGTGTGAAAGGAACGACGGCAATCGGTGCGGAACAAATGTTTGATTCACTCAAAAAATTCATGGCACTTCCTGACTTCGTTCAAGTCTGGCCAGGACACGGCGCAGGTAGTGCTTGCGGGAAAGCACTCGGTGCGATCCCCACATCGACGGTCGGTTACGAGAAAGCGACGAACTGGGCGCTTCAAATGACGGACAAAGATGCCTTCATCAAAGAATTGACGACGGATCAACCAGAACCGCCGAACTACTTCGCCATGATGAAGAAAGTAAACAAAGAAGGCATTCAAGAGACGACGGACATCGCTCGTCCTGAAGTCGTCGGGTCGGACCGGCTCGATACACTCGTCGAAGAGACACAGGTCGTCGATACACGTAAAGGTGAAGATTTCGCAAATGGTCACGTACCAGGGACAATCAACATCCCTTACAACAACAAGTTCGTTTCTTGGGCAGGCTGGCTCGTCAACTTCGACAAAGACATCACGGTTATCGCAAGTGCAGAAAACGTCGATCAAGTACAAACAGACCTCCAATCAATCGGTCTCGACCGTCTTCGCTTCATCGTCCCAGTCGAAGAACTCGATGCATCACTTTTGACGGAAACGTATACGGACGTGACGGCAGAAGAAGCGATTGAAGCTGCTGAAAAAGGTGACGTGTTCGTCCTCGACGTTCGAAACGCGACAGAATGGAACGCGAGCCATTACGAAAAGGCAGAACGTATCTTGCTCGGTAAGCTCGCACGTGACCACGAAGGTCTTCCGACAGACCAAACGATTGCGGTGCATTGTGCGTCAGGCGTCCGCTCACGCATGGCGGCAAGTGTCCTTCAATCGCTCGGCTACAAAGATATCCACAATATCCTCGGTGGCTACGGCGCGATGAAGACTGTCTTGAACGCTCAACAAATCAAGTAATGCTATACTGACTATGAATATGGCGCCCGCTTCGAGAGGGGCGCCTTTTGTTTAGGAGGGAAAGACGTGGTCGCCATCGGTCCACTCAACATTCGTTTCGATTTACTCATCTTTTTACTAAGCCTTGCCGTCCTTTACGGCATCTTCCGCTTTCTCGGATTGTCGAGTAAACAGCGTGAAGCGGTCATCGGGACATGGTTCTATGGTTTTCTTGCCTGGAAAGGAAGCGCCATCGTCATCGGTCTGTTGACGACACGTGACCTATCGCTCGCTCTTTACGCCACAGGAGGCGTATGGTCTCAATGGATTGCGGCTGCTGTCGTCCTTTGGTTCGTCTATCGACTCGACCGGAACCTTTTAGGGTATTGGGTGCTGAGCGGACTCCTCATTTGGTTCGGGATGACACTCGCGGTTCCAGTATACGGGACGATTTTGAACCTTTCCGACCAGCCGATTCATCTATGGAGCGCCATGCTCATTTTTCTGCTACTCGGAACGACGTGGCGCTGGATGCATGAACCGACTCGTGGAAACATTCTTTGGACAGTATGCGGTGCATCCGGCATCTGGCTATTTAAGTCATATGCGGTCGGACAGATTCAATGGTGGATGATTGTCATCGCCCTCGTCCTCTTCGGATTGACGGTCTATCTCGCCCGCCCTTCAAAGAAAGTGATTCAAATTAGTGTCGGAGTCCTGGTCGTTCTCGCGGTCGTGAATGCTGTCCTGCCAGAGAAAGCGACACAATCTGTCACGACAGAGACGGCGTCGACCGGTTTGAACATCGGGCAAATTCCCCCTTCGTTCGAATTACAGCGAACCGATGGGAGTACATTCGACTTAACTTCACTACGTGGTCAGCGCGTCGTCGTCAACTTTTGGGCGTCCTGGTGCCCGCCTTGTCGGGCGGAGATGCCGGATATGGCGGCGTTCGCGAAAGAGCGAGATGACGTGACCATCGTCGCCGTCAACACGACGACGAGTGAACGCGACCCCGCCGATGCCGTCTCGTTCGTCGAACCGTATGAAGACGCATTTACCGTCGTCTATGACCGTGACGGCCAAGTCGGAGATGCGTATCGGATTCAAGCGATGCCGACGACGTATGTGCTCGATGAATCGGGTGTGATCATCGCGAAGCAATTTGGTGCCATCGACAAGAATTGGCTCGACGCCCAATTGAATTGAACATGACAAAACCGCCGACAAAGAGTTGTCGGCGGTTTATCTTATTGCTTCAAATAGCCTTGTGCTTTCAAAAAGTCTTTGACGTCAAGACGTGTCGATTTCGACAACATGCGTCCCATTTGGCCAGTCCACGTGTCTTTACGCGGATTCGATCCCCGGACCATGTAGTAATCATGGATCAACGCGTCGTAATCCGAAAGTGACTGTTTGATCCGTTCTGGATTCGCCTCGTATGCGTTCTCATGGTAGATATGATGGAACGGTAGACGGGGCTTTTGATCTTCGACTGAAGCCGGTACACCGACGGCCATGCCAAAGAGCGGAATGACCCGTTCCGGCAATGCGAGCACTTCTTTCACCGCAAAGAGGTCGTTCCGAATGCCACCGATATAGCAGACTCCGAGCCCCATCGACTCTGCCGCCACTGCCGCATTTTGTGAGGCAAGTGCAGCGTCGATCACAGCGACAAGCAGTTTCTCATCGGTCTCAAGTGTTGCGGACACTTCTGTTTCTTGCAGTTCACCAATCACCTCATGGCGATGCAAATCCGCACAAAAGACGAAGAAGTGACCGTTCTCGACCACGTAATTCTGGTTGCCCGCAATCTCAGCGAGTCGTTTCTTTTTCGCTTCATCGGTCACCCCAATGATGGAGTAGGCCTGGATAAAGCTAGACGTCGATGCCCGTTGTGCGCTCTCGACGATGGTCTGGATTTGTTTGTCTGTCAATTTCTCGTCCGTAAAATCGCGGACGGAACGGTGGTTCAATAAGGTCTCAATCACTTCGTTCATACGTTCTTCCCCCTTTTTTTCAATCTTGGCATAAGCTATCTGAATCCACAAATGAGAGGAATCCATCGGGCACATTTTGAAGGGAGGACGCTCACATTTCGTTTTCTTATGCTATCATTATAAGCTACATAGTAAATACGATAGCGTAACTTCGAATAAGGAGCGATATAGATGAAAAGAATACCATTTTACATCCCATTCCTACTTGGGGTGCTATTCCTCTCAGGCTGCACGGATGCCGACGTGAGTGTCTCGACGTCGACGTCAACCGAAGAAACAGTGGAAAAGGAACCTGTACAAGAGGAACAAACCACCGAGCCCCCTAAATCTGAAGGCGATGTATTTGAAGGCTATACAACGATCGAGGTCGATGGCGGCGATCAGTCCGGCACACGGGAGGCGAATGTCGTCGTTGATATCGGCTTTGGCGACCGAGAGTACTGGGCGTTCACGAACGAACACGGTCAACTGGTTCGCGTGATTGCTGATGAGATCATTCTTCAAAACGACGAGACCGAAGACGTCAATTCTTCAGGACGCTATTATGCAGACGAGGCGAAAGTTCCGGGTGTCGAAGACCCTAACCTCGACGAAGGCCATATCATCGCCGATTCACTTGGCGGTGTCTCGAACGCCTATAACATCACGCCACAAAACAGCGCACTCAACCGTTACGGCGACCAGGCATTCATGGAAGATGTCATCCGGAAGGCTGGCGGGGCGAAAGACTTCGAAGCCATCATCACCTATCCGAACACGACGACTCAGATTCCTTCCCGCTACCAATACACGTATACCGTACGGGGCAATACGGTCACCGATACGTATGATAACGTGGATCCGGAGGAAGTGAACGAATCGCTCGGATTGACGGATGATTCCCCTCCTGCAGTGACGACGGAACCAGTCGAGGAACGGGAATTATCCGATATCGACCTTGACGGAAACGGACAAGTGACAATCAAAGAAGCAAAGAACGCCGGATTCGAGATGCCGATCACGCGTGACCATTGGCTGTATCAATACATGGACGACCGAGACGGTGACGGGATGGTCGGGGAATAACTATGACGAACGAGACGTTTCTCCACGAGAGAGGCGTCTTTTCGCATAGAAAAAAACCGCGGTGTAAGACCGCGGTTACGTGTTTAGTTCGACATTTGATTCAAGAATGGTGCGAGATCGACGTTCAACTCTTTCGAGAGACGCTCTCCGAGTTCACGGTCCGCACGATAGAAGTTGCAGATCAAGAGGAGAACGGTCTTCTCGTGACGAACTTCTTTGATATGCGCCACGAGGTTACGAACGAGTGCATCCTTCTCTTCCTGAGAGTAGCGACGATATACCTCTCCGGCTTGACCGAAGTCGTTCGTCTTCTCAATCTTCTGACGACCCGTCACGCCTGTGATCGGTTGCGGCGTCTCGATATAGTCCGCATTCGGCTTCGGTGCGTCTTCGTAACGGTTCGGCTCGTAGTTGACCGGGCTCGTCTGTTGCTTGAACGGCATCGCCCCGTCACGCTGGTTGTTCGCGACTTGAGCGAACGGGCAATTGATCGGGAGTTGGAGATAGTTCGGTCCGATGCGGTAACGTTGCGTATCCGAATACGAGAAGAGTCGTCCTTGGAGCATCTTGTCTTCTGACGGCTGGATCCCTGGTACGAGGACGCCTGGGTTGAAACCGACAGACTCAGTCTCGGCGAAGAAGTTATCGACATTTTTGTTGAGGGTCATCGTTCCAACCAATTGATACGGGATGACATCTTCGAACCAATCTTTCGTCGCATCGAGCGGGTCGAAGTCAAAGTTGTCCATGTCCGCTGGGTCGAGAATCTGTACATATAGATCCCATTCCGGATAGTCTCCATTTTCAATGGCGTTGAACAGATCACGTGTCGCATGGTTGAAGTCTTCTGCTTGGATTTTCGCCGCTTCTTCCATCGACAAGTTTTGAATCCCTTGCTTCGGTACCCAGCGCATCTTTATGTACACCGTGTTGCCGAATTCATTCACCCACTTGAAGGAATGGACGGATGACCCTCGCATGTGGCGATACGATGCTGGGATTCCCTCGTCACTGAAGAGATGCACGAGCATGTTCGTTGATTCCGGTGTGAGCGACATGAAGTCGAAGAAGCGGTCCGGGTCTTGAAGATTCGTTTGTGGGTCCGGCTTGAGCGAGTGAATCACGTCCGGGAATTTAATCGCGTCACGGATGAAGAAGACCGGTAAGTTGTTTCCGACGAAATCATAGTTCCCTTCTTCCGTGTAAAACTTGACGGCGAAACCGCGTGGGTCACGAAGCGTCTCCGGTGAACCTAATCCGTGGATGACGGTCGAGAAGCGCGCAAACACAGGCGTCTCTTGCCCTTCTTCTTGCAAGAATGCGGCTTTCGTATAGCGTTTCATACTATTTTTTACAGTGAAGACACCATGCGCCCCTGCGCCTCTCGCGTGAACGACACGTTCTGGTACTCGTTCACGATCGAAATGCGCTAATTTCTCAATTAGTTGGTAGTCTTCGAGAAGCGTCGGGCCCCGACGACCCGCAGTGATGGAGTTGGCGTTATCCCCGATTGGTACGCCTTGGTTAGTAGTTAGTTGACGGTGTTGATCCATATGATTGCCTCCCATTATTTATAATCATTACAATATTGATATTAATCAAAGATTAGAATGATTACAAATAAAAAGCTCGTGAATCACGAACTTTTTTTCATATGTCTCTTTTGTTTGGATTTTTCACGTTGATGGAGCGTCACGACGAAAAATGCTGCCAAGATACCGCCTAGGGACCCCGCGATGATGTCGACCATCGTATCGTCATTCCCGTTCCCTTGCATCGTCGTGTTCAGGACGACGTCAGATGTGAATTCATACATCTCCCAAAGCGCCGCCCCAGCCATGGAAAAGACGACAATGTATACGAACAAAAATCGTTTCGGGATCTCGGTCCGAATGTCATCATCGAGCCTACTGAAGAAGTCGAATCCAAGGAATGCGAGAAAGATTCCGCTTAAGAGATGAAGGAACGTGTCCCACCATCCATTCCCGTATAGTCCGACAATCGATCCTAAATACTGGGAGGCAAACAAGAACAGGATATACGCCACCTTCATCTTGCCATCGAGTTCTGTTTTAAACGTCTTTTCAATGAAGAACGGGATGAGCCCAGAAATGATTCCGGCCCCCGCTACACTCGCATCGAACCATGATTCTTCAATGATTGATGTGATAAGTATGATCGCCATGAACAAGACGAATCCAAATTCGAGGATACGTCCTTTCGTGAGCTTCATGATGCTTCGCCTTCTTTCGTCTAGTTTGTTCTCTATATGCTCTATTCCCAACTCTCAATCGTGTTCAACCACACAATTGAATTTAGTTGGACTCTCTTGCTATTTACGAACATACGTTCTATAATTAATATTATGAATTCGAGGAGGAACTTGCTATGCCGATCAATCCGTATCTCAACTTTAATGGGAATTGTCGAGACGCCGTAACCTTTTATGCCGATGTGTTCACCCACGCCGCTCCAGACATTATGACGTTCGGTGATCAACCTG
The DNA here is from genome assembly GCF_018617245.1 of Exiguobacterium sp. s121. Lineage (GTDB taxonomy): Bacteria > Bacillota > Bacilli > Exiguobacteriales > Exiguobacteriaceae > Exiguobacterium > Exiguobacterium profundum. Next base: position 1,918,222 of record NZ_JACSJV010000001.1, read on the forward strand.
GTCCAGACGGTCAACCGGTGCCGAGTGAAATGGCCAATCTTGTGCTGCATACCCGACTCTCGGTTCACGGCTCATCGCTCATGTTTTCTGATGCGATGCCTGACGGACCGGTCACATTCGGGGACAATGTCACGCTCGCTGTCGTCACAGACGACCTCGAGGCCATCCATCGTGAGTTCGAGGCGCTCTCTGTGAACGGACATGTCTTGATGCCGCTTCAAGAGACGTTTTGGAGCAAGGCGTACGGCATGCTCGAAGACCAGTTCGGCGTCCAGTGGCAGTTCAGCCACGAAGCATAACGACAAAAATCCCCGATTCGTCAGAATCGGGGATTTGCTTATTTTTGGGCAACGAAGAAGATGCGCTCGGCATCCGCTCCTGGTGCATGTTCGGTGAAATCAGAGGTGACCGATTTGACATGGAAACCGGCACCAATCAACCATTGCATGTACTGCCCTGGTTCATACGTCCGTTGTTCATGTGTCTCCTCAATTCGTTCATACGTCCCATCTTCAAGCGCGACGAAGAACGTTAAGTCATGAACGACCGACAGCGGGGCTTCTCCCGGGTCGGCAAACCAAATATATGAGCAATCTTCTCCGTTTGACGCATACGTCTTTTGGTTGAAGAGCGTCTGCATCTTGTTCGGAGCATGGACATCAAAGATGAACAAGCCGCCTGGTTTGAGTTGATTGTAGACAGATTCAAACGTATCAATCACGTCCGCCTCGTCTCGCAAATAGCAAAGGGAGTCGCAAAGAATCGTCACCGCATCGACCGGTTCCGGTAACTCCAACTCACGCATATCTTGTTCCCAAAGCGGCAACTCGATTTCGGCCTCGAGCGCCTTTTCTTGTGCGACTTCGAGCATCGACTCGGATAAGTCGATCCCCATGACATCGTAATGTTCAGCGAGGCGAATCGTCGCCGACCCGGTCCCGCACCCGACATCCGCGAGTGTCGCGCCATCTTGGACGTGACGACGCACGAAAGCGACCCACTCATCATACGGCGCGTCTTTCATCAACTCGTCGTATACATAGGCGAATCCTTCGTAAGCCATTAGCCGACTTCCACTTCGACGTGTGGCGCGTCAGCCCACAATTTCTCTAGGTTGTAGTAATCACGGTCATCACGATGGAAGATGTGGACGACGACGTTTTCAAGGTCAGCGAGGACCCAACGTGCCGTGTCCATTCCTTCGAACTTGTGGAGCGGTAAGCCGTTTTCGCCAGCAACGTCTTTGATTTCACGTGCGATCGCTTCGACTTGCTTCTCCGAGTTCCCGTGACAGATAACGAAGTAATCTGCGATTGGCGAAATCCCTTCCATGTCGAGTACAACGATTTCCTCGGCACGTTTATCGTCAGCCGCTTTAACAATCAATTCTAATTCTTCTCTTGCAGTCATATTGACCCTCCTAAGGTATATTCACAAAATCGTTATACGTTTCAATCGTCAGTGGAAAAATACGCACCGACTTCTTCAATAAAAATTCAATCGTTTGTTTCAGTGTCGCGACAACCGCCGCTTCGAGCGAACGCTCCACTTCTGCCCGCAACCGGTCGACGCCGGGATAATTCCGATTCGGTTCGATGGCATCCGCCACGAACAGAATTTGGTCGAGCCGAGACATCCCGGGCTCTCCCGTCGTATGATTCCGAATCGCCGAGAGCACCGCGTCATCCAGGTCGTATTGACGGGAAAGTAAAATCGCACCGACCGGCGCATGAAGTAGTTCGTCCCCGTACTCAAGTAGATTCGGGTCTAACCCTTCTTCCACGACGACTCGACGCATTTCTTCGACGTCAAAGTACTTCGCATAATCATGAAGCATGGCAGCAAGACGAGCCTGTTCGACCTCTTCACCGAATTGAATCGCCATGCGTTCCGCCGTCTCGACGACACCGAGCGTATGGATATAGCGTTTTTCTGGCAGCGTCTGTTTAATCAACTCGTGCGCTTCTTCAAACGTCATACAACTTATGCTCCTTCACATACTCCTCGACTGGCGTCGGGACAAGATATTTGATGGATTTGCCTCGTTTCGCCCGTTCCCGGATGTCCGTCGATGAAATCTCGAGTTGCGGCATGTCAATCGCGTGGACGTCTGCTTTCTCCGGAATCAAATAACGTGTCCCTGGCCGTGCGACCGCACCGAACGTGACAAGACGGATGAGCGTCTCATAGTCATACCAGGATTCGAGCGAAACGAGTGAATCGGCACCAATCAAAAAGTAGAATTCATCATTCGGATACTGTTCGATCAGCCGTTTCATCGTCTCGACCGTATAAGACGGCTCACTCCGTTCAAACTCAATCAAGTTCAACTTGAAGTCGGACTGATTTTGTATGGCGCGTCGCGTCATCTCGATTCGGTGGTCTGCCGAGCTGAATCCGACCTTATGTGGTGGAATCGCAGCCGGCAGGAACCACACCTCATCAAGTTCAAGCTGTTCACGCGCTTGTTCCGCGATTAACAGATGTCCGAGATGCGGCGGGTCGAACGTTCCGCCCATCAAGCCGATCCGGCTCATGGGAGTTTGATTTGGCGATTTTCTTTCTCGGTCGCCTCTTTGTACAAGACGATGACTTTTCCAATCACTTGAACGACTTCAGCCTGTGTGCCTTCAGCTAACTCACCAGCGACATCTTTAGGCGTGTCCATGCAGTTTTGAAGTACTTGAACTTTAATCAATTCACGTTTCTCGAGTGCGTCCGCGATATCTTTACACATCGCTTCGCTGACTCCATTTTTCCCAACTTGATAGATTGGTGAAAGATGGTGCGCTTCTGCGCGTAAAAAGCGTTTTTGTTTACCTGATAACATAGTATATTATTCCTCCAATAATCCTTCGATTAACTTTTTTCCAACGGTTTCGTCCGGTTTCACGCCCGTCCATTTCTCGAACGAGAGCGCGCCCTGCCCGACGAACATGGCTACACCTGTCACAACTTTGGCTCCGCGACGTTTCGCTTCTTGAAGCATCGGGGTGACAAGTGGACGATATATGATATCACAAACGACCGTGTTTTGTCGTAATCCTTCCAATGAAAGTGGTGTCGATCTCTCGTCCATCCCGACAGAAGTGGTCTGAATGATGACATCAAATCGAGAGACGTCCATCTCATCAAACGTCGTGTAGACGACTCCGAACGTGTCGGCGAGCGCTTTTGCCCGTTCCACAGTTCGATTGACAATCGTCACGTCACGCGTCGGGAGAGCTTGGACAATCCCCCGAGCCGCTCCTCCGGCACCGACAATCAGGACACGCCCTGTAAAGTCTGTGTATGGCATCAGCGCTTGGACAAGACCTGCCCCGTCCGTATTCGTCCCGATAAGTCGCCCGTCTCGTTTATACACCGTATTGACGGCTCCAGCATGTTTCGCCGCTTCGTCAAGGTCATCGAGATACCGAACGACCACCTCTTTATAGGGAATCGTGACATTGAATCCATCCCAGTCCCCTTCTCGCATTGCCGCAAATAAGGCTGGGAGTTGATCTGGTGTGGCATCGATGGCCTCATAACGCCCGAAAAGCCCAGACGCCCTCAACCACTGCTCGTGCAGTTGGGGAGAGAGCGAATGAGCAATCGGGTGACCGATGACGGCCAGATTCATACGAGCGCCTCGCGAAGTGTGACTGCGACGCCTTTTGGAGCCCATGCTGCGATACGGCCACCTTTTCCGTGAATCGCGACCCAACCGAGACCACTGAACACGATATCCGTTTTCACGCCGTCCCGTAAGCTGAACTCATGACGGACGAGTGGCGGTAAGATTTCGAGTGTCTTCTCATTCGGCGGGTTGAGCATCTTCCCAATATGTTGGTCATAGAGCTCATCGGCACGTTCGAGTTTCGTACGGTGTGCTTTCAATTCATTCGACATATAAATGACGAACGATCGCTTATTTCCTTCAAGATAATCTAAACGTGCCAATCCGCCGAAATAGAGCGTCTGCTGCGGATTCAACTGGAACACGTGCGGCTTGATTTCTTTCTTCGGTGTGATCGTCTTCAAATCTTTCGCATCGACATAGTGTGCCATTTGATGACGGTTGATGATTCCTGGTGTGTCGTACAAGTTCGCATCATCGTCGAGCGGAATGTCGATCAAGTCAAGCGTCGTTCCCGGGAAATGACTGACGGTGATGATGGCTTCATCCTCTTCACCGAAACGTTTGATCACCTGGTTGATGAGTGTCGACTTCCCGACATTCGTACAACCGACGACAAAGACGTCTTTGCCTTTGCGGTAGTACTCAATCTTTTCAGCGAGTTCATCGATGCCATGTCCTTTTTTCGCACTGATCAAATGAACGTCGATTGGGTTCAAGCCGAGTTCTTTTGCCTCTGCCTTCATCCAGTTCGCCATCCGGTTCGGGTTGACCGACTTCGGTAACAAGTCGACCTTGTTTCCGACTAACAGTACCGGGTTCGATCCGACTGAGCGTTGAAGACCCGGAAGCCAACTGCCATTGAAGTCGAAAATGTCGACGATTTTGATGACGAGTGCTTCTTTTGAACTGATACCATTCAAGATGCGCAAGAAGTCATCATCTGATAACTCCACATCTTGAACTTGGTTATAGTGCTTCAATTTGAAGCAACGTTGGCAAATGACAATCTCACGGTCAAGTGCCGATTTCGGTGCATAGCCGACCCCGTTCGGGTCTTCCGTTTGGATGGCTACGCCGCACCCAGCGCAATATCGTTTTGTTTCTTCCATAGTTATACTTACTGCCGTTCAGGTTTCCCCTTCTTCATTCACCGTAGCACCTCGCTGCTACTCCTGAAGCGTTAATTCCGACGCCTTGCTCGCCGTACATGGGCAGCCTCCTTCTTCCTGTGCGTTCGAGGTCTTATTCATCTTTTTTATGTGAATCTTCGGAACGTGGATGCATGGCCTCACCGATTTTTTCAGCGACCGCGACTTTTGCCCGTTGTGCGTCAACGGCAAGTTCTTCCACTTTTTTCGTGATCAATACATACTTCCCACGACGCTTCATATGGGCGAAGACCACTTTTTCGAGCATCCGGTTAAATTTCGTGACGAGTCCGTCCGTTTTGACGACCGGTTGCACATGAATGACATGAATGCCCGCCATGTTTGCCCCGAGAACGTCTGTGAACAGCTGGTCCCCTAAGAAGATGGCTTCCTTCGGCGAGTACCCATATTTCGAGAGTGCCGCTTTAAATCCAGATGGTAATGGTTTTCTAGCACGAGCGACATAATGAAGGCCGAGCGGCTCCGTAAATGTTCGTACACGATTCTCGTTATTATTTGATACGACAATCACATCGAAACCGTATGATTTCACTTTTTCAAGCCACATCAGTAAAAGCTCTGGCGCATGTGGGACGTCCCACGCCACGAGTGTATTATCAAGGTCCGTCAAAATGACGCGCACCCCACGGTCTTTCAATTCTTGTAGGTCGATGTCAAACACAGACGCGACGAACTGTTTCGGATAAAGTCGATTAAACACGTAAAATTCCTCCAATTAGCTAAACGATTCAACTACTTATACAAGTATTGATATCCCTTCTATGGTAAACGAAAACCGACCAAACGACTAGTCTATCGTTCGGTCGGAAGAAAATTGACACAAAATTAGTTGGATTTGATTGTCCCGATGACTTCACCGAGTCGAACCGGACCGATCTTTTCACGGTCCATTTGAATCGTATCCTTCTCAAAACAAAGAACGACGGTCGAACCGAACGAGAAGTATCCCACCTCTTCTCCTTTGCCCGCCTGGTTTCCTTCGAGCGTCCACTCAATCGTGTTGACGTTCAAGGCACCGACCATGATATGTTCGTACGTTCCGGCTGGGCTGTCAAAGCGCGTCACGCGACGGTAGTTGCGTGAGAGCGGTCGAACAGTCTCCGTCAATCCGATTTCATTCACCGGTGCCGAACGGTCCCCGAGCTCATAGTGACTGAGCACACGACCAGAGAGCGGTGTGTGGACGCGGTGATAATCGCGCGGACTGAGGTAGAGAACGACGACTGTCCCACCTGCATAACGTCTTGCTTCTTGTTGAGAACCGAGTAACTCCGCAAGCGTATACGACTGACCTTTCACCTCGAAACGACTGTCTTCTGAAATCGATTCGATGACCGATAGCTTTCCATCACACGGTGATACGAGAGTATCAGACGACTCATCAATCGTACGTGCTCCAGGCTTCAAGTGACGGGTAAAGAACGCATGCAATGATGGATAGGCAGCAAGCGGTTGCTCTGTCTCTTCTACCGCAATGTCATATACTTTTGCAAACGATGGAATCAAGTGACGACTCACATCTGATTCTGCGAAACGCTTGAGGCGTGTGGCGATCCAAGGCGAGGCGTTCAGCTCAAATAACGTTTGGTAGAAACGACGCTTCATTCCTCTTTGGCCTCCTCATTTTTAAAGAACGTCTCATATTGTTGTTCAGAGACCGCTCCTTCAATGCGACCGACCTCTTTTCCATCTTCAAATCGGATGATAGTCGGCGTACCTTCAATCCCATACGTCGTCCATACGTTATGGTCAGCCAAGTTGATCGAGACCGCATCATATTCTTCGATGAGGGGTTCGACATAAGGCTTCACTTGCTCACAGTATTCGCAGCCCGTTTGCCAGAAGTAAGCGACGACTTCACCATCTTGGTCTAATTGTTGTTGCAATTCATCTGCTGTGACGGCGTTGACACCATCGTCAGTATTGTTTCCATTTAAAAAGTACAACAAACCGATTCCGATGACGATAATCGCACCGATAATGGCGAACGTGATAAAATTCGCGCGTTTTTCAGGGTTTTTCATATGTGTGATCCTCCTCTATGTTGGATAAAGAAAAAAGACTGACTCATGCACGAGTCAGTTTGATTGTAGACGGCTTACTTCTCTTGTGCAACGTCGCTGATTCCCATGTCTTGATTCAAGACATCGAGAATTGCAACGAAGATTGTGATGGCCACGCCAAATCCTGTCGCGAGCATCGCGTTGAACTCTACACCATCAACGGCAGAAATGATAAATACCGCTGTATTTGAGAGCACAATCGCCCAGATCAATGTCACTAAATAACGCATTGAACGTCCCCTCCATCTCACAGATGATTCGTAAAAATTCATACGACATTAGTATAGCATTGTTCGAATAGAATATGCGACTTCGATTGTATATTCTTTCCGTCAAATCGAAAAATGTGATACGGTCGTAGAAACATCATTGTGAAGAAAAGAGGATGACTGATGTCACGTTATTTAATCGCAGTCGATTTAGATGGAACGTTATTAAGAGATGATAAAACAATCAGCGAACGAAACCTCCGCGCTCTTCAAGCAGCGCGTGAAGCTGGTCATGAAGTCATGATCGCCACAGGGCGTCCAAAGCGCCATTCGATCATGTACTATGAGCAAATGGGATTGACGACGCCACTCGTCAACTTCAACGGTGCGCTCGTACATCACCCGAAAGATGCGAATTATGCGGTGACACACCGACCGATTCCGCTCAAGACCGCCCATGACATCATTGAAGAAGTAGCGGATACGAAGGCACACAATATCGTCGTCGAAGTGACGGACCACGTGTACTTCCAAAAAGACCCGCAAGAGTTCTATAGTCCGTATGCAGAACGTGCGCTCAGCGTCACATCAGGTAACTTGTTGAAGCATTTGCAGGACGAGCCGACGTCCTTATTGATTCATGCGACAAAAGATCACGTCGCGCACGTCCGCTCCCAACTCGACGACATTCATGCGGAGGCGGTATTGAACCGTCAGTGGCGTATGCCCGAACATATGATTGAAGTCATGAGCAAAAACACATCGAAGGCACTTGGGCTTCAAGAGGTCTCGAAGCACTTAAACATTGACCGGAAGCACATTATCGCGTTCGGTGACGAAGAGAACGACCTCGAGATGCTCGACTATGTCGGTACCGGTGTCGCGATGGGGAACGCCATCGACCAATTGAAGAATGTAGCCAACGAAGTGACGGCTTCAAATATGGATGACGGGATCGCCCTCTTCTTAGAAGAGCGACTTGGCATCAAGGCATAACGAAAGCACCGACTTAGAAAAGTCGGTGCTTTTTGTGATTCATTCATGTTTAGCGACGGAACGTCCCTTCGACGTCCTCTGTCGGTAAAATATTGATCCAAACCGATGGGTCTGCATCCTTACAGATGCGCGTGATCTCACGCACCTCGTGTCGTTGCGCGACCATCATGAGCGTCGCTTTCTCGACTTTCGAGTATGTCCCGATTGCCGGCATGAGCGTGATCCCGCGGAACACGTGTTGATGTAGTTCCTTTGTCACCTCGTCCGGGTGATTCGTCACGATGAAGAGCGTTTGACGCTGTGTATTCGTGTAAATCTCATCGATGACTTTTGACGTCACATACAAGAAGACGATCGTATAAAGCGCTGTCGGCCATCCGAACAAGGCACCTGCTGCGAGGGCAATCATCATGTTCATCAAGAAGAGATAGACCCCAACCGAGTTGTTCGTAAACTTCGCGAGAATCAGCGCAACGATGTCAAAGCCACCCGTCGAGGCTCCATACCGAATCGTGATGCCAGAGCCGATTGCCAAGAGCACACCGCCAAATACAGCGTTCAAAAGTGGATCGTCCGAGAGAAGCTGCGATTGCGGAAGCAAACGAATGAACAACGTGACCGAGGCGACACTGACCAGCGTATGGATCATCATGTTCCGCCCGAGCATAAAATAACTGACGACGAGCAGTGGTGCGTTCAGAATAAAGAACCAGAGTCCTTCCCCTAATTCAAGCGGTGTACCCTCTAACAATTTCGTCAAGATTTGGGCAAGACCCGTAAATCCTGTCGAATAGACGCCAGCTGGAATTAAAAATAATGTCATGGATAAGGCAACGAACAATCCTCCGATGATCGAGACAACCCCGATTCGTGTATGTTCTTTAACGGCTTCCGTCAAGCTTCAACTCCCCTTTCTCAAAATAGCTAAGAATCAAGATAACATAGATTATTCATGCTGCATACAGCAAATATGCAGGAAATCCGATAAGTTTTTCACACAAAAACAAGCCGACCGAGGTCGGCTTGTTCGTATGAAACGATTGGTCACGCTTTCACTGTCTCGATTGTAATCGATTCATTCGCAGGAACCGTTACCGCATTTCCATACAAATGGATTGTCACGTCTGTACCACCTGTTTGCTTGATTGTCACTTGTTCACGTGATGATGTGACCGTCAAGTGATGGCCGCGCCAGAGCATATTGAACGAGTAACCGTTCCAATCTTTCGGAGTCATCGGGCTGAACGAGAGGTTATCCTCTTGAATGCGCATTCCAGCGAACCCATGAACGATGGACATCCACGAACCGACCATCGACGTGATGTGCAATCCGTCTTCCGTGTCATTGTTATAGTTGTCGAGGTCAAGGCGCGCCGAACGTTGGTACAATTCGACCGCTTTGTCTTCATAACCGACTTCTGCCGCAATGATCGAGTAGACACATGGTGACAAGCTCGATTCGTGAACCGTGCGTGGCTCGTAGAAGTCAAAGTTTGCACGTTTCTGTTCGACCGTGAAGCGGTCACCGAACGTATAGAGTCCTTGGAGGACGTCAGCTTGTTTGATAAAGTTCGAACGAAGGATGCGATCCCATGACCAGTTTTGGTTGAGTGGAAGATGTTTCGGATCGAGGTCTTTCACCAAAATCTGCTCTTTATCCATGAATCCGTCCTGTTGCATGAAGACATCTGGAACGAGATCATCTTTTGGATAATACATCTTCGTTTGGATGTCCGCCCACTTCGCAAGTTCAGCGTCCGTGATGCCGAGTGTCGACACGAGCTCTTCGAGACGTGCAGGTTCTGCTTCTTTCAAGTAGTTGTACACTTCCTGCGTATATTCGAGCGTCCATGCGGCGATCAAGTTCGTATACCAGTTGTTGTTGACGTTGTTGTCATATTCGTTTGGACCTGTGACGCCTAGGATCATATACACGTCTTTGTGCGGGACAAAGTTGACGCGGCTAGCCCAGTAACGCGAGATCTCGACCAATACTTCCAATCCGTATTGTCCAAGGTACGACTTGTCGCCTGTGAAGTTCGTATAGTTGAAGATGGCATGGGCAATCGCACCGTTACGGTGAATCTCTTCATGCGTGATTTCCCACTCGTTGTGGCACTCTTCCCCATTCATCGTGACCATCGGATAAAGCGCGCCTTCCATACCGACATTCTTCATAGCATTCTCTTTTGCCTGTGGCAGTTGATTGTGACGGTATTTGAGCAAGTTCCATGAGACTTCTGGTTTGGCTGTCGCCAAATAGAAGTGCAGGCAGTAGGCTTCAGTATCCCAATACGTCGCACCGCCGTACTTCTCACCTGTGAATCCTTTTGGACCGATGTTAAGACGTGAATCTTCACCTGTATATGTTTGATACATGTTGAAGATGTTGAAACGGATTCCTTGTTGTGCCTCGATGTCTCCATCGATGCGAACATCCGCATCTTCCCAGCGTGCGAGCCATGCTTCCGTCTGTTCAGCGAGAAGTGTCTCAAATCCTTTTTCAAACGCCGCTTCGACACGTGTCATCCCAGCTGACTGCAATGCTTCAACCTCGTGGTCGCGGTTCGTGACGACCGACACATACTTGTAGGCTGTCGCTGTCTCACCGGCCGTTACGTTGACCGTGAATTTATTGGCAACAAACAAATCTGTCGCTTCAAGCACTTCACAACGAGCACCTTCGACGTCCGCAATCATCGATGCCGTGACATGCCAGTCGAGTTTCTTCGTCTTCGTCGTAACGAAAGCGAAACGCTCTTCCACACCACGGTCGACCGGAAGCCAGAACTTCTCATCGTAGTTCGAGTCTTCGTTGACGACATCGCCATCTAAATATGGAGTGAACTCAATTTTTGCTTCGTAGTTGACTGGTGTGACGTTGTAACGGATTGCCAAGACTTCTTTATCCACGATCGAGAAGAAGCGGACGACTTGCACTTTCGTCTCTTCTGTCCCGTTCATCAAGGTGAACGTCCGTGTGAGGACACCACGCTGCATGTCGAGCTCGCGAGTGAAATCTTTCACTTCCCATTTTGCCAAGTCGACCGGTGTACCATTGATGACCACGCGGAGACCGATGACGTTTGTCGCATTCAACACTTTGGCAAAGTATTCAGGGTATCCGTTCTTCCACCAACCGACACGTGTTTTATCCGGGTAGTAGACGCCCGCCACGTAGAATCCTTGGTGCGTATCATTCGAGTAATCTTCCTCAAAGTTTCCTCGCATCCCCATATGCCCGTTCCCGAGCGATGTGATGGATTCTGCAAGACGGTTCTCTTTCGGGTGAAGACCTTCCTCTGTTACTTTCCATTCATCGACTGCAAACAATCGTTTCATCTGTCTGCCACTCCTTTTTTCTCTACAAGGCTACCTTCGACGGACAACTAGTTCATGCAACCGTTTGTCTATGAAAGCGCTGTATTTAATCTCACCTTTCATTTTACACAACTGAAACGAGAATGCAATCGTTTGCATAAAACTTTTTCTTTCTTTTTTTCATCACATTTTACAATCAAAAAAACCGCCTCTCATCGAGACGGTTTCAATTAATCTTTCTGTCCATTTTCCGGATTATCACCAAACACCGCATTCGCTTCGTGTCCCTCGAATACCGCACTTCGCCCATCATTGAATCCGGTATCAGGTTCGTCGATGACAAGTGCATATCCCCCTTGTTTGATTGTAGAATGCGCCTGTTCGATTTCGTCGTCCGCGATCCTTAAATCGGTGAGCGCCTGTTTCGTATCCCGATCCTCTCTTCCCCCTCCGTTGAGGTTGTCTAACCAAGATGTGTCACCTTCTTCTACGTTTAGGTTCGTCTCTCGTTTAAGAACGTGAACGGCTTCATCCCGCTCCGTTACGACAAATAGTTCCCCTTCATCATACCCACTCTCTTTCAGCTCATTGATCTTAGACAGTAGGCTTTCTTTCGTATCGAATGTTCCGACAAATCGTCTTTCACTCATCTCTATCCATCCTTTCGATTTCGATTCCTTCGTGAAACTTGTTCCCTACTTCATGAGGCTTCAATCAAAAGGATATGCAAAAGACGACTCCGCTATGGCGAAATCGTCTGATCAATCAAGAATTCGATTCTAATGTTTCCGTCGCTTTACTCTTCTTCTGCCCACATGATTGGCGGACGACCAAATAATGTGGCACGATGACACGCTTCCCATAAGGTGGAGCGTTATCACTGATTTGTTCGATCAAGCAATTCGTCGCCTCGAAACCGAGACCGAAGATGTTAATTTCGACCGACGTGAGCGGCGGGTTCGAGTGCTCCGCGATATAAACGTTATTGAAACTAACGACCGCGACGTCCTCTGGGATTTTGAGCCCCATCTCGCTTAACGTACTGATGACACCGAGTGCCATCATATCATCACTTACGACGACAGCTGTCGGTGGTTCCTCGTTTTGCAACAACTCACGGACAGCCTTCGCGCCACCCTTTGTCATGAATTCGGCCCGGGCGATGTAATCTTCGCATACCGGGATGCCTGCTTCCATGAGAGCCGTCGCGTACCCGTTCCGACGATCTTGTGTTACGGCGAGTTTATCCGAGCCCCCGATGAAGGCGATACGACGATGACCTAGGTTATAAAGGTGCTTCGTCACTTCACGACCAGCCAAATAGTTATCCGTATCGACGTAAGTGATAGAAGAAGCGTCCCCGAACGGCTTCCCGACCACGACGAACGGAAACTTCGTTTGACGTAAGTATTGGACGACTTGGTCGTCTTCACGTGAATAAAGAACGATGACACCGTCGACACGGCGTCCTTGAACCATCTCGATCACACCGGACAAAACTTCTTCTTCTGTCACGCCGGTCGTCATATAAAGCGAGTATCCATTCTGGTGCGCCTTCGTGCTAATTCCTCGTAGCACTTCTGGAAAGAACGGGTTTTGAAGTGTCTTTGTTGCCGCGCTCGGCATGACGAGACCAATCGACTGCGTCGAGCGGTTAGCGAGACTTCTCGCATGAATGTTCGGATGATACCCGAGCTCTTCCATGGAACTTCTGACCCGTTCTTTTGTCTTTTGACTGATTCTTGGGCTGTTGGCGATGACGCGAGAGACTGTCGACGGCGCGACGTTCGCGTGCTTCGCCACATCTTTGATTGTGATTTGCATGGTGTTCCCCCCTGCTTCCGTGAGTTCGATTCGTGCCTTGCGGCGTTTCATGTCTTTATTTGCGGCGCTTCCACATGACCAAACCAGTCAAGAAAATCGGAATCGTTACGACGAGCAAGCCCATCATCCACGGATTGACCGAAGATTCCTCAACGATGTAAGCGTTCGCACTTTCACCAGATAGTTCAATTGTAAACGTTCCGCGCTGATCTGTGACCAGTTGTGAGAATAAAAGACCACGAAGTCTCATATCTTCCCCGATTTCACTGACATCGATCTCAATCTCTCGATCGTCACGATTCATGTTGATTGCATAGAGCGCAACGTCATCTCCGTCTTTCCGTTCGAAGACAGCCATCCCATCTTCCGAGGCGATCATGCGTTGCTCTCCTGTCGCAAAGACCGGATACTCTTCCCGCATGCGGTTCATGGTCGCGACGTATTCATGCAACTCCTCATTTCCCGGGAATTCCGTCATGACACGGTTCGCCGGGTCGGCTCCACCGGTCTGCGCATTTTCTGTCCCTTGGAAGACGATCGGCATACCAGGTGACGCATAAAGCGCGAACAAACCGAGGCGTAAGCGTCGTTCCGCCGATTCCACACCACCGAGTTCTGCCATATGCATGAAGCGTTCGACATCGTGATTATCGAGGAATGTCGCCATCTGATTCGGGTCGTTGAAGAACGTTTCGGCATAGCTTGCGGCAACGTCAATCTCGTCGACGTTCGCTTGCTGTTGCGTCATCGTTTTCGACACACGGTCATAAAATGTAAAGTTTGTGATGCTGTTGAACCCGAGATCGTCATATTGCGCGACGTATTGCGGATCTGGGTCGAACACTTCGGCGAGTAAGTAAAAGTCTGGGTCGACCGACCGCACACCTTCAACAAAGTCTTTCCAGAATGCTTTATCGACGTGACGAACCGTATCGAGGCGATAGCCGTCGATGTCCGTCTCTTCGATCCAGTACTTCGCCGCATCAATCAAATACGATTTGACTTCCGGATCCTCTGTTTTGAAGTCAGGTAAGTCGAACAACCAGTGCGTCTCGACTTGCTCCTGGTCTTTCCAAAATACAATCGGTAACTGTTCATGGAACCATTCCGGCTTTTCTTCCACCCACGGGTGGTTCGGACCGACATGGTTGACGACGAAGTCGAGAATGACTTTCATATCTCGCTTGTGCGCTTCCTGAACGAGTTCCTGTAAATCCTCTTTCGTTCCAAACTGTGGATCGATGTTATAGAAATCTTTAATCCAATACCCGTGATAGCCGTCCGGCATATTCTCAAAAACGGGCGTCAGCCAAATCGATGTGAAGCCGAGTGATTCGATATAATCGAGCTTCTCAATGATTCCACGGATATCACCACCGTGAAATGCTTTCGGATCATCTTTGTCCACCTGTTCATTGTTGTCCGGATTTCCGTCAACAAATCGGTCGACCATAATAAAATACATGCGTTCTTGTTCCCAAGTAGCGGCTTCCTTTGCTCCGACGACGGTCGGAAACAAAAGAAGCGACAGGAGCACGAGCACGACGCCTCGCCTCATATCGCTTCCTCCTTTTACGAGTATTATCCTTTCGTACCACCCGCTGTGAGGCCAGAAACGAAGTAGCGTTGGAACATGAAGAACAAGATGACGATTGGAAGGGCTGATAGAACTGCACCTGCCGCAAATAACGTGAAGTTATTATCGAACTGTTTCGAAATCATGTTGTAAAGACCAACTGCCAATGTTTGTTTCTCTGGTGAACGAAGGACGAGCGATGCCAAGATAAAGTCGTTGAATGGTCCCATGAAGTTAAAGAGAGCAATCGTTGCGACAATCGGCTTCGCGAGCGGCAAGATGATTTGCCAAAAGATTCGGAGGTGACCAGCACCATCCATGCGGGCTGCTTCGTCAAGTTCTTTCGGAATCGTGTCGAAGTACCCTTTCGCCAAGTACGTGTTCATCGGAATCGCACCACCCGCATAGAGCAAGATGAGCGCTGTATGTGTGTCAAGAAGGTTGAGCATGTTGAGCAACACATAAATCGCGATGATCGCAACGAACTGTGGCACCATTTGAAGGACGAGGAACAAGACGAGCGAGTTCTTCCGTCCGACGAAGCGGTAACGTGAGAAGACGTATCCGGTAATCGTCACCAAGACGACTGAGAGTGCCATCGTGATGAAAGCGATTTTCAACGTGTTCACATACCATAAACTATAATCCGAAATCGTTAGGTCAAACAAGTTTTTGTAGTGAATGAACGTAGGATTTGCTGGAATAATCGTTGACGTAATCGTACGCCCTGGGTTGAACGATGTGCCGACAACCCAAAGCATCGGATAGAGAATGATGATCGACGCAAGCGTCAAGATGACATACGAGATCGCCAAATTGATTCGTTTTTGTTTTTTCATATCAGATCATATCCTCGTCTTTGAAAGATTTTGTCCGACGGAACTGGATCACGGCAAGCGTCATGATGAAGAATGACAAGATGAGTGTGATCGCAGCCGCAAGTCCGTATTGCGGGTTGGCACCGAGAGACAATTTGTAAATCCAAGAAATCAAGATGTCGGTACCGCCGGCCGTTTGTCCAGGTACAGCAGGGCCACCGCCATTAAAGAGATAAATGATGTTGAAGTTGTTGAAGTTGAACGTGAACTGCGTGATCAAGATCGGTGCAGTTGCGAACAAGAGCATCGGCAATGTGATCAAGCGGAACTTATCAAAGATCGTCGCTCCGTCAATTGTCGCCGCTTCATACAAGTCACCAGGAATCGACTGAAGCACACCCGTCATGAGCGTCATGATGAACGGGAAGCCGAGCCACCATTGAATGAGAACGAGTGCCGTACGTGTCGCCGTCGGATCGGTCATCCAGTTGACTGGGTCAAGACCGAGCGCCGGTAAGATTGTCGTATTGAACACCCCGAACGACTCGTTGAACATCGAGCGGAAGATTAAGATCGTGATGAATGCTGGGACCGCCCATGAAAGAATCAAGATTGAACGGAACAAACGACGGAAGCGAAGTCCTTCTTGGTTCAAGAGCACCGCAAGGAAGATTCCGATCGCGATGACACCTGTCGTTGAAGCGACCGTCCAGACAAGCGTCCAGCCGAGTACTCCGACGAATGTGTCACGGAAGATATCAATTTCAAAGATACGCGTGAAGTTCTCGAATCCGACCCATTCGACGAGTTTCGCTGGTGGTGCGTTGTTATAGCGATAGTTCGTGAAGGCGATCAAGAACGTGAAGATCAATGGAAGAATAACTGTAAACACTAACAAAATGAGTGATGGGATTAACATTAAGTATGGGAATCCATGGTCACGCAAGTTGCGAAGTTGCATTTGGAACGATGGAAGGTTTAGATGCTGATCACGAGCGCGACCGACACGATAGGCGTCACGAATGTTCCAAACATAGAACGCGATTCCGAAGAAAAGTAAAATTAACGCGACAATCCCCTCGACCATCAAGAAGATGGAGTGGTCGTTACGAGGTCCTGGCACTTCACCAAGCGTGATCAATCCCCAAAGTCCTCCACGGTCACCTGGTCCGGCGCCCGCCCCTTTGAAAAATAGATCATAGTTTACGGCAAAATAAGATACGACGACGATAAAGAACGCTACCGCCTTCGCGTATTGTTTGTTGTATAACTGTCCGAGTCCCGGAATGATGGAAAGTAGTCCCGCGTTCCGAGCATGGTTTGTAGGCTTGTCCGGGCGTTGGTCCGGTGATTTAGGGTTCGCAATTGCAGCCATCCTCAGTTTCTCCTTTCGATTTGAGCAAATCAATCAAGCAAACGTTTGCTCAATGCTAGAAAATGATGGGGAACGCCATGTGGCGTACCCCGTCATCTCAATTCCTTATTGGTTGTTCGCTTGGATTTGTTGTTCGATGACTTTCACTGCATCATCTGCAGATTTTTGTGCATCTTGTTTACCAGTTGCTACAAGCTGAAGCGCTTGAGCCATTGGCTCCCAGACTTGTCCCATTTCAGGAATGTTCGGCATTGGGATTGCGTTTGTTGCTTGGTCGAATACCGCTTTCGCAACTTCGTTCGACGTGATTGTCTCGTTCGACTCGAGTGCTGCTACTGGTGGGATCTCGTTGTATGCTTCAAACATTGCCAATGCGTTTTCTTCATTCGTCAACTCTTGAAGGAACATTTCAGCCCACTCTTGGTTTTCTGTGTAAGCTGAAAGGGCATATGTTTTCACACCCATGAACGTCTTGATTGGCTCACCGTTCGGAAGTGTTGGCATTGGAGCCGCTCCGAGGTTCACGCCTGCATCTGTGTAACCAGCTACAGCCCATGGTCCGTTCATGACTGAGTGAGCTTTCTTCTCAGTGAAGAGTTGGTCCATCGCTTGGCCGCCAGACTCTCCGATCAACCCTTTAGGGAAGAGGCCTTCTTCGTACCATTTACCGATGTATTCGAATCCTTCAACTGCGCCTTCGTTGTTCAAACCGATATCCGCTGGGTCGAGTGCGCCACCGTCTTCTTTGAACACGTATCCGCCGAATCCAGCGACAACACCGTGTGCGAAGTAGAAGTTATCCCAAAGTGCAAGGAATCCGTACTCGCCGTCAGCTTTTACATCGTTTGACAACTTGTAAAGGTCGTCCATAGATGCTGGAGCTTCAGCCATCAAATCTTTGTTATACATGAGAACTGGTGTCTCAACTGATTTTGGATATCCGTAAGCTTGGCCATCGAACATGACAGCTGATTTCGCAGCGTCTGTGAACGCGTCAAGCGATCCTTCGTCAGCGATTGGAGCCAAGTGACCTTGGTCTGCGATTGTACCAATCTGGTCATGTGGTACGAGCACGATGTCTGGACCTTTTCCAGCTGGACCGTCAAGCGCGAGCTTGTCTTTTTGATCTGTCATCTGTACTTCGACAACTTCAACTTTTACGCCATGCTCTTCTTCGAACGCCTTCGCAACTTCTTTCGTTGTTTCAGACTTTTCGATGTCTTCCCAGATGACGATCTTTTCAGGTTTGTTCTCGCTTGAAGAACCACCTTCGTTAGAAGATCCGTTGTCCGTTCCGCCACCACATGCAGCAAGTGCACCGAATGCGAATACTGCTGTTGAAAGTCCTGCTACCATTTTTTTCATCTTCATGATGAAAAACCTCCCCAAGGAAATAGTATGGTCAGATTTGCGCAATCGCACGACCACGTCAATTTTAAAACTCCGCTACGAAATTGACACGGTAGTGAAAACGTTTGCATCCTCACCTCAATTTTTATTATACAGTTGTGAAAGCGTTTTACAAGTCTTTTTTTACACTTTTTTTACGTCTGTTGACCCATTTATGTAATTTTTAAATGTTTGTTCTCAATTCTTCACTTTTTATGCGTTTCAGCAATTGACAAAATGTAAACGCTTTATTAACCTTTGCTTGAGCAAACGTTTTCGCAACATCTGTTTTCTTTGATTCCCGATGTTGTAAAATGATGTCATCCCCTATAAAGAAAGGAATGTTTTCCTTATGATGAAAGAAGCGATTTATCATCGTGCCATGTCCCCGTTCGTCTACAAATATGATCGCGAGACAATCCACATTCGTTTCCATACGAAGCGAGGCGATATCGAATCTGTCGATTTGATTTGGAACGACCCTTATGATTGGCACGCTGAAGACCCAGCCATGTGGAACTTCGATCCGGATAAGCCGAGCTACTGGCGTACATACGAGACTCCAATGGAGAAAATCGGGTTTGACGACGCCTACGACTATTGGTTCATCTCCATCAAACCGCCGTTCCGACGTCTACGTTACGGCTTCCGTTTGAATGATGGACAAGAGACGGCCATTTATACCGAAAAAGGATGGTTCGAAGAGAAGCCGCTCGATGATACGGGTTACTACTTCTGTGTCCCATTCATCAACCCAATCGATATCTTCCATGCGCCTTCTTGGGTGAAGGATACGGTCTGGTATCAAATCTTCCCGGACCGTTTCGCAAATGGCGATGCTTCGCTCGATCCTGAAGAGACGCTCCCATGGAACTCGACAGAGCCTACGACGACAAACTTTTTCGGTGGCGACTTCCAAGGAGTAATCGACCATATCGATCATTTAGTCGAACTCGGGATCACCGGCATCTACTTCTGCCCGATCTTTAAAGCGACGACAAACCATAAGTACGATACGCTCGACTACATGGAAATCGATCCACAGTTTGGGACGAAAGAGAAATTTAAAGAGATGGTCGACCTCTTGCACGAGAACGGCATCAAAGTCATGCTCGACGCGGTCTTCAACCATGTCGGATATCATCACCCATGGTTCCAAGACGTCGTCGAAAACGGTCCGTCCTCTGAGTACCGTGATTGGTTCTACCTTCGCGATTTCCCGGTTGTCACAGAACCGAAGCCGAACTATGATACGTTCGCATTTGAAAAGAACATGCCGAAAATCAATACAGAACATCCCGAATTAAAAGCTTACTTATTAGATGTCGCCCGTTACTGGGTCGAAGAATTCGGCATCGACGGATGGCGTCTTGACGTTGCCAACGAAGTCGACCATGCATTCTGGCGTGACTTCCGTAAGGCCGTCAAAAATGCGAACCCGGAAGCTTATATTCTCGGAGAGATTTGGCACGATTCACAACCTTGGCTACAAGGTGACCAGTTCGATGCCGTCATGAACTATCCGTTCACGAACGCGAGCTTGAACTACTTCGCCCTCGACCGGACGACCGCTTCGGAGTTCCGTAACGAACTGACACGTGTCGAGATGATGAACACGATGAACGTCAACGAAGTCACGTTCAACTTGATCGATTCGCATGACACCCCCCGCGCGTTGACACGAGCGAAAGGACATAAAGGCAAGTTCAAACTCTTGATGACTTCAATGCTGACTTATACGGGTAGCCCATGTATCTACTACGGGGACGAAATCGGACTCGAAGGCGAACAAGATCCAGGTTGCCGTCGCTGTATGCCGTGGGATGAAGCCGAAGAAGACCGTAATCTCTTCCGCTACATCCAAAAGCTCATCCAGCTTCGTAAGGAACACCCTGCGCTCGCCAATGCCGGCTCATATCGCTTCAACCTGGTCGACGATGCGAACAATGCAGTCATCATCGAGCGGTGTACGAAAGATGAGACTTACTTGGTGTACTTCAATAACTCGGACTCTGCCTCGAAACTGAATCCGCTCGGTTATACAGGAGCCGCCACGGACCTCTTGCATGACCGTGACCTCGACTCACTCGAAATCGAACTCGCTCCATTCAGTGCTGCTATTCTGAAATTGAAATAAATTCGAAAATCACCTGATTCCTTCGGGTGATTTTTTTGTTGAAAATAATTTAGCAAACCCCTTTCTTTTTCATTTCATAAGGAGTAAGATGACCTTTGACATTTTTATAAAACAAATAGTTAATAGAAAGAATTATAGAGAAAAGGGAGAATACACTACATGCAGACGAAACAAACGGAACAGCTGACCCTGTTCAAACTGTCGTGGCCGATTTTCATCGAACTTGCCCTCCACATGGGAACCGGGATCATCGCCACATTGATGCTCGCTCACTACTCAGACGCTGCCGCTTCGGCCGTCGGGGTTGCCAACCAAATCTTAAACGTGTTCTTAATTGTCTTTAGTGTGACGTCTGTCGGGGCGACCATTTTGATCGGTCAGGCCATCGGGGCACAGCGCATGAAGAAGAGTCGCGACTTCGCCCGCTCCGCCGTCAGTTTGAACATGTGGCTTGGTGCGATTATGGTCGTCGTCATCTTCTTGTTCGGTGAAACGTTCTTACGCCTGTTCGGTCTATCAGACGAACTGTTTGCGCACGGGCTGTTGTTCCTGCAAATCGTCGGCTTGTCGTTATTCACCGAAGCACTGATCATGGCGCTCAGTTCGATCCTCCGGAGTCACGGTATGACGAAGCACGCTATGCTCGCGACGCTTTTGATTGATATCATCACCGCTGTCGGTGCCATTTTTGCGGTTACCGGCTGGTTGGGACTTCCGGTCACAGGTGTTGCCGGTGTCGCTTGGGCCATCGTGATTGCACGATTCGCCGCTATGGTTCTCTTGTTCTGGCTCGTCAAGCGGAAGCTCATGATCCGCTTCCCGTTAAAAGAAGTGATTCGTCCGAAGAAAGACGACATCCAGTCACTCCTTCAGATTGGAGTCCCTTCTGCCGGAGAGAATTTATCGTATCAGGCATCCCAAATTATCATCACTGGATTTATCGCGACGATGGGCGAGGCTTCCCTCGCTGCTCGCGTGTACGTGATGAACTTGTCAATGCTTGCCTTCTTGTTCACCGTCGCCGTCGCGCAAGGAACCCAGCTTTTGATTGCACGGGATATTGGGGGGAAACGGTTTAAAGAAGCCTATCATCGTGCCGTCAAGACATTGAAGATTGCCATGTTCGCCTCGTTCGTCGCCTCTCTCGGTTTAGCGGTGTTCAGCGAATCGCTACTCGGTCTCTTCACATCAAACCCTGACATCATCGCGGTCGGTGTGCCAATCTTATGGGCGACGCTCATTTTAGAGCCGGGTCGCGCCATGAACATCGTCTTGATGGGGTCATTGAAGTCTGTCGGGGACGTCCGCTTCCCGGTCATGATAGGAATTGCCTCGATGTGGGGCGTCGCCGTGGCGTTCAGCTACTTGTTCGGTCTTCAAATGGGACTCGGCATCCTTGGGATTTGGCTCGCCTTCTCCCTCGATGAGTGGTTCCGCGGATTCTTCGCGTTCCGTCGTTGGAAATACGGGACATGGCAACAAAAAGGCTTCCAGTTCGAAGCAAAATCAACCACGTAAAAAAGCGGCCGCAGCCGCTTTTTTCATTTCATCAAGAATGCCTGCATCGCTTGGCGGTGCACGTCCGTGTCCCCACACTTCCGTTGCCATTTGATTTCTTCATTCAATCCGTCCTCAAATGAAGCGGCTCGCATGAGCGCCTTCATCCCTTGAACAGCGACCGGTGATTTCCTAGCGAGTGTCTCCGCATATGAAGTCAATCGCTCCGTATACATCGCATCTTCCACGAGCTCAGTGACGAGCCCGAATGTACGCGCGGCATCCGAGTCAATCGTACTGCCACTCCAGAGCCAATCTAATGCGAGGTCGTCGCGCATGAGTCGACGTAAGTGATATGGGCCGCCCGCATCCGCGACCAACCCGATTTTAATGAACGCCGAGCTGAACTTCGTCGACTTGGCGACGATTCGAACGTCTGCCGCGAGTGCCAAACTGAGTCCTGCTCCAGCCACGACACCGTGAATCCCTGCGATGAGTGGTTTCTGACATGAGAAAAGCGTACGTACGAGTGGATGATACACGTCTTCTAAATATTCCCCATAGTCCGCATCGCTCTCGATCGTTAAATCTTGTCCGGATGAGAATGCTCGTCCCTCTCCGACAAGAACGATGACACGAACCGCGTCGTCCTGTTCAAATGTGTCGATTGCCGTTTTCATTTCACGAAGCAACGTCTCGTTCAAGGCGTTTAGCTTTTCAGGTCGGTTCAGTTTCAACCACCCTACTCCATTGTGTGTCGTCAATTGAATCGTCTCCATTTTCATTCCCCTTTCAAAATGAATCACTGTTCATTTCTTCGTCATTCCTTCAAACTCCTTCCTTTACTGAAAAGTTTTTTGAAGTTCAATTGCCGGGAAGTTGGTTGATTTGCTATTCTAATAGGAGTCGGTCACGAAAGGATGAGTCAGATGCAACTGACAAACGCCGCTCGGCAACTGAAACAGAAGAAGATTCCGTTCACCTATCATACGTATGAAGTTGATGACACCGATGTCTCAGCTAAACATGTGGCGATGACATTGAATAAACCGCTCGACGAACTGTATAAAACGATTTGTCTCATGAACGAGAAAAAGCAATATGCCTTCTTTCTCATCTCTGGAGAGCGTGACATCGATTTAAAAGCAGCCGCAAAAGCTTGGGGGGCGAAGAAAGCATCGACCGTCCCGATGAAAGAGCTCGAGACATTGACCGGTTATATTCGAGGAGGAGTCTCTCCGATTGGGGCGAAGAAGCCGTTCCCTGTCTATCTGCACGAAGCAGCTCAAGACAGAGAGACGATCACCATTTCTGCCGGAAAACGCGGCTATCAAATCGAATTAACACCTGAAGATTTACTGCAATTTACAAACGGGCACTGGTTCAGCCAATGACCTTACTGGGGGCAAAATTATGTGGAAAGAACGTATCCGTTCGTGGGTCCCAAACTCCTTTACGTTCGGAAATTTATTTTGTGGTGTCGTCGCCATCGTCTACGCCGCACGTGGTGACTTCTCAAACGCCACACTGTTAATCATCATCGCGATGATGCTCGACAGTTTAGACGGGCGCCTCGCCCGTATGCTCGGGGTCGCTGGCGATTTTGGGAAAGAATTGGACTCACTCGCTGACATCGTAACGTTCGGGGTCGCACCGGCGATGCTCGCTTATTACACCTTCTTTATTGATTACGGCAATTATGGATTGTTTTTTGCGGCACTTTTCCCGCTATTCGGCGCCTATCGTCTGGCTCGCTTCAATTTATCTGCGACAAACGTTGCAGCGAGTTACTTCTCTGGTGTCCCGATCACGGCCGCCGGGGGACTTCTCGCTGTCATCACAACGTTCGGTGACCGCGTCAGTGAACTGTTGACACCGATTTTCTTCACAGGGCTCGCCTTGTTGATGGTCAGCCGTGTTCGTATCCCGAGTTTTAAAGATGTACCATTGCCACGTCACTCGTTCATCATTACCATCAGTCTCGTCTATGTGACGTATATGATGTTCGCACGTTGGAAAGAATGGCCGACATTTTGGTTCATCGCCATCCCGTTCTATGTCTTATTCATCGCCTTCTCGTTCGTGAAAAGACGAAAACGGATGGCCAATTGAGAGTCTCGTTCAGCGAGGCTCTTTTTTGTACATGCATTTGTTAGACGAAGACTTCAATGAGCTTTAGAATAAAAGAAGAGGTGATGGAATGAAAGTGTATCCGTTTATTTGGAAATGGTTTATTGTTTGGTATTTCATTGGGTTGATTTTAGTTGGATTCGACCTGCTTCCACCTTGGCTCGAGTGGGCAAACCCCGTCTTTTTATGGCTAGCCGGGGCGATTGGTGGAACGATTCTTTATCAAGGGATCCGGCAAGGTGCTTGGATTGTACCGTTTATTTTCTTCGGTTCAATCGCCGTTGAAACACTCGGCGTAAAGACAGGATTCCCGTTCAGCGAATACGTTTATGCTGAGGCGTTCGGTCCGACAGTGTTTGGAGTCCCTGTCACAATCGGTGCGGCATGGCTTGCCGTGATCGGCTCTAGTTTTGCCGTTGCCCGTCTCTTCACATTCCGCCACAATATTTTATGGCTCGTTCCGATTCTCGCCGTATGGCTCGATATGGCAATCGATCCCGTAGCGGCAAACGTGAAAGGCTACTGGGAATGGGCGAATGACGGCTTATACTATGATATCCCGACACAAAACTTTATCGGTTGGTTCGGGTTATCCCTTATTTTCTCATGGTTGTTACAGCGTCACGAACGCGCTGTTGATTCCTTGTTCATCCGGCACGGCGTCTATTTGTTCGTCATGCTTCACGCACTCTTCGGTGTCACGGCTGTTAATGCAGGTCTCTATGGCATCGGGCTCCTCAGCATCCTCACATCCGGAGTGATTCTACTTGAAAGGAGGGGTCGCGATGATCGAGTCACACAAAAAGAAATGGTTCAATAACCTGTTCTCGACGTTCGTGCGGGAACGTCAAATACGTCCCACCTTCCATAACATTTATATCCGAACGGACGACGTTCCGACCCCCGGATTATTTTTAAGTACACATAGCGCGTGGTGGGACGGTCTCATCATGTATATGATCAATGAACATTTTTTACGACACGATATTCATGTGTTGATGGATGAGGATGGACTACGTCGCTTCCCGTTCTTTCGACACCTCGGTGCCTTCTCGGTGAAAAAAGGAAGTCTCTCCGATGTACGGGCCTCACTGGCTTATGCGAATGAATTGCTCGCGTCCGGGAAATCCGTCTGGATGTTCCCTCAAGGACAAGAGATGCCACAGGAACTTCGACCTGTCGAAATCGAGTCTGGCGCAACGTTGTTACTGAACGACCGCCCCGTCCAATTATGCGCCATGTACTATTCGTTTGAGAACCATGCGGAACCCCTTGTATATGTCCGCTTTCGAACAGTAGTCGTGACGTCGATGACACGACGAGCTCAGAAGCAGGAAATCGCGCAAGCACTCGAGGCGCTCTATGACGACGTGCGACAAGACGCCATCATTCGGTCTGATGCCTATGTGCCGCTCTTTCGACCACGTCGTAATCTTGCTGAATGGACAGAAACGATGTTCCGACTTGGGAGGGGACGTTCATGATCTTATGGCTGCTCACTCTCTCGATGTTTATCTTTACCCTAATCAATCTTTCGTTCTTGAGACCGCTCGCCGACCCAGGACGCACACCGGCGACAGCCGTCTGCATCCCGATGCGCAATGAGTCGCGTCACGTCGATCGACTGATTTCGAACTTAAAGCAGGCGATACCGGAAGGGACTCACGTCTATATCTACGAGGACCGCTCTGAAGATGATACATATGAAAAATTGAATCATGCAATTGGGAGCGATACCCGTTTTACCGTCATCCAAGGTGTTCCTTTGCCCCATGACTGGGCCGGAAAAGTTCATGCTTGTTATCAACTAGCATCACGCACGACTGAACCTTATCTTCTCTTTTTAGATGCGGACGTCACGATCGATTCGAGTTTTATCGCCCGCATGCATGCCACGCTCGCTCGAGAGCAGGCCGTATTTTTATCAGGTTTCCCTCAATTTCCGACGTCAACATTTCTCGGGAAATTGTTGATTCCGATGCAACACGTGCTCATCGCCCAACATCTGCCTTTGTTTTGGCGTAAAGTGAAACACCCCGCATTTGCCGCGGCGAATGGCATGAACGTACTCGTCGAGCGGAACAGCTACGAGGAAGTTGGCGGACATGCTGCTATTCGAACGTCGTTGATTGATGATATCGATTTATGTCGAACGTTCAAACGTCATCAAAAAGTCACGTCACTCGTTCAAGTCTCCCCGTTCATCTCCTGCGACATGTATGAAACGAATGAAGAAGTGTGGACCGGGTTTTCAAAGAACGTATTCAAGGGAATGAATGAATCAGTAGGACTCGCCTTGTACTTCATGACATATTACGGCATCCAGTTGACGGCTATGCTCGCTTGGATCTTTTCACCGAGTTGGCAGACGATTAGCGCAGCGATTTTCGTGCTCCTCGCGCGTCTCGCTGTCGATCTGAAATCAAATGGGTCCGGTACATGGTACCATCCACTCAGTTTAATCGCTTACTTGACCTTACTCGGGAACGCCGTCATTCGTAAATGGAGACGGTTGCCCATCACGTGGAAAGGTCGTCACTATTCCTAAGCAGACGTCTAAAGGGGGACAATTGTATGAAACAAATCGTAGTGATTGGGGCTGGTCTCGGTGGACTAAGCGCCGCCGTCACGCTCGCAGCACGAGGTTATGACGTCACGGTTATTGAAAAGAATCAACATGTCGGTGGCAAACTCATGCCCATTATAACCGACGGTCACCGGTTCGACTTTGGTCCAAATACGATCACGATGCCGGATGTATTTCGTTCAGTCATTCGAAATAGCGGGGCCAATCCGGATGACTATTTTGAGTTAATCAAGCTCGATCAACATACCGTCAACCACTACACAGACGGGTCATCCTTCACGTTCAGTGCCGATCGGGCAAAACTTGAGGTCGAAGTACGGCGTTTGACCGGTGACCAGTTGAAACACAATCAGATGCGTGCCTATCTAGATGAAGCGGAAAAGCTGTTCGACATTGCGAATAAGCGCTTCTTCACACAAATGGACACAAAGTTGGATCCCGGTCTTTGGGCGGACATGGTCAAAGTGCATCCACTTCAAAGTTTGCACGCCCTTCACAAGAAGTATTTCAAGGACCCACGCATTATTCAGGCGCTCGACCGCTATGCGACGTACATTGGTAGCAGCCCATACGTGACGCCAGGTACGTTCGCCCTTATCGCACATTTGGAATTGAATGAAGGTGTCTATTTTGCGAAAGGTGGAAACTGGAATATCGCAAAAGGGTTCGCCAAACGGGCGAGCGAACTCGGAGTGACGTTCCGACTCGGTCATGAAGTGACGAAAATTGATGTGTTGAACGGAAAAGCACATGAGGTCGTCGTCGATGACCAAGAAGTCATCTCGTGTGATGCCGTTCTTCTCAACGGTGAACTCTTGACGCAATACCCACGACTCGTCGACGCAAAAGACCGACCATCTTTCCCGGTCCCGACACGCGACACGGTCGAACCTTCCATTTCCGCATTCGTCATGATGGTCGGATTGTCCAAACGATTGAACTTGGCACACCATAACGTCTATTTCTCAGACGACTATGAACGGGAATTTAAAGCACTTTTCCAAGAAGAACGTTATGCGGACGAACCGACAATCTATATTTCGAATTCATCCGCAACCGATCCGTCGATGGGCGAGGCAGGAGACAACCTGTTCATCCTCGTCAATGCGCCGGCACATCTGACCGACATTGATGCAGATACGTATGAGCATTTGATTCGCAGACGATTACGTATGTTCGGTGTGGATTGGGAAGAAGAAGAGGTGCTCTACCATAAGCGGGTGACCCCACAAGATTTGACTCGCGATTTTTATGCGTATTATGGCGCACTTTATGGCACGTCGGCCAACTCGAAAAAAGGGGCATTTTTTAGACCTGCACCGCGATCGACAGATGTATCGAACATCTGGTTCGCTGGCGGTTCGACTCATCCTGGCGGTGGCAGTCCGATGGTGACGCTTTCAGGACAATTCGCTGCACGATCGATGTTAGAGGACATACCTCTGACAATATGAACATTTTGTGAACGCGAGTTTCGACACTTGTCGACAATTGAAAGACGTGATAATATCATATTCGAGTTCAAGCAGTTCTGTAGCGTTTGTTACACCTGTAGCGATCGAATGGCTTCCCCGAGCATCATCGCGTTTTGAACTTGTCACACCCGAGAAAAAGTGATGAGCGAGTTTCCCCACTCGTATCCCGTAGTTGAGACAGCTTGCGTATGATGTTCCCCCTTAGTCCATCAAGCATCCTGTTTCGACGAAGATGTCCCAACTGATTCATTCCCCATGAATCCCGGCACATCTTTAGGGCTTCATCACAAACCGATTCATTCGTTTCCCCGATGAATGAATCACATAACGCTTACGCCACTTTTGGTCCCCCGCCAAAAGTGGTTTTTTTGCGTACAAAAAACTGTAGACGCCATCGAGCGTCTACAGGGAATCGAATCGCTTATAGTTTTGCCAACAACTTTCCTTTTTGTAAGGTCGATACGTATGCCCGCTTTGTGAAGACGTCATGTCGATTCGCACGTGCCGCATCAAGAATCCCTTCATAGAGAAGAGCCGCTGCTTGTACCGGCTTTCGACTCGCGAGTGGATACAGATGATGGGTTTCGCGTGCCCGTTCATACAAGAACTCTGCACGATTCGCCAACGCCTCCCATAGATCGATAAAGACAGGGGTCACTTCTCGTTGGTGTAACATCGCTTCACTCACACCGTACTGACGCATCATCGTACGGGGTAAATAGATGCGGTCTCGATTCAAATCTTCACCGACATCACGTAAAATATTGGTCAGTTGCATCGCAATGCCAAGGTCGATGGCACCTTGCCTTAGCTGACGTGTCGTCGCAGCGTCCTGATTTGGGACAAGGATCGGGAGCAGCATCAGACCGACCGTGCTCGCTGCATAATAGCTATACTGCTCGGTCTCTTCGAGCGTTTCATACCGCGACTTATGTAAGTCCCATTTCATCCCTTCCGCCAATTCAAAAAATGGTTCGACGTCCATGTCATAACGTTTCCACACATCACGAAGGGCAACCCATAGTGCTTCATCTTGGTCGTAACCAGCTAAAAAGCGGTCGAAGTCATGCAAGAATGCTGCCAAACTCTCTTCTGGACGGTCTGATTCATCGACCGCATCATCGAGTGTGCGACAGAAAGTATATACTGCCATGACCGCTTGACGGTCTGGTTTTGAGAGCAAAGAGAAGGCCCGGTAAAAGGTTAACGAGCCCTTCTTCATGATTTCCTCACATTGACGATACGCTTCTTGTGTCGTCACGATGCATTGCCCCCATTTCTTCTTCCATTTTTTTCACAAGTAATTGCGACCCAATCATAACGATGGGGACGCCACCGCATGGATGGACGGATGCGCCCACCGCATAGAGGCGTTCGATTTTCGGGAATGGTCTCGCTTGCGGTTTGAAGGCGGCTGACTGAGATAACTTTGGTGCAATCCCAAAACTTCCTCCCTCGAACAATCCGAATCGCTCAGCATCCATCGGTGTCCGGACTTTCATCTCGATGACGCGTTCACGGAAATCAGGCATGAATGCCTCGATTCTTCCTAATAGGTGTTCGATTGTCCCTTGTGCCTCAAAGTCTTCTCGTTCCAATTTTCGAGGAACCGGGACAAGAACATATAATACACTCGTTCCTTCTGGCGCGAGGGTTGTATCCATTCGCGATGGATTAAAGGTGTACATCGCTGGATACTCACTTAGTTTACCATCCTCGAAGATCGTACGCATCGATCCTTCAAAATCATTCGGTAAATCGAATTGGTGAACCGGTAAGTCGAGTTCGCCGTTGACGGTGAAATAAAGGAGTAACGTACCGCTTGACGGTTCATACGTCTTTGACGTCACACCATCAATCAGGCGCTCCATGAGTGGAAAATCACCGTTCACAATGACTGCATCATACGGTACATATTCGTCATTTACCGTGACTCCATTGGCCACCCCTTCCGTGACATGGACACGATTGACGGTAGCATTCATCTCGAAACGAACACCTCGACGCTTCAACTCTTGTTCCATTTTCGTCGCTAGCGAAAAATATCCTCCTTTTACATACCAGACTCCTTCTTCTTGTTCACGATAAGGAATGAGTCCATATAACGAAGGAGTGGCATAAGGATTTCCGCCGATATAGAGCGTTTGTAAACTATAGGCGACACGTAAACGTTCGTCTTCAAAGAAGCGTTTCATATTCGCATGAGCCGTCTCATATGCTTTTAACCGCATGAGAAGGAGAAGTAGTTTAGGCTCGAACAACTCCGCTTTTGAGGCATAACTACGATCTAAAAACGTATCGAAGCCAATCCGATACTCTTCTTTCTTTTGGGACATGTACTGACGGAAGGCATCTCCTTCGCCGAAAGTTCGTTCGATTTCTTCCGCCTGTCTCTCGATTTCCCGATATTTATAGAATGATGTCCCGTCTTGATAACGTAAGCGGTAAAGTGGATCGACTTCAATCAACTCCACTTCATGTTCAGGAAGACCCGCCTCAATCAGTTGTTGTTTCAATTTACTCGGCAATAAGACGATGGTTGGACCTTCATCGACTTTCGCCCCATTATCGAATTCAACGTAGTTCAAGCGTCCACCGACCCGGTCCTCTTTCTCATAAATCGTGATTTGAAGTGACGGATTGCGTTTCGTCAATAAGAGGGCGGCATATAGTGTACCGACCCCTGCTCCGACAAAGCTAATATTCATCGGCCGACACCTGCCCGGTCACGCAAAAGGTTCGTCGTGATCCGCGCTGATTCAAAGATGGTCGGCAGCCCACTTCCTGGGTGGGTCCCACCCCCGACGAGCCAGACGTTGTCGAGCTCTTCGAATTGGTTATGCGGGCGGAAATACATCATCTGCGATAAGTTGTGCCCTAGATTGAACGTTGCACCTTCATATACACCAAACGCTTCCCAGTCCTCAGGCGTCAACGCCTCCATCACCTCGATGTGTTGACGGATGTTTCGGTAAGGGGAACGTGTCTCAAGCGCGTCGAGAACGCGCTCTGTCATGGTCGCTTGTAACGTCTCCCACGGGAGGCCAGATAAATTGTTCGGCACCGGTACGAGAACGTAAAGCGATGACTTGCCAGGAGGCGCAAGTGTCGGGTCGATACGTGAGGCATTCTGTACATAAAACGAGAAGTCCTCGCTCAATTTCAATTCTTGTGTCATCTCTTTGACATTCAATTCATAATCGTCCGCGAAGTGAATCGAGTGATGCGCCACATCTTCGTAGACATGGTCGAGCCCGAGATAAAGCATGAATGTCGAGCACGAGTAACGCTTCTTCTTGAGTTGAGTCGGACTCCACTTCGTTAGTTTACCGTCTGGAACGAGCGACGTCATCGCATGTGCGAAGTCAGCACCAATCACGACTTCATCAAACGCATAATGGACACTCCCAGACACGAGACCGGTCACGTTTTGATCATCCATGAGAAGACGCTCTACCGGTTCGCCTAAACGAATGACGCCTCCCTCTTCTTCAATCACTTTCGCCATCGCATGACACAGCTGGTTCACTCCGCCAATCGGGTGATGCACTCCGTAGGCGTGTTCCATGTAAGACAAGATGGAGAATCCACCCGGACATTCCCAAGCGGACATCCCCAAATATTTAGCCTGAAACGTGAACGCATACTTCAGCTCTTCGCTCGTGAAGTACTCGGACAAGACGTCATAAAGCGATTTACCGATCGAGAGGAACGGTAGCGCCTTGAGCACGCGTAACGAGACATAGTCGGTAAGCTTGTCATGTGCGGTCTGAAGCACAGGCATCAATTTAGACAGTTTGATCGCCTGTTCACTCATGAACCGTTCGTAACCTTCGCCATTCCCTGGAAATTGTTCTTCGATGGCGCGATACATCTGATCACGATCTGTTGTCATCGAGAGTTGACGCGTCCCACGGTCGAAGTACAAATCATACATCGGCTCCAACTGCTTCATCTCGACATAATCATGCAGATTACGCCCTGTCTCTTCAAAAATTTCTTCTAAAATATAAGGCATATTCAAAAACGTAGGTCCTCGGTCGAACGCAAATTCACCTACTTCTAAGCGCGACGTTCTTCCGCCTACAAACGGTTGTTTCTCAAATACGGTGACGTCTACACCGCGATGCGCCAGTAGCATCGCTGCAGCCAACCCACCTGGTCCTGCCCCAATAACGGCAACTCTTTGTTTCGACACACTCAACAACTCCCTATGTGAATAGTCTCTTATGCTTCTCTATCATTATAGGAATGACGGGAGACAAGTTCAATTTTGAATCGGTTGATTGAGCAGGTTCGTCTTTCCTCGCTCAGCGATGACGATATACCAAGAACCTTCCGGAATGAATGGGATGAAGCGGATTTGATCAAAACCTACTTCTTGCATCTGCCGGCGCAATCGTGGAATGGTCGGAAGCGGGTACAGATTATCGTGGAGTGTCATGAACGCATTGAACGCGGAAGCGAATCGTCCACCGAGCGCTGTTTCGGCGAGCGGGGTCACGAGAATGGCGACACCCTTTTCTTCTAAACGCTCCCGTAGTCTCTCAAGCAACTTGATACGTTCTTCTGGTGAGAAGTAATACAGCATATTGTTCATCATCACCGCATCGAATTGCTCTTCTGTTTCCCAGTTCATGAAGTCAGCTACTTCGAAATGAATGTCGCCACTCTCGTCTCGCGAGCGTGCCTCTTCGATTACCTCTTCCTCTAAATCGATGCCTGTCAGTTCCCAACTCGGTTCGAGCGCTTGGAGTTTACGTAAGTAGCCGCCGTGCCCACATCCAATATCGAGCATCGATTCGACATTTGCCTGTCGTAAAAGTTGTTGCACGATTGGAAATGCGACCGTTTCGACGAGTGTCGATGTCTTCGCGACGACTTGACCGTGTTCAGCTCCATCAAACGTCTTTTGCTTCCCAGACTCTAGAAATTCCGGATAAGCGATTAACGCGGGGATATGAAGCTCCATCATTTCTTGAAGCATGAACCCGATGCTCCGTTCATCGTTACCGGATAATTGATATTTTAATCCACGCGTCGGATAGTAGCGCCAGCCTCTCTTTTTCAAATGACGGACGGCGACCCCGACTTCTAACCAACGCTCTAGCGCAAGTTGTGTCAATGGGCGTTTTAGACGTAAATTCATCTCCGCCATGCTCGCGCCACCTTGAAGCGCATCGAATAGTCCGAACTTGTAGCCGATATAGCCGTGCCATAAGGGTAAAAATGATTCAGTTTGTTTCATCCATTTCCGTGCGTGTAAAACTCGTGTCCATTCCATCATCTGTTGATCCATCGTTTCACCTCATCGTCGTAATTACTGATTTTTTTATTTTCCCCTAATAATTTGTGTACAAACAAAAAAATCCCACTTCGGTGTGCGAAGTGGGAACGTCTTATTGAATAAAGCTGTTGAAGAAAGATTGTCCATAAGGCAATGCATAGCCGATGAAAATCGTAATGAGTGCCAAGACGATAAACCCGCCAAATAGTCCGTTTGACGGTTTTTTCTTTTTGACTTTGACGAGCGTCATCTCACCGAAGATCAAAGTTAATAAACCGACCGTGATTTTCACGTGATAGAATGTCCCGCCACCATTCAACTGAAGGTAGAGATAAAGTCCTGTTCCGAATGCGATGAGTAACATGAGTCGAAACGCCATATGTGCGATCTTTCCACTCTTGTTGCCGTTCTTATAACCGATATAGGCCACGGCAAACAAAATAAGTAACAAAATCCAGCTCGTAACGTGCGTGTGCAAGAATGCAATCAGTGGCATTCAAATGCCCCCCTTTATGATGTTGTACAGTCTTCATTGTACACGAACTCTCTCCCGATTGGTCAAGCGAACGATTCTAAAAAATGAGCCATCCTCAAGGGATGGCCCATACATTATACAGGAGTCGTCTCTGCCTCTTGGACAGCGTACTCATAGCTTGGGATTTCAACGATGAACGTCGAGCCCTCATGCTGAATCGATTCTACATGGATTTGGCCGTTGTGACCACGGACGATTTCCTGACAAATCGGTAATCCGAGTCCCGTACCGCCGATTTCACGACTGTCGGAGTTGTCGACACGATAAAACTTATCAAATAAGCGATCGAGCGCGTCACTTGGAATCCCGATTCCTTCGTCCTTCACTTTAATGGACACGATTTGCTCGTGATGCGCAAGTTCGACCGTGATTTTTCCACCTCTTGGAGAATACTTCACGGCGTTCGACAATAGATTACTCATCAACTGTTTGAACTTCTGGCAGTCGACGAATAATTCATATGGACGTGCATCATCTGCAATCAATTCGAATTCATGTTTCAACGACGATGCCTCATAGAACGTCAACATGTCTCGGACGACCGGCTCGATATCAAGCTGTTCCCGGTCATACATTTGACTACCGGATTCCATTCGTTGCACATCGAGGAAGTCGTTGACGAGATGTGTCAGACGCTCCGTCTCGGAGTGAATGGTCTCCAAGTATTTAGCTTGTTTTTCATTCGGCAACTGTTTTTTGACCATCAATTCCGTGAATCCATAGATGGACGAGAGCGGCGTACGCAGTTCATGCGAGATGGTTGAGATAAACTCACTCTTCAATCGCTCCGCCTCTGTCTCACTCGTGATATCTCGGAAGACGAGAAGCGTACCTTTTGAAAGTCCGCCGACAATGATGCGCTCTGCATACATCTGCAAGTTCATTTCGCCCTTACGAATCGAGAAGCTTACACTGTCATGTGGGAAATCTTCGGTGAACAGGCGATTCGTATACTTCGTAAAGTCCTCCGCTTGATCGACCGTTTCAACAAGACGATTCCGCCATTCTTCCCACGTTTCTTCTTCAAGGTCTTGTGAACTGACGTCACTTAACTCAGGGAACATCTCATAGAGTGGACGGTTGACGAACACGTCATTCGTCGAGTGGTCGATGTAGACGACCGCTTCTCGAATCGAATCGAGAATTCGCTCCGTCTTTCCTTTCTCACGTTTCATCTCTTCAAATAGACGCATCCGTAAGAGAGAAAGCGAGAGCTGACGAGCGAATGACATGATGTCGCCCATCTGGGTTTGGGTGAAACGATCTTTGTATCGGACCAGATAGATGAAGGCAATGATTGAATCATCTGTCGGGTCATGGACCGGTACCGCCGTCTCAAACATATAGTACGGATACGGGAGCGGATGGTCGCTCGCGACTTGTTTCGACGAGTGTACCGTCGTCTTCAATGTCATCGCGCGCGTCAATACGGAATTTTCGCTATCGAGCAACTGACGAGACAACGTATCGTTCAAGCCGTGGCTCGTCACGCGATACGTACCCGCTTCATCCACGAAAACGAGTGCACCGACCTCTGAATCTGTAATCGTGACCAGTTTCTCAATGATTTCCGGATAGGCCGTAAGCGAATCGCGTGACGCTAACGTCTCCGTCAATTCATTCCGATACGCGAGGTGTTGCTCGTTTTGTTGCGTCTGTTCTAAAATTTCTTCTAGTTCTTGTTGCTGTGCCTGCAATTCTTCTTGTTGGGCAATCAATTCTTCTTGTTGCGCCTGTAGTTCGTGGTTCTTCTCAATCAAATGACGTTCGTTGTCACGAAGTGTCTCAGCCATCTTATGGAACGATCGAGACATCGTCCCAATCTCATCTTCTCGTTTCATCTGATCGCTCAAATCAACGATTTCCCCTTTTAACAAGCGGTTCGATGCGATGGAAAGTCGTGAAATCAAACGTGTTTGACGGCGTAGGAACGGCTGGACAAACAATAAGATCAATACGGCGAACGAGGCGATGCTCATGATCCACAAGAATTGAAGCATATTGTTGTTCTGTCGCCATTCAGCGTAGACGGCCTCTTTTTCAGATGCCATCAACTCACGATATTCTCCGAGGGCAGACTCTACCTCATCAATCGGTCCGAGGATGTCGATTCCACGTTGTGGATTAAATTGGACGAGTCCTTGATCAATCAAGCGCTGAGCCGTCGGCAACTCGGCAATCGTTTGAGCATCGATAAACGTCTCTGTGACTTCCCCATCTTGTTGCGCTTGGGCATATTCATACGTCACCGGAATGATCACATCATAGTAAAAGTCGTGGAACTGCTGAAGATCTTCTGCGAACAGCTCACCTTGACGCGTCTGGACTTGTGTTTTGAACCAATTGATTTCTTGTTGAAACTTCGCCTCGTTCGCACTTGAACGTTCGAGCGACGCGGTGTCACCGAACAAGAGATAGCCTCGTGTATCATATTGGTCAGCCTGCCACTCATCCCAAAGCGTAGTCAAACGGTTAACGCGTTCGTCTAACTGACGTAATCTCGCTTCATTCGCCTCTAAGCGGTTCTCGATGTAGACATATGTCAATGCCGATCCGACCAACGCAATGACGAGGAAGGAATAAAGGACGACCATGATGTCGCGTCCGAGTTTTTGTTTAAACCACCTTTTCACTTCACGATGCCTCCTATGATTTTGACGAGTTCAAGTGGGCTGAACGGTTTAGAAATGAAGTAGTCGACACCAATCTCGTTCGCGCAATCACGGTCAGATTGTTGGCTTTTCGCCGTCAACATCATCACTTTCGTCTCTTGCCGCCCTGGTAACTTCCGTACTTTTTCAATCACTTCAAGCCCTGTCATGCCGGGCATCATATGATCCACAATGACCAAATCATATTCATTTTCTTCAATCAATCGATAGGCCTCAATTCCATCTTGTGCCTCGTCGATGTCATATCCTTCATCTTCTAATGTATCCATAACAAGCATGCGTAGCACTTCTTCGTCTTCCGCAAGTAAGATTTTAACCATAATTGTTCCTCCATTTTTTATCCCATTTTTTTATTTTAACGGATTTGTAATTGTTACACAAAATAAAAAGACGTACGAAACTCACCTCGTACGTCTTTTGCCTAATCACATTGCCCCAAAACCTGTATTCTAGTTATACGACTTCTTTTTCAGCGAACTGACTATTGTAAAGTTCTTCATAAAAACCACCAGCTTCAAGAAGCGATTCATGTGTTCCTTGCTCAATGACCCGACCTTGGTCCATAACCAAAATCAAATCCGCATCTTTGATGGTCGATAAACGGTGAGCGATGACGAAACTCGTCCGCCCGTTCATCAGCCGTTTCATCGCCTGTTGAATCAAAATCTCAGTACGCGTATCCACACTCGACGTTGCTTCGTCTAAAATCATAATCGGTGGGTTCGCCAATACTGCTCGCGCAATCGTCAGTAACTGTTTTTGACCTTGTGAAATGTTATTGGCCTCTTCATTCAACACGGTGTCGTATCCGTCTGGCAATGTTCGAATGAATGCATCCGCATGCGCCGTTTTCGCCGCGTTGACGATTTCCGTCTCAGTCGCACCCGTTTTCCCATAGGCGATGTTATCACGAATCGTCCCGTTGAATAGCCACGTGTCCTGTAAGACCATTCCGAACGTATGTCGCAAATCTTGTCTCGACATTTTACGCGAGTCTTTCCCATCGATGAATATCTCTCCACCATTCAACTCATAAAAACGCATGAGGAGATTAATCAACGTCGTTTTGCCGGCGCCTGTCGGACCGACGATGGCCACCGTTTGGCCCGTCAACACATCGAGATTCATATCTTGAATGAGTAGGTCGTCGCCGTATCCGAAATCGACATGACGGAACGTGACATTTCCTTCGGCACGTTCTAATTGATAGGTCGTCACATCTTTCACTTCTTCTTCTTCATCCAGCAGTTCAAATACACGTTCCGCCGCGGCAACCGTCGACTGGACGATGTTTGCGATATTCGCTGTCTGGGTGATTGGTTGGGTGAACTGACGTGTATATGTGATAAACGCTTGAATGTCCCCGATGGAGATGCTGCGCTGCGTGACCAAAATACCGCCGACGACACTAATCAATACATAGCTGATGTTCCCGATGAACATCGTCATCGGCATGATGATTCCGGAAATGAATTGCGCTTTCCGTCCTGCATCGTAAAGCTCCTCATTCACATCGTCAAACTCACGCACAGCTGTCTCTTCCCGACCAAACGCTTTGACGACCGCGTGCCCTGTATACATTTCTTCCACATGGCCGTTCAGTCGTCCAAGGTGACGCTGTTGATCGGAAAAATATTGTTGCGACCGTTTCAAAATCGGACGAATCGCAAAGATCGTGAGCGGAAGGGACACAAGAGAGATAACCGTCAACAGAGGACTGATCGACAGCATCATAATCAAAATCCCAATGATGGTGACGATGGAAGTAATGAATGACGTGACACTCTGTTGTAGCGTACTCCCAATCAAGTCGATGTCATTCGTCACCCGGCTCAATGTCTCCCCGTTCGAGCGTCCGTCATAATACTTGAGCGGAAGTCGTTCTAACTTTTTGTTCACGTCTTCGCGCAAATCATAGACCGTTTTTTGGGCAACACCGGACATCAAATATTGTTGCACGTAGTTGAATAGACTACTGATGACGTAAAGGCCAGCGAGGAGCGACAAAATTTGTCCGATTCTCGTGAAATCAATTTCTGCCCCTGGCACACCTGTAAACTTCGCATATGCCCCTTCAAACAGTTCGGTGATGGCGATTCCCATGATTTTCGGACCGGCAATCATAAAGATTGTACTTAAAATCGCCGCGACAAACACAGCAATCAACGTGTTTCGCCGTGGTTTCAAATAGGCAAGCAAACGACGGAACGTGACTTTGAATGCTTTTGGCTTTTCGCCCATCATCATCATATTTCCACCGCCCGGACCTCCTGGACCGCCGTGTCCCCCATGAGTTTGTCGCGTATTTGCTTGTTTCTCACTCATGCGATTTCCTCCTCAGACAATTGCGATTTCACGATTTCTTGATAGACCGCATTCGTCGCAAATAATTCCTCATGTGTCCCGACTCCGGCAACGGCTCCATCTTCTAGAACGATGATTCGGTCGGCGTCCATGATCGTGCTGACACGTTGTGCAACAATCAGTACCGTCGCATCTTTCGTTTCTTCTTTTAACGCTTTGCGAAGGGCGGCATCCGTTTTAAAATCAAGTGCCGAGAAACTGTCGTCGAATACATATAAATCCGGTTTCCGAACGAGAGCTCGCGCAATCGACAGACGCTGTTTTTGACCACCCGACACGTTTGACCCACCTTGTTCGATCACAGCCTCATATCGGTCTGGCATCTTCTCGATAAAGTCACTTGCCTGCGCGATGGATGCGGCATGAACGACTTCTTCCACTGTTGCCTCGGTCTTCCCATATCGAATGTTCTCAGCAATCGTACCTGTGAACAGCAACGCCTTTTGTGGAACGAACCCGATTTTCGAACGAAGTGCCTCTTGTGGAACTGCTTGGACATCAACACCATTCACGCGAATTGTCCCCGACGTCACATCGTAAAATCTTGGAATCAGATTGACGAGTGTCGATTTACCTGACCCCGTACCCCCAATCACCGCTGTGACCTCACCTGGATTCGCTGAAAAACTCACATCGGATAGCGCTGGTTCTTCAGCACCCGGATAATAGAAGGTCACGTGATCAAATACGAGTGTCCCTTGCTCAATGTCCGCAGTCTTTGTCCCGTCATCAATCAGTGAAGGTTTCATTTCGAGCACTTCGTTGATCCGGTTGGCAGACACAGAGGCCCGAGGAACCATGATGAACATGACTGATGCCATGACGAGCGCGAACATGATTTGCATGACGTATTGAATGAACGCCATCAAATCTCCGATTTGCATCGCACCGTTATCAATCCGAATCCCTCCGAACCAAATGACGCCGACAACCGTCAAGTTCATCACGAGCATCATGACCGGCATGAGGAACGCCATGATTTGGTTCACTTTGATTGATACGTCCGTCAACCGTTCATTCGCTTTCGTCAATCGAACCTGTTCTTCTTTTTCACGGTTGAAAGCTCGGATGACACGGATACCCGTCAGATTTTCTCGGAGAACAAGATTGAGCCGATCCAATCGATTCTGTACCTTTTTAAACAACGGCATCGCCTTCCAAAAAATGAGGAAAATCGAGATGACGAGTACCGGCATTGCGGCAACAATGACAAGAGACAACGTCGCATCCTTCGAGGTCGCCATGATCAATCCACCGACAAACATGATCGGCGCACTCACAACCATTCGTAGCATCATGATGATGACCTGTTGCACTTGCGTGATGTCGTTTGTCGTCCTTGTGATGAGCGAAGCCGTCCCGACACGATCGAACTCTTCAAGCGAGAAGCGTTCCACATGATTGAACACACGTCTTCGTAAGTCACGACCAAATCCCATCGCCGCCTTTGAAGAATAAAAACTGGCCACAATAGCAGCAAGTGCTCCAAGTCCCGTCACACCAAGCATGATTCCGCCCATTTGCCAAATGTAGCCGGTATCGCCCGTCACGACCCCATTATCGATAATGTCCGCCATCAACGTCGGTAAAAATAAATCTGCTAACGACTGCGCGAACACAAACAATAAAACCATCAGAACAGCCCATTTATAAGTAACGAGACGTTTCAATAACTTAATCATGTCGACACACTCCTTCACAATCTGTGAGCCCTTCATTCAATCCATCCGCAATATGTTGATGGGCTGTAAGCATATGATGATACGTATCCTGATCGAGACGAGACAAAATTTGATTCAATTGATATTCCGTCCCTTCTTCTTGTCGCTCAATCTCCTCAATCAAGCGTTTACCTGATTGGTCAATGGTCAACACAACTTCTCGCCGATTATCCGGGTTGATATCCCGACGAATCAATCCTTTCTCCACGAGACCATCTAATGATTGACTTAACGTGCTCTTTGGCATTCTCGTTCGCTGAACCAGTTCCTTTTGCGTAATCGCACCCTGTTCATTCAACATCATCAGACCGTGCAGTTGAGGTAATGTGAGATCGTTTTGTTGCGCCGTCTGATGCATGAGACGAATCAGGACACGCTGCACACGCCAAAATGATTGCATCATCTCCCGTGCCCGATTTGTATTTGTCTCGGTCATTCTTATTCACTCCTTTATCGTTCCGAATCGAATTGTTCTAAACGGAACAATTCTTTATATAAAATAAATTACTCCTCTCCAACTCGATTGTCAACGAAATCGAATGTGAATTTGCACATAGAAAAAGAGCGATGTCCTATAGCTGACATCGCTCTTCATTTATTCACATTTATTTAGTCGACATGGTCACGATT
Organism: Exiguobacterium sp. s121; assembly: GCF_018617245.1. Lineage (GTDB taxonomy): Bacteria > Bacillota > Bacilli > Exiguobacteriales > Exiguobacteriaceae > Exiguobacterium > Exiguobacterium profundum. The sequence goes on from NZ_JACSJV010000001.1 coordinate 1,959,619, forward strand.
TCCTGCAGATCAAGCGAATAAATCAAAGTTCGCTCGACCCGAATATTCCAGATCGTCTCAATCGCCTCTCGATATAATTGTAGTTGAATCGCATATCGATCTCGCAATCGCTCATGTGCCTCTTCCCGGGAATCGGATAGATGCGTGACAGCATCCGATTTATAATCGAGAAGCACATACGAATCCCCATCGAAATACAGACAATCGATAATCCCTTGGATCAAGACATGCTCATCCGTAAAGTGTCCATCCGGATTGACGCGTTCGGCCGGCACCGTGTAGGTGAAAGGTAGCTCTCGCCATGCCGTCCCTCGCTCTAGTGCACCAGCGAGCGCTTGACCGACTTCTGTTTGGAAAAACATCTCGATATCCGGGATGGCGAGGCGTGCCGTCTCTGCCTCGATCGGACTGAGCATCCCTTGCATTTCCCATTGATTGATTTGGTCGACAATCGGTTGGTTCGGGTCAGCCAGTTGGAAAATCAAGTGTAACGTCGTCCCGCGTTCCGCACCGGTCTGTTTGACTTGACGCCATTTCGGTTCCCGATAAGGGGTATCGACCGGACGTACCGGATCTTCGAAAGCGGCCTGTTCGAGTTGCATCGCCCGCTTCAGTTCGGTCACCGTCTGTTTCGCCGCCGTACGTACCGCATCCTGTGCAGGGTATTCGTAGGTCAAAGCTTGTTGTACGGCACGAATCGTCTCTTCTTCATTTTGAATCGGAAAATCGATTGCTTCAAATCGTTGGACGTGGTGCAACTGTGCCATCATCTCTTGTAGAGTCGCAATCTCCGCAAGGTCCGCTTCTCCGATGACACGATAAATCCATGAAGTCGATTCTTGGAAAGTAGAGGGAACCGTGAAGCCGAATGATTCGATAAACGAAGTGGCACTCGGAAGGCGTAAAAGCGCCGGTGCAATCCAATCGAGATACGTTTTTGCCTCTCGCCTCGCCTCACTCGCCAATAAACCTCCAGATTGACCGACCTGAAGCCACTGCTGAAGGTGTTTGAGTGGTTCGCCTACCGTTCCCACGAGAATCAATTTTTCTTTCGCACGTGTCAAGGCCACGTAAAGCACGCGCATCTCTTCTGCTTTCATCGTCGCATCTAAATCTCGTCGAATCATCTCTTTCACGAACGTCTCCGATTTCGTACGTGTCACGACGTCAATCGCATCGAGTGAGATGCCGTACTGTTTGTGGAAAATGACACGTTGCATTTGATCGCGTTTATTAAATTGTTTTCCGAGTTGGGCAACAATCGTGACCGGAAACTCAAGTCCTTTCGACTTGTGCACGGTCATGATACGAACGACGTTTTCCTCGTCCCCGAGCGACCGCGCCTCTGACAAATCTTCACCAGTATCCTGTAGTCGGTCCATCACACGTAAGAAGCGATAAAGACCTCGATAGCCACTACGCTCATAGGCTAGGGCCCGGTCATAAAGTGCCTTCAAGTTTTCCTGCCGCCCTTTTCCTCCAGGTAATCCCCCTGAGAAGTCATAAAACCCGGTGTCATTGAATAACTGTTGAATCAATTCCGACAGGCTATGATTTCGTGCATAAGTACGCCAACGGGAGAGGCGGTCAAGCATCTCGCCACATTTTACGCCAAGCTCATCATCGTCATCCGCTTTCGCCTTGAGCGCCTCATAGAAAGAATCTTCTGATTCAAGTCGAATCCGTGCCAACTCGCTATCATCAAAACGGAACATCGGGGAGCGCAGCGCACCGGCAAGTGGGATGTCTTGAAGTGGATTATCAATCACTTTCAAAAGTGCCAGGATCATCCGAATCTCGGTCGCTTGAAAATACCCGCCATCCGAGTCGGTGTAGGCCGGAATATTGTACTGTGTCAAAATGTCCATCAATTGCTCCACACGTTCTTTTTTCGAACGAACGAGAATCACGATATCCCGATATTCACAGTTTCGGAGTTGACCAGTTGATTCATCCGTCACTTTAAACGGTTCGTCTCCCGATACGAGTTCTAAGATGCGAGTAGCGATCGCCCGCCCTTCTACTTCTTGCTTCGATAACTCACGACTCGCGCCATCGACTAAAATAAACTCAGGGTCCGCCGGAATCGGTTCATACTCACGTCCAGGAACAAGTTGTGCCGCCTCATCATATGCGATTTCGCCGACCTCTTCGTCCATGAGCTGGACGAACAAATCATTGATCCCGTAGAGGACTTCGGAACGACTTCGGAAATTTTGAGAGAGGTCAATCCGTTTCCCTGTGTTCGCCTGTCTAAAGCGTGTCGCCTTATCGATGAAAAGACCCGGTTCTGCATGGCGGAATCGATAAATCGATTGTTTGATGTCGCCCACCATAAATAAATTCCCGATTTCCTCTCGTTCATTTGCGACCAGGTTGATGATTGTTTCTTGAATCTCGTTCGTATCTTGGTATTCATCAACGAGTACCTCAGCGAAACGTTCCTTATAGAGCGCTGCAACATCGGACGGTCCCCCATCTTGTCGTAAAATGGCGAGCGCATAATGTTCCAAGTCACTGAAGTCGACAAAGGCACGGTCGCGCTTCGCCTGCTCATAGGCTTGGGCGAACGCACGGACGGTTCGAACGAGTGTTTCAACGAGCGGTTGTTGCATCGAGACGCTCTCTAATAAGTCCGCCCCACTGACCCGAGCCTGTTCGACCGCTGCTGTCAATTTTTTCTTCGCTTGGTCGTAAGCCGGTTTGAGGATCTCGTGGTAAATCTGGTGCTCTTCTTTCTTCGGAACAGCCTTCATCGTGCCAAACTTCATCGCACGAGCCGCCGTCTCGAGTTCACTCCAGACAATGGTCTCCCCTTCAAGTTGTTCGAACGGAAAAATTGCTTGCCGGATGTTTTCAGACTGTGGCTCATACCCAGCGACCCGAAGCTCCGCTTCAAGTTTCCGAAGATCTCGTACGGCTTTTTTGATGTCATGCCACAGCATTTGTCCAAACTCAATCAGGATTGCTTCCTCATCAGGATCTTCTCCGAACGTGTACATGGATACGAGATGATCTAAATAAGCATCAGGGTTTGGGAGAGTACGCGCATAGTGATATAAGCCAAGAATCAAATCCTCGATTTCGCTGTCACCCCGGTCTGACGTATACGCATCGACAAGAGCGAAGAAATCGGTATCTTGTTTCCCGTACTCTTCCTCAAGCACTTCTTCTAAGACGTCATCCTGCAAGAGGACGAGGTCTCGTTCTTCCGCAATCTTGAACGCCGGATCCAAATCTAACAGGTAGTAGTTCTCACGAATCACCTCTAGACAAAATGAATGGATGGTCGTGATGAGCGCCCGGTTCAACATTTGTCGCTGTTTTCGGACATATTCATTTGTCGGGTCGTCGCGCAACGCCTCTTCAAGTGCCTTTGCGATTCGTCGTTTCATCTCTGCCGCTGCCGCGTTCGTAAAGGTGACAACGAGCATCCGGTCTGCCGTGAGTTCATCCGTTTCGTCAAGCAATCGACTAGACAACCGCTCGACAAGAACTGCCGTCTTTCCGGACCCTGCCGCAGCCGAGACGAGCACGTGACTCCCTCTTGCTTCAATCGCGGCGAACTGATCATTCGTCCATTTCACGGTCATCGCCTCCTAACTCCTGAAATACCTCTTCTTTCTCGAGCTTCTTCAATTTACGAGGCGCATTCGAGAGCGCTTCGTCAAAATGACAGACACTCTGATACGGACACGTCTGACACGGGCGCCGTTCTTTATATTCATAAGGTTCTACGTCAATTTTTCCTTTGTACATCTCCTCGGCACTCGCTTTGACGACGTCGAACGCATGGTCCATCAACTGCTCAAGTTGAGGGGGCGTCACAATTTTCTTCAAGGTGTTGGCGTCAGGCGTACCATCTTTTTTATATTTGACCGGAATGACAATTGATTTTTTGGATGAGCCTTTCGCCGAGCGGTCCATCATCTCTAAAATTTCCGGGTCATCTACTAATAGCCCTTGCATCTGATACGACTCCAATACTTTTTGACGCGTTTCTTCTTCAGAACTAGCAGGTGGAACGAGTGGTCGGTGCACGTGGAAATAGAGCGCCGCAGCAGGTGCGACGTTCTCTTTTGTCCACACCTCTGCCTGCTCAATCAATACCTTCAAATAGATGAGCATCTGCATCGCCAGACCGTAATAAATTTCTGCAAAGTCGACTTCACGTTTACTCGACTTATAGTCGACGATTCGGACGTATAGCTGGTCGTGGACCATCGCAGTGTCCACACGGTCGATTCGACCGACTAGTTCACATGTCGCCCCGTTCGATAATGTGAACGAAACGGGTGGAAATTGTCCGCTGCCGAACGCGAGTTCAAACGCTTCCGGGTCAAAGCCGTCTCGTTTGGATTGTTCAATCAACACTTCTGCCGTCTTACTGACGACGTCCGTCAATTTTTTCTTTAAGTAGGCGTAACGATTCGAACTCATCAAGATGGCATGCTGAATCTCTGGGGTCACGAGCTCGACCGCCTGCTCCGCTAAATGGGAGCACTCGTCAGGAGTGACATCTCGCCATTCCTTTCCGTCCATCTTCACCGTCTGCGACATATGTTCGATGGTCCGGTGATACAGATTCCCGATATCCGGGGCCTCGAGTCGATACAACCGTCGTTCCTTCAGACGCAAGCCATAACTTGCGAAATGTTTGAACGGACAGGCTTGGAATGTCTCGAGACGTGAGACACTCGCCCGAATCGACGGAGTATATAAGGATTTTGCGACACGATCATCCAACGATTCCGGGATGTTTTGATAGAAGAGCGCGCTCGTCAACAACTGGAGACGTTCCCGTCCATCCGGATGCTTCAACAGTTCATTATAGACAGCAAACCACATATCTTGAATCGGATAATGACGACTCAACCGCTGAAGTTCAAGTGCCGTCACCGCCGCCGTCTGATTCACATTCGTCAAGAAGGCGAATTGATCACGTGGTCGGTGCTCACCTGCTTCAGCAAAATGAGTCTTGATGACGTTTTGGTGAAGTCGCGCCTTCAAGTCAGCGATAAACCGCGCCGGCTGAACGGCTTTCCCCGTTCTGTCGACTAGTGCGTAGCTAATGTATAAACGCTCGCTCGGTGCCGTCACAGCTTTGTATAGGTAATACGTTTCATCATCGAACAAGTGCTCTGTCGCCTTACCGGCACGAAGTCCATTCTCATGCATGAAATCCAAATCTTGATCGGTCAACAGTTTCGACTGTGTCGTGACAAGAGGAATTTGATCTTCATTCGCTCCGAGCAAGAAGACGACTTTCTTATCTATCAATCGACCACGCACATAATCCGTTATCGTCAATTGATCAAGCGAAGGTGGGATCAAGGCATAGCGAAGACTATCTAGTCCGGTGTCCATCATCTGGAGGAATAAGTCCGTCGACAACGTCTCTTCCGGAGCTGCGGCTTCTAGCTGCTCGAGCAAGTGCAAAACCGCGTCCCATACTTGAGTATGCTCACGCGCTTCGAGTAGTTCCGCCTCTTCAATCGCCTCATCGCGCCAGTGCGTCAGACAGTCTGATACACCGACACGCTCTAGAAAGGCATACATGGCGTGCGTATAAGCCTGCATCGTCTTCGCCTGTTTTAAATCTGATAGAAATGGATCAAAAGTTTCGATAACACGTTCCCGAGACCGATTCAGCTCAGCCTCAATATCGAGTTCTTCGCTCGTGAGGCGTGCTTCCTCCCCGGAACGACGACGCAACTGCCATTCGTCGTGCCAATGATAATGTTTGATCCCCCGTTCGATAACGAACGCTTCAAGCCGGTCAACGGACGTACGACGATGTACCGGATCGAGGACGACGAGTTCTGTTTTAAGGGCACGGAATACGGACTCTTCTCGATATCCACGTAGAGCGATGTCAATCGTCGCTTTCAACAGTTCGACAAGCGGGTGGTCGAGCATTGGTTGCCGTTCATCAAGGAAATAGGGCAGTCCCATCTTTTGTAGCGCCTGAGATGCCAAATCACCATATTCGTCGAGTGAACGCGATACGAGTGCGATATCCCGATAACGATATCCTTCTTCACGTGTCAGACGAATGACTTCTCGAACGGCCGCCTCCACCTCGACGGTTCGGTCGACTGCGGCATGTAAATCGATTCGGTTCTCTGAACCAGTGTAAGGTTCCGCCGTCAATTGGTCGAATGTAGCCTCTAGATAACGGAGACTCGGATGCGTATAACGATAGACGGTATCATACAGCTCGTCTCGAGAAGGAATCTGCCGTTCTGTCAACAGTTCTTTGAAACGCATGAGTGTCCGCTGCGTCGGTCCAAACAATGGATTTAGACGATACAAGGAGATAGGATCGATTGTCAGCAATACATCGACATCGACCTTCTCTGCAAGTGCAACGAGCACCGCCAACTCCTGCTCTGAAAACTCGTTGAATCCGTCCACATAGACACGCACATCCGTCAAATCTGTTTCCGGAAGGATTTGCAACATGACGTTGAAATAGTCTTCTGCATGAAGTGACTTACCTTCCGTCATCTTTAAAAATCCTTCATAGATGATGGAAAGGTCTTGTAACTTCAAAGCACGGTGCTGCGCCTGTTCGCTTAACCGCAACAAGTGCTCCGGTTCAACAAGCCCTCGCTTCAGCATCGAGATTAATTGGTTCAATTCTTCATAAAATCCGAACTGATTCATCGTACGGCGGAACAAGGTCAATCGTTCTTCGCTCATCTCGACGACCCTTCGTAACAACAAATGGGTCCCCGTCTGGTCTAAGAATTGATCTGTCGCTACACCGGCATCTCGCATCATCAAAAAAGCGAGACGACGCATCGAAAGGACTTGAATGCGCGTCGAACCATGCAAACCATCGACTGTCGCCATTTTCTTTTCCATCTCAAACGACATCTGGTCCGGTACGATCACATAAATCGTCGGCCCGCTCGGGTTTTGTTTCAGTTCTTGAATGACCTCATGGATCATTTGTTCACTTTTTCCCGTCCCCGATCGACCAACGTGAAAGGTCACTGTCATTTTAGCGAACACTCCTTCCCTTTTTTCTTCATTATGAACCATCCCCAAGCATTTGTAGAGGGAAACCTCTTCTACACCTTGTCCAAAAAAGTAACAGCCTACATCATTCCCTTTTTCGATTGAAATCGATTAGACTGAACGTATGAGGGGGAATATATGTGAGTGCCTATGAACAATTTGGAGGCGAACGTGGTGTACAACAACTCGTTGACGCGTTCTATGACCTCGTCTATGCCGATCCAATTTTACTTCCACTATTTCCGGAAGATCAAGATCGAGTCAAACAGCACCAATTTGAATTTTTAACACAGTTGCTCGGCGGTCCAAAGTTGTATTCGGAACGTCGTGGCGGTGGAAACTTGGCGATGATTCATCATGAGCATCCCATTTCTGAGACACATGCCGGCCATTGGCTTGGATGTATGGAACAGGCGCTCAAGACCGTGGATGCCCCAGAATCGATCAAACGTCAGTTATTTCAACGGTTGATCATGTCATCTTCGAATGTCGTCCGTGTTTGTTCGCATCATTTTGAGTAGTCACAACTATAAAAAGTGGGTATGATAGGAAAGTAAGCAAAGGAGGTCGTTTCACATGACAGAAGAAGAAAAAAAAGAAGTCGTCTCATCTGAGGAAGAGACGGAAGAAAAAGAAGAAACGGTAGTCCTCGCCGACGCGCTTGATGAAGCTAACGAAGCTGCTGAAGCAGAAGAAGATGAGGACGATGATGAGGATCAGCCGGAAGAGAAGAACATGGACCACATCAAAGGCGTCTTCAACTATGATCATGAAAATGGTCGTGAATACCGTGTCGTCTTTTACAACGATCGCAAAAACTTAGTGTTCCGTGAACTCGGTAATGGCAAGGTTGAATTTGTCGGCCGCTTCTCGGATGATGCATACGATGAAGAGAATGAAGCAGAAATGCGTGAACTCGGTCAACGTGAACTCGAGCGCATCCTCGCTGAACGCTTCAACTAAAAAAATCGCCGAAATTTCGGCGATTTTTTTAGTTCTTCTTATTCCGCTTCTTTTTGCGAAGTGCATAGGCGACGCCGGCAATCCCACCGACGACCGCGAGTCCAGCAACGACCGGAACGAGAACACGTTTCGTTGGAATCATCTCTTTCACACGTTCATATGGCGTTGGTGTCGAGAACTCTAATTGTACGGCTGTATCACCATGTCCATGAGCCCGCGCTTTGCGTGATGCATCCGTGACGACCACACGTCCCGTTGTCCAGCGACGATTGCCGTATTCGTCTACGTACGGACGACGTACACGTTTCACATCACGTACCACCTTCCCACGTGCGCGATCTGGTCGGACGACGCGTTCACTCGACCACGAACGGCTCCCAGTCACACTGTACGCTGGTCGTACTTTGCGGCGATTGAGCCAAGTATATGAATCGTTCATCTTCAATTCCCTCCCATACTGTTCAAAACCTCTCTTCTAATTATACCCATACAACATCACCCAAAACATGTGACAAATGGTTCAAAAAAAGATGTGACACCATACGGCATCACATCTTCAAGCTAAATCATTCTGTAAATGGTTTGTCCTTATGACGACGTTTCGCCAAAATCAGGTAGTACGCCGGGACAAGGACGAGAGTCAACACAGTTGAGAATAGAATACCCGATACGATGCCGATCGCAAGCGGTTTGAAGAGCGGGTCTTCCCCAAGTGCGACTGGCAAGAGGGCAACGACTGCCGTGAGCGCCGTCAAGAGAATCGGACGGATCCGAGCGCGCCCTGCTTCGTAAACGGCGGTCGTGACCGGTAATCCTTCACGAATGCGTTGTTCGATAAACTCGAACAGGACGACTGCGTTCCGAACGACGATTCCCGCAAGTGAGACCATCCCCATCGATGCCATGAAACTGAACGGTGTCTGTGTCACGAACAATCCGACGACCGCTCCAGCAATCGCGAGATAGATTGTGAACAAGACGAGTAACGGCAACGAGAGTGAATTGAACTGGAATGCGATGATCAAGTAAATCAAGAACAAAACGACGACGAACAATGTCGCAAGTTCTAAGAAGAACTCGTTCTGCGTGTCGCTCGCACCGGACTGGTCGAACGTGATTCCTTCATCTTCTAACCCCGACTTCGCGTCATCCAACACCTGCTCGACATCTTGTTTAAATGCCTCTTCATCCGTGCCTTCGCTTGCATAGATTTGGAGTGTGACCGAGCGCTCCCCGTTCTCACGAGGAATCTGTTGAATTTGTTCCGTCGTCGTCTCCGTCACGAACGTACTGAGTGGTGCAACAGGTGGACCTGCTTCTGTTTCGACAGGAACTAAAATCTCGTCAAGGGCAAGTGCTTCGCGGTTCGCCTCTGCATCAATGACGATTTTCACGTCACGCTGCTCTACCCCGTCATCGAATGTACCAATTGGAACACCGTCTGTGACGAGACGAATTTGATCACTGATTGTTTTAGCCGTCACGCCGGCCTGTGCCATTTCCTCACGATTCAATTCGTATGTGAGTGTTTGGAACGGTTCTTTAATATTATCGAGGACGATTGCCTCGTCAATCTCTTCAAGGTCAGCCTTCACTTGGTCACGTGCAGCCACGAGCTGATCAATCGTCTCGCTCCGCATCGTGAATTCGACAGGTGCCGATGCCGGCGGTCCTTGTTGTTGCGTATCTAGGAAGATTTCGGCATCTGGATAGTCTTCACGCAACACGTTTGTATACTTATCAATCAATTCGATGGCATCGATTGACTCGTTGTCGACACGAACGACCACTTGTCCCGTATTTTCACCAGACTGATCGAGTCCACCTGTGAATAAACCAGGAAGACCTCCACCTGCGAAGACGGATGTTTCCACGACACCCTCTTCTTCTTTGAATCTCGCTTCAATTTCTTCAAGACGTGCCTCCGTCTCGTCCAAATCGGTTTGAACGGGGAAGGTCACGCTGGTCACGACTTCCGGACGGTTCGCGGCCGGGAAGAATTCAAACGGCGTGAGTAAAATCAAACCGTACAATGCCGTCGTGATAACAAATCCAACAATCCCAAACGTCCACGGCCGCTTCGCGACACTCGGTAAAAGGCGGTCGGCGTAGAAATTACTGAGTCGGTTGAGCGGTCCACCGAGCCAACCTGGTTCACGTTTTGATACTTTCACTTCTTTACGATTCAAACGATACTGCGCGATCGGTACGAGCGTCAAACTGATGACCATCGAGGCCAACACAGAGAGGGCTAGCACCGTCGGTAAGGCGCGAATAAAGTTTCCGTTTGCGCCCGACAGCAAGGTGAGCGGTAAAAAGGCGAAGACAACTGCGAGTGTCGACGTGACAATCGAGCCCCATACCTCTTTCGTTCCTCGTACTGCCCCAAGCATCGCTGAGTCTCCATTCCGATACCGTCGTAAGATGTTGTCGTTGACGACAATCGCATCATCAACCAAAATACCCAAGGCGATGATTGCACCGATAATCGAGATTTGGTTCAAATCGACCCCAGTAAACTGTAACGGGATCAAGGCGATCAAGAATGACAACGGAATTGCCAGACTGACGATAATAGAGCCAGAGAATGTTAGACCAATCGTCGTCACGGCAATAACGGCGATAATGGCGACAATAAATTCACGAGTCAACGATGAGAAAATCGCATCAACTGCTTTCGCTTGTTCATAATAAGGAACGAGCTCAAAACCATCTAAGTCTCCAAGTTCTGTTTCGACCACGTCATTGACGCGGTCTTGCATCGTTGGAATATCCAAGCCTGATTCAATCGGAACTGTAATCGAAACAGCCGGCTTTCCGTCTAATGAAACGAGATCGGTTTCACTTTTCGCTGTCTCTTCGACCGTTCCGACGTCTGCTAGTAAGACAGGTGCCCCATTGAATGAGCCGACGATGACTTGCTCCATGTCGTCTACATTCGTCAAGTTATCGATTGCTAGTTGATAAATCTCCTCTTCAGTCGATTGACGTCCGAGCGGTGTCGTCTTGTATTCTTCGTTAATGGCCGTTAACACATCAGGAAAGGCAAGTTGACGTGAACTCAGCTCTTCAGAATCAAGTGACACAACATACTCCTGCTCTGGTAACCCTTTGATCGTGACTCCCGTCACGCCATCCGTTCGCAAAAGTTTCGACTCTAATTGTTCGATGTCTGATCGAACATCCTCAAATGATCCACGATCGTCTGCTGTCAATAAATACGATGCGACAGGTAACTGCCCGAGTGAATCATTGACCGTTGGCGCAAGCGCGTTTTCAGGAAGTTTAGGTGTCGCATCCGACAACGCTTGTCGAACGTTCGCCTGAAACTCTGCCTGATCGGTTCCATCCGCATACTCGACCGTGATGTTCGAGAACTCTGAAGCCGAAATCGACGTCACGTTCTCTACTCCTTCTAAACTACGTAGTTCCTCTTCTAACACGCCGGTAACATTCCGTTCAACCGTTTCCGCTGTCGCACCAGGATACGGTGTTTGAACGAGTACGATATTGATCCCGGTTTCAGGAATCTCACGTTTAGGGAGCTGGAAGAACGTCAGCACACCCACGACGATTGCGACGAGAAGAAACACGATAACCAGTTTCCCTCGCTCAATCATTTTTTCAAAAAACATAAAAACCCCTCGCTTTCGGATGATGTGCAAATACACATATGATATCTCTTCTTCATCATAGAGGGGTTTGTCATTGAATTCAATCCTTAAGCGTGTTGCAATGTGCTGTCATGGAAACGTTTTTGAAAAGCGTACGATAATTCGATTGACCGCTGTTTTTGTCTAGACACGGTATGGTCGGACACGTGTACCTTGACCGATTCCCCCGTCAAAAACTGAATGAGTGTCTCTTTACCATCTCTCTTGATGGCCGTCACGTGTTGAAAGTTAATCCACGCACAATCCGGACTTTCTTTGGCAATCGTCGGAAAGAAGACGGCATCCGCATGCCAATCCATGACGACCGGCGTCTTTCGATGTGGTCCGAGGACGTGTCGCGCTGCCTCGATTCGACCTTGAATGCTCGACCCGTAGTATAGACATGCATGTTCCAATAAGTCGATTGGCGACCCCTTTACCCGCATGACGCCTTCCGGTTGATACACAAGTGTCTCCGCTTCGCCAAACTCGTTAAATACAGGAATTAAAGCTCTCGTTTCATTGGTCAATCTGCTCATCTTTTCATCCCCCATAACGTATGTAGTGACTTACATGTCATTCATACCAGGATTTGATCCGCCCCGCAAATCGGCTTTCGTCTATTTCCCATGAAAAAACCAGCCGTTTCCTGGCTGGTTTTGAAAATCAAGCATTCGATTTTAAAGGTTGGTTCGACTTGAGTCGGGGAAAGTAAAATCGCACTGCAGTTCCGTCACCTGTATTTCGCAGAGACACTTCCCCTGTGTGAAGCGTCACAATTCGCTGCACGATGAACAGACCGAGTCCGAACTTCCCTTGCTTCCCTCGAGAGAATTGGTGGAACAAGTCTAAACTCTCATCAACTGGTGGCCCATCGTTAAAGATGGTGATTTCCACGCCGGCGTCATCTTGACGTAGGTCGATGCGGATGCAGGATTCCGCGTAACGGAGTGCATTGTCGAGCACGTTCTCAAACGCGACCCGAATCTGTTCACCATCGCCAAGCATCTCGCCGCCTTCTCCATTGATTTCCCAATCGAGCTGGCCTCTGAGTTTGAAGCGCGCGACGAGCAGTTCCATCAACTTGTCGAGATTGATTGGTTCGAGTTTCATTTCTTGTCCTTTGAAATATTCAAGTTTTGTAACGTACAACAAATCGACGACTTTCTTCTCGAGTCGAGACGCTTCCTCATCAATGACCTCGGCAGAACCTTTCAAATCTCCTGTCGGATAAATCCCATCCCCAATCGACTGGGCATATCCACGAATGACCATGATCGGTGTCTTTAAGTCATGGGATATGTTTTGAAGCAAAGCCTGTTGTGCCAGGTCTTGCTCTTTCAACTCTTTTCGCATGGCATCAATCGAGTGAGCCAATTGGCCGAGTTCATCTTGACGATCTAGTGGTAAAGCCGTCTCCCATTGTCGGTTCGAAATCTTCTCAACGGCCCGTTCCATCTCCACGATCGGTTTCGTCAATTGCCGCGACATCAACAAGGCGGGGATAAGCGATAAGAGACTGATGATACCTATCAGAATCGATATTCGCAAATATAATGTCGACACCAACTCACGACGATAGGCATCCCATGCGTAGGAGGCTTGATACACAATCGTTCCATCGTATTCATTTTGACGAATGATGTAATAGACGTCCTCTCCGTCAATCGTGGTCTGATACCGTTCAACCTGACCACTTTGATTTAACGCTTCCTGATACATGCGGTTCGTCAATTCAAGCGGTGCCGATCCGTAGATGATCCGTCCGTTCGGGAGAAAGATCAATTGGTTGACCGAACGGGACTCTTGTTGGCGTCGGTCATACTCAATCGGGTTTTGGGGATAATTCTCTAACTCATTCGTGTTCCCTAAATAATAGTCCACATCTCGTAACGTCTCATATACTTGTTCATCGATGAACTGGGTGATGGATGAACGGACCGTAATCAAAATCATGAGCGCGAGCGTCACGATGATGAGTAAGATGAGCACCCAAATCTTCCACATGAGCCGCTTCGGTTTAAGCGCGTCCATCATGGTCTGACGAGACGGTAACCGATACCGTAAAGCGTTTCGAGCTCGAGACGGTGTAATTTTTTCCGGACACGACGCACCAAGTCATCGACGACGCGGTCCGATCCGAAGTAATCGTTCCCCCAAACACCTTCTAGAATCTGCTCACGTGACAAGGCAGAGCCCGGATGCTCGAGGAAGAGTAGCAGTAAATCGAATTCTTTCGAAGTCAAATCGATTTCTTCTTCTCCGTGCTTGATTAGACGTTTATCCGGATAAATCGTGTACTCCCCGTATTCGATATGCTCGTTCGATTTCGAACCATAGACACGATCAATCAATTTTTTGACGCGGATGACAAGTTCCCTCGGAAGGAAAGGTTTGGCGATGTAATCATCCGAACCCATCTCAAGCCCGATGATTTTATCGATATCCTCATCGCGCGCCGAGATGAAAATCGTCGGCGTATTGGCATTGACGGCTTTGATTTGTTTCAATAATTGGAAGCCATCCAGGTCCGGCAACATGATATCGAGCACCCATAAATCCGGTTGGTCTGGAATCGCTTCTTGTGCAGATGTCCCGTCCGCAAATGAGCGAACGTTGTATCCTTCTTGTTCTAGATACGTGACGAGCATTTTGTTTAAGTTTGCTTCATCGTCGACTAAGTAGATTGTATACATTCAAGTCACCTCAACACGTTTTTTCTCATCATATCAAACAATTGTCGTGAAATGATGGGAAAGAAATGAAGTCAAAGAAAAAAGAAGGTCACGAAACCGCACCTTCTTCACCGTACTGAATTTGTTCGTAACTGTTGCGTCAAAAATGCTGCGCCCCCACTAATCAACGCCAACACTCCACTGATCATGATCATTTCCATGATGTCCGCCTCCCGTTGATACCGATTCTCATTATCAACTTAAATATAGCACACATCTTATCCATTGGATACCACAAAAAAGTCCCGATTTCACTCGGGACTTACCATGATTATGCTTTTACATCGTATCCTTGTTCTTCGACTGCTTCCACCATCGTCTCAAGTGAGACAGAATCTTGATGGATCACGTCGACTCGATGCTCTTGGAGAGATACCGTCGCTGATTCGACACCGTTCAATTCATTCAATGCCCCCTCAACGGCAGCTTTGCAATGATTACATGTCATACCTTCTACGGTTAACGTTGTTTCTTTCATGATGATGATCCTCCTTGTGTTTTTAATCGTAATGCGTTCAAGACGACAGACACCGAACTGAACGCCATCGCCGCTCCAGCAATCCATGGGGCAAGTAACCCTGCTGCAGCGACCGGGATACCAAGACTATTATAGGCAAGGGCCCAGAACAAGTTTTGACGAATGTTCTTCATCGTCAAACGACTCATATTCATCGCTCGACTTACGCCTTCAATGTCTTGCCCTACAATTGTAACATCTGCCGCCTCGAGTGCGACATCCGTACCACTCCCGAATGCGATCCCAACGTCCGCCACCGCAAGTGCCGGGGCATCGTTCATGCCGTCCCCTACCATGGCAACGCGACCGGATTGTTTCAATCGTTCAATCTGCTCCGCCTTCTCGACAGGAAGGACTTCGGCAATGACTTGACGATGCGGGAGACCAAGTTCGTCGGCAATCGCGTAGGCGACTTCTTTCCGGTCACCTGTCAATACATACACGTCACGCGTTTGGTTAAGGGCTTGCACGATTTCACGACTTTTCGGTTTCAATTGATCTTGTAGCCCGAACGCCCCAACAATCCCACTTTCATCCGCGACATAGACCGGGGTCATCGCCCCCATCGACCAATCTGGCAAGTTGTATCCGAGCTCTTCCATCATTCGAACGGACCCGATGACGAGTTCTTTACCATCCACAACCGCTTTAACACCTCGTCCGGCCAACTCCTCCACTTTCGTCACGACACCATCGCCTGCTTCCCGACCGATGGCGGCCGCCAAAGGATGTGTGGATTGTCGTTCTGCCATGACGGCGCGTCGGAGCGCTGCCTCGTCACCAAACGTTTCCACTACTTCTGGCTTCCCGTTCGTCAACGTCCCTGTCTTATCAAAAACAACGATGTTTGATTCATTGAGTGATTCGAGTTGCCCCCCACCTTTGAACAATACACCTTGTTCTGCCGCTCGTCCCGTTCCAACCATGATCGATGTCGGCGTTGCCAAACCGAGGGCACACGGACATGCGATGACAAGTACTGCGATTGATGCTCGAATAGCCGTATCGATATCATTTAACAGGAATGCCCAGACCACGAACGTGACAACACTGATGGCTACGACGATCGGTACGAAGACACCCGAGATGCGGTCAGCCTGACGTTGAATCGGCGCCTTATCCGTTTGTGCCTGTTCGACGACACGTACGATTTGAGCGAGCATCGTCTCTTTCCCGACTCGTTCCGCCCGCATGAGAATGCGATGAGACTGATTGATTGTTCCGCCGACAACTTCGGCGTCGACAGTCTTTTCTGCTGGAATCGATTCCCCTGTCAACATCGATTCATCAATGACCGTCTCTCCCTCGATGATTCGTCCATCGACCGGAATCTTCTCTCCCGGACGTACGACGAGAATGTCTCCTACTTTGACGAGTTCGACAGCGACAGACCGTTCTTCACCCTCGACAAACAGAATCGCTTCTTTCGCCTGAAGCGACAAAAGTGATTTCAACGCATCAGTCGTCTTCTCTTTCGCTCGTCCTTCTAACCACTTCCCAAGTAAGACAAGTGTGATGAGGACGGCACTCGTCTCAAAGTAAAGATGTGGATTCATCGGGTGTACGATCATTTCAAAGATGGAGTAAAAGTATGCAGCAGACGTCCCCGTCGCGACGAGCACGTCCATGTTCGCCGACCCGCTCTTCAAGCTCTTATACGCGCCTTGATAAAACTGTGCCCCGATCCAAAACTGGACAGGTGTCGCAAGGGCGAATTGCCACCATGGGTTCATCAGCCACGGGGCATGAAATCCGAGTCCTGGTATATGCGTCAACATGACGAGGAGTAACGGGGCCGATAACAGCGCAGAGATGATGACTTTCCGCTTTAATGGACGCAGATCATGCGGCGGTGCCATTTCCACTTTCGGCTCGGCTCCGTATCCGATTTTCTCAATCCGAGCAATCAGCTCTTCTTCTGTAATGCCTTCATCGACACGAATGGTCGCCGTCTCGAGCGGAAGGTTGACCGTCGCTTCGACACCGTCCATTTTGTTCAACACTTTTTCAATTCGTGCCGAACAAGCCGCACAGGTCATTCCTTGTATGGATAACTCAACGGTTTTCATGAAATCCCTCCTTATTTTTTGATGCGGCTGACGATTGTCATCAATTCATCAATGTAAGGTTCCATGTTTTCCGTCTCACTTGCGTGAACCAAACACTTGCGCATATGACGCTCTAACAGTTGCATCTCGACTTGCTTCAGAGCGGCCTGAATGGCTGACGTCTGTGTCAAAATATCGACACAATAGCGGTCGTTCTCGACCATCTTTTGAATCCCTCGGACTTGTCCTTCGATTCGTTTTAGACGTTTCCCGAGTGCCTCCCGTTCAGCATCATCACGCGGAACGAGTGGTTGGTCATGCATAAATTCTTCCATGTTGATCACCTCACCACCAATATACCCCTACCCCGTAACAGTGTCAAATGAAAAGAATAAAAAAGAGCGAACTAAGTCGCCCTTCTCTACTCAACTATTTTGAAACGCTTCGCTCTTTAAGACCGTTCGTAAAATCTTACCGGTCGTATTTCGTGGAAGCTCATCAATCAATTCGATATAGGTTGGTTGCTTGTATTTTGCTAATTTCGTTTGTGTGTAGGCACGGATATCTTCTTTCGTGAGACCATCATGTCTCGTAACGACGAATGCCTTCACCGCTTCCCCTTGTTCTGCATCCGGCACACCGATGACGGCAGCTTCGACGATATCCGGATGTTGATACAATACTTCCTCTACCTCACGAGGGTATACGTTATAGCCTCCAACGATGACCATATCCTTCTTCCGGTCGACGATATAGAAGTAACCATCTTCGTCACGTCGCGCCAAATCGCCTGTATAGAGCCATCCGTCTCGAAGTGTCATCATCGTTTCTTCCGGTAGTTTGTAATACCCTTTCATGACGTTCGGTCCTCGTACAATCAACTCTCCGACTTCACCGACGCCGACTTCTTCCCCAAGCTCGTCGACGACTTTATTTTCGACGTGAACGATTGAAGGTCCGATCGACCCGGATTTTCGCTCGCCATGGAGCGGGTTGAAGCAAGTGACCGGCGATGCCTCGGACAAGCCATATCCCTCTAGAATCTTGCACTCAAACATCTGTTCAAATGACTCGAGCAATTGAACTGGTAAGCTTGCTCCTCCTGAGACGAACACACGGACATGCTTCAACGCAGACGTGTAGGCCGGTACTTTCATTGCCGTCTGTAACAAGAAATTGTACATCGTCGGCACTCCGGCAAACAACGTCACACGGTGCTTCGGCACCAAGTCGAACACATCTTGTGGAGAGAACTTCGGTAAAATGACAATCGTCGCCCCTCGGAGGAGTGGTGCATTGACGATGACCGTCAAACAGAAAACATGGAACATCGGCAATGCCGCCAATGCCTTATCTTCTGGCGTGATGTCCAAATATTCCCCGATGGAGTGCGCATTCGAGAACAAGTTTCGATGGGTGAGGAGAGCTCCTTTCGGTTTTCCGGTCGTCCCACTCGTATAAAGGATGACGGCAACTTCATCCTCGTCCACTTCGATGAACGTCCCTTCTGTTTCAGCAAACGCTTCTGCGAATGGGATGAATTCAATCGTCCCCTCCCGCTTCAATGCCGGAACATCGGCATATGGAACGGAAATCACGAGTTTTAAGTGAGGCAACTTCGTGAGTGCCGCTTCCGCCTGTGCGACAAGCGGTGATAAGCCAACAATCCCTTTTACATCCCCATCAAGCAGAATGTAGGCCATTTCATCAGGCGTGTATGTAGGGTTGATCGGAATGACGACCCCTCCACGTGACAACACAGCGAAATATGCAATCAGGAACGCAGGACTGTTTCCGAGAACGAGGGCGACGTGATCGCCTTGTCCAATTCCTTTTTGCTCAAGTGTCGACGCCATCGCCTTGACTTGCCCATAAAACTGTCCGTAACTCACCGTGTCTTCCCCAAACACATACGCTGCTTTCTGCGGGTGAGCAATCACTACTTCTTGTAGTGACTTGACTAAGTTTGCCATGGTAATCCCCCTTTAAATGAATGATGATTCACTTTTGAGCCATAAAAAAGAGCACGTTGTCCGCGCTCTTTTCAATTAATTCTATTGTACATGAAATGTTTCAATAAGAAAACGCTTCCAAAAAGTTCGCTTGCAAGTAGAACAATCCAGCTCGACTTTTCACGTGTACGAGCGCTTGAAGGGATTCATCATCCATGAGCAAATCATCAATCAGTTTATGATAGCCTTGTTTCTTTGATTCATTCGTAGCCGTAATGAATAATATCGCTTTCGCTTGAATCGTCTCTCCCGTGATGGTTTTTACTTCACACGTGTTCAGCAGATGAAGAAGGGAAATACCGTCTCGTTTCGCTATGGAGATAGGAACATCAATGACCGCAACCGGCACAGCGACATCACTCACCCCAGAAGGAATGATCGTTTCTTGATCGAGAACGACTCGCGTAAATGAAGAACTGACCATGCCTTTTCGTTCTAATTCAAGACCTACCGCCATAATCGCACGTTCAAACGTCGATTGTTCCGTCACCCACATCCGACTCGGGTCCATCCATTCACTGAGCCTTCGATACATTGTGATTCCTCCTATTTTGATCAGCCTCTACGAAAGCGCTTGCACAAATTATGATACGCCTTCTCCCATCCAGGTGCAATCCGTACGTTCAACGTTCACGAAACTGCCAAAAAAAGGCGACCTCCGTAGAGACCGCCATGACTAACTTAACTAATCAAATCGACTAATTCCTCGAGCTCGACATTTCCGAAGTAATGTTTCAAATCGAGTTGCATCAATTGCTCACGGATGGCCGCACGTTCGAAACGCGTCCCAACGAGCGCTTGCTCGACATCTTGGATGTCACCGACACCGAAGAAGTCACCGTAAATCTTCGCTTCTGTGATTGTCCCTTTGTTGACGTTCAAGCGGACATCAATCGTCCCGATTGGGAAACGACGTTTCGACTCGACGTCGAACTTCGGCGACTTCCCAAAGTTCCAGTCCCAGTTCGCATAGCGTTCTTTCGAGATATCATGGACGATTTCCCAATCCTCGTCACGAAGCACATAGCGTTCCGGTTGTTCTCCATCATAAATCGAATGGAGAAGCGCTTCGACGAAATGTTCCATCTCCATTTCACGCTCTAAAAATTCAGTGATGTTCGCTACACGGCTACGAACTGACTTGATTCCTTTTGAACGCATTTTCTCTTCCGAGACGTTAAGTGAGTTCACGACCTCTTCAATGTTCGAGTTGAACATGAGCGTCCCGTGGCTGAACATGCGTCCACGCGTCGTGAATTGTGCGTTCCCGCTGATTTTGCGTTCTCCGACCTGAATGTCGTTACGACCTGTCAGCTCTGCCTCGACACCGAGGTTACGAAGCGCATCCACGATCGGTTGTGTGAACTTCTTATAGTTGTTGAACGAGTTACCATCATCTTTTGTGATGAAGCTGAAGTTCAAGTTCCCTTCATCATGATAAACAGCACCCCCACCAGAGAGACGTCGAACGACATCGATGCCGTTCTCTTCGATGTACTTCAAATTGACCTCTTCTGATGTGTTTTGGTTTTTCCCGATGATGATGGACGGACCGTTGATATAGAACAAGAAGTAATCTTCATGGTCTACGTTCAAATGTTTAAGGATATACTCTTCAACCGCCAAGTTGAGCTTCGGGTCGCGGATATCCGGATTAAAAATAAATTTCACAGTTTATTTCCTCCTAGTCGGATGTTCGTTACTCGTATTATACGAAACGAGACGAGCCCTCGACAAATCTTTTACTTCCACTCACCTGTCATCACGCGCTTCAATGCGTTCGCCACACCATACTCATCATGGCGTTCGGTGACATGGTCGCTGATGGCAATCAAGTCTTCATGGCTATTGCCCATCGCAATCCCTTTACCGGCCACTTTGAACATCGGAACATCGTTCAAGTTATCCCCGATCACGACGACCTCAGATAAATCGATGCCATAATGTTCGGCAAGTTTTGTCACACCGTTCCCTTTATCTGCACCGTGTGCCATCACTTCGATGTTATCATTGCCTGAAGACGTGACATACACCCCTTCGACTTGGTCTTCGATTTCTTTCCAAAGTCCGTTCATTTTCTCAAGGTGGCTCGAGAAAGCGATGAACTTGTAGACACGTCCCGCTTCTTCTCGGATAAAGTTCTCAATGTCATCAACAATTTTGACGTCTTCGTTGACGTAGTAGCGATTCTTAAAGAATTCGTACATCTCGAGCGAGCGGTCGTCACCATTCGCTTTCAAGTTTTTCATCGATGCTTCAATCAAATCGCCACGGCTCGCCACGAGTCCCGCTTCTGTGTACATTTCGTAAAAAACGTCCGTATACTTGTCATCTTGATGAAGGACATCGATGACTTGAAGTGCCTCTTCAATCGTCAAATCGATTTCATGAAGGATTTCTCCCGACGTGTCGAGCACACGTCCCCCATTCGACGAGACGATCGGGCAAGAAAGTCCGACCTCGTCTAAAATCTGTTTCGCATTCATATAGTTGCGCCCCGTCGCAATCGCAAAGCGAATCCCTGCTGCCTCTGCTTCACGAACAATCTCCGCTGTCTCATCCGCGATTTTGGTGTGGTTGTGCAAAATCGTACCGTCCATGTCTGATACAAAAAGTTTATACGTTGCCATCTTCCATCACTCCTTTTTCTCTTTCGCTTTTAACTATAACAAAAAGAGAGGGCTTCGGAACAATCCGAACCCTCCCTTCATCAAATCTCAATTTTTTTCACGCAAAGCCTTCACTTGTTCCCGTACACTCTTCACACAGTCAGGCATCCCGATTCCGTCATAGGCGATTCCTGCGAGAATGACGCCTGGGTATACCCGGCTCATCTCGGCCCGAAGTGCTTTTACGCGGTCCGCATGAAAGACTGCATAAGGAGGCAGCCCATCACGGAGTCTACTGACGACGGTTTGAATCGGCTCACGATGGATGCGCATCAGGCCTTGAAGATCGTGTAATGCCGTCTCGATGATTTCTTTGTCAGATGCTTCAACGATATCATCTGCCCCGGGGCGCCCTAAAAAGACACGAAGAACGTGATATCCTTCAGGCACCGCATGCGGCCATTTTTGGTCGATGAACGTACACGCAGTAATGGTCACATCTGCTTCTTGACTCGTCACGAACCCTGTCCCGACAAAAGGAAGCTCAATATCTTCTTTTTTGAAGACAAGTGAGCACGTCGCCGTCGCATGCGGCTTCATATCCGCTAAGAAGTCACTATCGACTTTCGGGAGGAACTGACGTATGAGACGCGGTGGGACCGTCAAAACCAGATGGTCCGTATCGATATCTCCGCGATTCGTGAAGAGGCGGTACCCGTCCTCACGCTCGGATACTTGTTCAACGGAACAGTTTAATACGATTTCAGTTCGGTCCAACCGTTCTGCCAAGCGGTCCGTCAGTGATTTGAGTCCACGTTTCAACGAGGCGAACTGACCAACCTTCTTCGCCCCGACTTCCGCGACTCGTTGTTCAGGACGTAAGTGTCGCATCCCTTCATACAAGTTCCCGTATTTCTTTTCTCCCTCGATGAACTGTGGGAATGTCGACATCGCACTCATTTGATCGATGTCTCCGGCATAGATACCGGAGAGTAACGGTTCAATCAATCGATCGACAATCGGATCTCCGACACGCTCACGAAGGTACAGACCGAGTGAAACGTCCGAATCAGGTGCTTTTACATTCGGTGGTGACAGCAACATCTGTTTCAAGTCCTCGTGCTCTTCTTCCGAAAGCAACGTCGTTTCACGAAACGCATTGACGTCGAGCGGGATCCCCATCACCGTCTGCTTCGGAATCGGATGAAGCCCGTCATGATGAAGGACGTAAGCCTGACCGACTCCATTGCGGACAAGTTCATCGCCTAAGCCGACGTCTTCAATCAATTCCGTCATCGCAGTCTTTCGAAAGACATACGAGTCCGGGCCACGCTCCACCGCAAACTCGCCCGTCTCATACGTATCAATCTTTCCTCCGAGGCGATCGGTCGCCTCGAGCAACGTGATGGTCACGTCTTCCGGCAAATAACGCTCCGCATAAAAAGCGGCGGTGAGACCTGTGATCCCACCACCGACAATCGTGAATTTACGCATGATGCACAATCACGCTTTCCATTCGATCCGCGATGGCTTCGATGAAGCTTCGCTCTGCATTTGGCATAGCTGGACGTGCGTAGTGAACACCGAGGCGGTCACAGACAACCTTACACTCGACGTCGTTATCGAACAATACTTCGAGATGGTCTGCAACAAAGCCAACCGGCGTATAGACGAACGCCTCGTAGCCATGCTTTTCATAAAGTTCAGCCGTCAAATCTTGAACATCCGGTCCGATCCATGGGTCCGGCGTGTTTCCTTCTGACTGCCAACCAATCTCATAATGCGGGACGCCTGTTTCAATGGCAATTTTATCAGCTGTTTCCTTCAACTGATCCGGATACGGGTCGCCACCAGCCAAGATTTTCTCAGGAAGACTATGCGCTGAAACGATGAGACATGTCTTTTCAGCCGGTACAGGCAATGACGCATACGTATCGTTAATCGCATTCGCCCACCATTTGATAAACTTCGGCTCATCATACCACGACTCTACCGAACGAATGTCGATGCCATACTTCGCTGCTTCTTCATGGGCACGTCCGTTGTATGATTTGACGCTATATGATGAGTAATGCGGTGCTAAGACAACCGATACCGCCTCTTGGATGCCGTCGTTCGCCATTTGCGCGACCGCATCTTCTACGAACGGTTCGATATGTTTTAGTCCGATATACAGTTTGAACTCGATTTCACCCACATGACGCTCGTTCAAGATGTCACGAAGCGTCTCTGCTTGATCGATTGTGATTTTCGCGAGTGGAGATACGCCACCAATCGCCTCGTAGCGTTCCGTTAAATCTTGAAGTGCTTCCGGTGACGGTTTGCGTCCGTAGCGAATGTGCGTGTAATACCGCTCGATATCTTCCGGTTTGTACGGTGTGCCGTACGCCATGACAAGTAGTCCGACTGTTTTCATGATTCGTTGCCTCCCATTTTTTCGCGTGAGTAGTCGTGAATGAATGCCGTCAATTTGACGAGTACGGCCGGGTCGACTTCAGGGAACACCCCATGTCCCAAGTTGAAGACGTAACCTGGCTGTTTCATTCCTTCATCTAAAATTTCCTTTACCTTCTCTTCGATGACCGGCCATGGAGCTAACAAGAACGACGGGTCTAAGTTTCCTTGAACCGCCTTTGTGATGCCACGGTCCCGTGCTTCCTGTACTGACAGACGCCAGTCAAGTCCGACCACATCAAGGGGAAGGTCGTGCCATTCCTCGATTTGATGACTCGCTCCGACACCATGCATGATGAGCGGAATGTCGAGTGAACGTAGTTCTTTAAAAATACGCTCCGTCGTCGGTTTGATGTAACGTGCATAATCTTTGCGACTGAGCGTCCCGACCCACGAATCAAACAATTGGAACGCTTGAATGCCGGCATCCGCTTGCGCCTTCGCATACGTGATGACCATGTCGCCGAGTTTTTCCATCAATGCATTCCATACATCCGGTTCTGCATACATGAGTGCTTTCGTACGATGGTAGTTCCGCGACGGTCCCCCTTCGATCATATAGCTCGCCAATGTGAACGGTGCGCCTGAAAAGCCGATAAGCGGAACTTCTAGTCGTTCCCGTAGTAGACGGATTGTGTCGAAGACGTATGAGATATCTTCCGGGTTTAACGGTTTTAAGCGTTCCACATCTTCCATCGTTCGATACGGGTTATCGATGACCGGTCCAATCCCGCTCTTGATCTCGACATCGACTCCCATCGACGGCAGTGGCGTCATAATGTCTTTATATAGAATGGCCGCGTCGACTCCGAGTTGTTTCACCGGAAGTTCCGTCACATATGCACAAAGTTCAGGATCATGCGTGATCTCGAATAGTGACCTCGTCTTTTTAATCTCTCGATATTCCGGTTGGTAGCGTCCGGCTTGGCGCATGTACCATACAGGTACATAATCTGTCGCCTCTCCTTTAAACGCTTTTAAAATAGTATCGTTCATACGTCGCGTCATTCCCCTCTAAATTTCTCCTACACTCTTTATTCTCGTGTTTGTGAACTCAAAAACATTATACAGAAATTAATTAGAATTATGCTAATGTGAAGCATTTTCATTGTGTTTTCTTTGTGTCATTTTTTTGTCGGAAATGTTCGGAAGGCAGAATTCAATTGACCTCGAATCAAATCATCACGCTGTTTTGTCGACAATCGTCGTTCTCGTTCCTTAATATCTTGAATTCGCCATCCATCCTCTAGTTTAGTCGCCACTTCGACCAAACGTTCCACGTCATGGAAAGAATATTTACGTGAACCACCTTTTGTCCGTTCCGGAAAGACGAGACCTTTTGCTTCATAATACCGGACTTGACGCTCCGAAAGTCCCGTCAATTCAGTCACAACGCCAATCCCGATCACTTTCTTCGATTTATAGTCCATTCAGCCTCGCCTCCTTAATAAAAAAACTATGTCAGATAATCTGACAAAATGCAATCCAGCATGAATTTTTCGTTTTACACTGAAGTCAACTTTTGGAAAGCACCTAAGAAAAAGGAGGGCATGAACATGGAAGACATTCTCTATTATATGGACACGCTGTATGTACTCATCGCTGCATTGCTCGTATTGACGATGCAATTAGGTTTCGGATTACTCGAGACAGGGACGCTTCGGGCGAAGAACGCCGGTCACGTCGCGGTCAAACAAATTATCAGCCTCTCTGTGGCGGCACTCGCTTTTTGGGCGGTCGGGTTCGGTCTCTCGTTCGGTGACGGGACGACTTGGTTTGGGACAGAAGGATTCTTCTTAAGCGGATCATTCACAAGTCTCGACTGGGCGAACGTCTCCATCGACATTAAATTCTTATTCCAGTTATCATTCGTTGCAGTTTCCCTTGCCATCGCGTGGGGTGGATTTGCGGAACGGGCTAAGCTTTCTGCCTACGTTCTGTTCGGTATCTTCTTCGTTGCCATCCTCTACCCAATCGTCGCTCGCTCAGTATGGGCTGGCGGGATGCTTGGATCGATGGGGATGCAAGACTTCGCCGGATCAGCGGTCGTTCATCTTCAAGGTGGGATGGCAGCGCTCATGGCGACAATCATCTTGAAACCACGTCGGAAGACGGAATCACTCGCTGGTCATAACCACGTGTTGACGGTCGTCGGTGGACTCGTGCTTTGGCTTTGCTGGTTCGGATTCAACGCCGGTTCGACGATGTCGGTCGCTGACGGATTCTTCGGTTACGTCGCGTTGACAACAATGCTCGCCACAGCAGCCGGTGCACTCGGTGCTCTTGCAATCGTCATGCTCCATCGGAAGACGGCAGATATCCCGACAATCGTGAACGGAGTACTCGGAGCACTCGTTGCCATCACGGCAGCATGCGCGTTCGTCGAACCGTGGGCAGCTGTCGTCATCGGTGCACTCGCATCTGTTGCAACATACGGAACGAGCATCTTGATGGCGAAGTATGTGGATGACCCGCTCTGCGCCTTCTCCGTACACGGAGTCGCTGGGATCATCGGAACACTCGCACTCGGTTTCTTCGCATCTCCTCGACTCGTTGAGATTACAGGGATCGGTTCTGCTGGACTCTTCTACGGTGGCGGATTGACACAGCTCGGTGTGCAGACACTCGGTGTATTGATCGCGATGGTCATCGCCGGTGGTGGAAGTTATGCCTTCTTGAAACTTCTCGACGTCACAATCGGACTCCGTGTCACAGAAGAACAAGAAGATGTCGGCCTCGACATCGCAGAACATGGTGTATCAGCATACGGTGAAGTCGAAGAAGCAACTGAGAAACCAGGACGCCTCCCGAAGATTCTCGGTTCGAGCGTATCCGTCATGTCACCTAAAAAATAATCTAATCACGTGAGAAGGACATCCCGCACAGGATGTCCTTCTTTTTATTTTAATCGACTTAAGTAATAGCGTGTGACCAAGATAGACAAGACCAACCCGACCGCCGCATCCCATGTGGCACCGAAAGCGACAGATGCAATCACTAGAGCGACGGACTGGATGACGAGCAGTCGCATCGCCCACCACGAATACCCTGCGATTCGCTCATCGCGTGTAATCGGTAGCCAGGAAACAATGGAAATCGCTTCTAACCGTTTAAATAAAGGAACGAGCTGTAACGCGGTCAAGCCTACAAAGAGTGGCGTAACCAAGCCGACGTACCATCCTCCCGACATCCACATGACAATGAGCGCCACTACGGTCAAACGCAGAATTAAATCAAGTGAGTCGTTCGAACGGAGAATACGAAGTCCGTACACGTAACGTGAAGCGTCCACGCGCCGTAGGACCCGATTTTCTAGAAGCCGAGTCAATAGCCGGCGCTCTCGAACCTCTTCTTTCAAGGTCGGCAAATCGACGAACCAGCTGATCACCCGTTCAAATTGTGCCCGACTCTTCTCTTCGAGTGACAACCAATGGAGAAGCGGAATCCGCTCATTACGCTTCAGATGCAAGAGAATGAAGGGAGCGAATGCGGGGATCCATGCCCACTGTGTCCAATTCATCAATAACAAGACACCACTTCCAAGTGCAAACGGCAGGATTGTCCATTCGCGCACTCCTTCCACTTTTGCCAACCGACCTGCAGCTGACAACATGACCATCGTCACGACGAAGGATAATACTTCAATACTCGAATAACTCTCTGTCCGTACGAGGAGCGGAAGTAAAACGAGCAGGAAGAGCAATCCACGTAGTGCAGCAAAAACAAGATTAAACAAACGCACCCCGATCATATAGGAACGAATATCTCCTAACTCTGGAAGTAAAAACACTTGATCCGCCTCCTGGACGAATGTTCGCGGGCGATGACCGAGCGGCATGATTAAAAGGACCGCCGCAGCAATCCACGTCCCGGGGAATGTCCCATCGATTCGTTCTAAGAAGCTATTGTAGACGAACGCCCCGTAAATCAAGGTGAAATAGAGCGTGAACAGCAGTCCCCCGTTTGCAACGTAGCGACTGTACTTGACGACCTCTTCCATCCAGGTCCCGAGCCTTGCTGTAAATCGATTCATGACGACCGTTCCTCCGACGCGATTGCTTCTACATATATGTCATCAAGTGTCGCATCAGGTGACAATCGATACACGTCACGCAACTCCGCCGCTGTTCCGCTTGCGATGACGACTCCTTGATGGAGGAAGACGAATCGGTCGCAGTGCCGCTCTGCCGTTTCGAGGATATGGGTGGACATTAAAATCGCACAGTCTTGTTTATATTCATCAAACAACTGAAGCAATTGACGAATCGCTAGTGGGTCGAGACCGACAAATGGTTCATCAACAATCAAGAGCGGCGTTTTCGTCACGAGCGCACACAAGATCATCGCTTTTTGACGCATCCCTTTTGAAAAGACGGAAGGGAACCAGGCGAGTTGTTTTTCCATTCGCATCTCTTTTGCCAAACGTTTCGTACGCGCAGCCAACTCTTCCGGATTCACATCGTACGCCTTCCCCATTAATTCAATATGTTCTTGCAAGGTTAACGTCTCATACAATATCGGTGTTTCCGGTATGTAACTTACTTTTTTACGATAGTTCTTTTCAGAAGAATTTAATGTCTCACCATCAATTTCGATTTTTCCGGAGAGGGGTGACAATAACCCCAAAATGTGTTTGATCGTCGTCGATTTTCCAGCTCCATTTAGCCCTATCAACCCAACGAGCTCCCCTTTTTTTACTTCAAACGAAATGTCATGCAAAACTTGTTTACCGAGATATCCGCCGTTCAATCGATCGACGTGCAGCATGAAAACCACACCTTTCATTTTCATCTTTTTTTCGTGGTATATGTTTTAAATGTTGTCACATGGGAATAATCTGAACTGTAAGGCATTTTAAAATAAACATCAATACTTCCATTGTTCCACAAAATCGTTGTAAAGAACAATGGGCAAAAAGAGGAAGGAGAAATGAATGATGGGGTTTATTCTTTATTTGATTATCGGGGGTATCATCGGTTGGTTAGCAGGATTAATTTTAGGTAAGGACGTACCAGGTGGAATCATTGGTAACATCATTGCGGGGATTATCGGTGCATGGTTGGGTGGACTTATCTTTGGTAACTTCGGACCAATCGTTGCGGATATCGCGATTATCCCAGCTCTTATCGGTGCGATTATCCTAATCTTGATTGTATCGTTCGTTATGAAATCAATGCGTAAAAAATAAGATTATGTATCGGAGGGGCTTCCATTATGGAATGTCCCTCTTTTTTCATTGGATCAGTAAATACATTGCGTCGTTCTTTTCGATAAACTGTTTCTCGGTCTCAAGACCAAAGAACGTAAAGAATGATTCGAAGAACGATTGACCGTAATCCCACTCTGTTCCGAGTGGGTGTTCCGACTTCGCTTTCGGTTCACCGAGGAGGGTAATCAAATCATCCGGTCGTTTATCGAGGTCGACCCGAATCGATTCCACTTCCTCATCTTTAAACGTGACAGCCAATCGCTCATAGTCCCATTTTCCTTCACGCTTTCCAGCCGGTTCACCAAGCGTTTCTTGAACTTGCTGACTCGACTGCCCAATTAAAGAATCGACCGTTTCGAGTGAGTGACCCGTTTGCGCCTCCACTTCAATTTCAATCAACTCAGCCCTCTTCAAATCAAATTGTCCGGCAATGGCTTCGTTCGATTCAGGCATAAGGGCATACTCAATGGATTTAGAAGATATCAATTGAATCGTTTCGGTTTCCGTGACCGTCTCTCCATTTGTCACCGCTACCGCTTTGACATCATATTGTCCCGGCATCTGTTCAAACGATAACGTATCATCGGCTTCATCAATCCGTCCTACCTGTTGTCCATCAATCCAAATATTCGTCAATGGTACATCCGAGGTCACATCAATCCGTTGTGGGAGTAGTTCAATTCGATAGTCAGAAAAGCCATACCGTCCTTCCCCCGTGTCGATCAAACGAAATAATCCGTCCGCCTCCATACCCGACGTTCGGTTGGCTCGGTCTTTCGCAACTTCTGCGATAGCCTCTCCTCGAATGGACTTTTCATCGTTCAACCACCCCATGAATCGTAGAGCCTCCGCTCTCGATAAAGGTTCTCCAAGATATTCGACTTTCTCCTCAAAAAAGGTACGGTCTTCTTCTAATAAGGCCTCTTTGAATGCGACGTGAATTTTATCTTGTTCTGCCGCCGGCTTGTATGCATATATATAGAAAACAATGGCTCCAACTAGAATCGTGAAGCTAGAGATCAAAAGAAAGACTTTCGGACTCCGCTCTTTTTTTCTACTTCTCGTATAGGGCATGTGCTCACCTCCTTTGCGCTCACTTATCTTCATTATAGAAGGAATCCATCTCGCTTCCTATCGTTCTTGCGCCCGAACTTCCGTGTTATGATGGAACAGAAACGACATTTAAGAATGGAGGAATGAAGATGCATACAGATCCGACCTGTATCTTTTGTAAAATTGCAAAACAAGAAATCCCATCCTATCGGGTATATGAAGACGAAGCGGTCGTCGCTTTCCTCGACCTTTCTCAAGTGACGAAAGGACACACGCTCGTCATCCCAAAACATCATGCGAAAAACGTATATGAATTGCCGGAAGACGTGGCGGCAGATGTCTTTAAACGCGTCCCGACCATCGCCAAAGCGATTCAACGTGAAACGGGTGCCATCGGAATGAACGTCTTATCGAATGCCGAAGAAGTTGCCGGACAAACGGTGTACCACTTCCATATCCATTTGATTCCGCGCTTTGGACACGAGGATGGATTTGGTGCGCAGTGGATCACGCAAAACGGCGCCTTCACGTCGGAAGAACTCACTACCCTTGCATCGAACATTCATGCCCACGTATAAACAGACAGAGACCCGTCGACGACGGGTCTCATTTATGATTGATTGATTGAATCACGGTGGCGTTTTCGTTCCTCTTCCAATTGCGCACGCTCGACCTGAAGCTTAATTGCCACTTCGTATAGCTGTTGACGCGTCTTGACAGATGTCGCTTGTTCAAATTCTTTTCGTAATTTCGTTAGACGGGCATCTATTTCAAGCATCCGCTTTTCTAGCATCGATTCTTCACGTGCCTGTTCCGTTTGCTTCGACGCCTCGTATCCCGCCTCTAGTGTATTTATAATGGATTCGGCCCAAGTGTCATCTCCCAGTCGTTTCGCAGCGAGATACAGGTCAAGCATGTCATCTACCCAACGCTTCGCTTTCTCCACTGAGGATCACCTTCCTTTACCTGTATTTTAAAATAAAATGATTTTTCGGTCAAAAATGAATGTTCTGAAAAATTTTATTTGCGATATAGGTTTTTAATCACTCTTTTTTGGTAAAATAATATGAAAAGAATGTAATTCTGATTATCCGAGCTTGAGGAGGGGAATGAATTGTCGAGTCGCCAACGTCGAGATTGGATTGCTTTCGGCTTTGTTTTAGCATTTTTAGGAGTCGCCACAGTGAAGAAATTGGCGCGAGGAACTGCAAATGATGCCGCTGCTCAACAACATCGAGCATCCACAATCACTACGCTAAAAGAACAATTTGGGAATGTGGCGAAACATGCATCGCAGTTTGCCGCCGCAGGAAAACTGCAAGGAAAAGAATTGACTGACCAAGTGAAAGCCGAAGTCGAACGCTATCAACAAGACATTCAGCCTTCAGTCGAGCGCATCCAAGGGAACCTTCAGGAACTCTCGAACGTACAGTCTGCTATGACTGACAAAACCGTCAATCAAACACAGTGAGTGTTTGAGGTCATCGTCCGTCGATTACATTTGACTTTTTATCCGGAAAGGATGGATCGAGATGGAACACGAAAAAGAATTCACTGGCCCTGAGGCCATGCTCTATAGCCACAAAATCATTCAATTGAGTAAAGCTTTGTGGAAAACCGTCGAAAAAGACTGGCAAAACTGGATCAAACCGTTCGACTTAAATATCAATGAACACCATATCTTATGGATTGCCCACGCTTTAGGCGGTGCATCGATTTCAGAAATTGCGAAATATGGCGTCATGCACGTCTCGACTGCTTTCAACTTCTCGAAGAAGTTAGAAGATCGTGGATTACTTACGTTTTCTAAAAAAGAGACGGACAAACGAAACACGTACGTTCAATTGACACCTGAAGGCGAATCGTTATTACTCGAAACGATTCACGCCTTCGACCCAGAAGGGAACGGCGTATTCCGCGCTTCCCTTCCGCTCCAAGAACTGTATGGAAAGTTCCCTGACTTAACAGATATGACGGCTATCGTGCGTCGCTTGTACGGGGATAACTTTATGGATATCTTTGCGGAAACGTCAAAAATGATCACAGAAGAGGCAGGCAGACGCCCTGATGAGGATGAACTCAGTCAAGAAGCCTGACCTGCCGATAAAGTGGTTCTGTGACGTCTAACTCGATTCCTTGTCGGACACATGCCTCAAGAATCGTTTTGACGTCAAGTCTCACATCTAACATACCTGCAAAATGGACGAGCAATGGTTCTATGGACGTGTATCCGTAGCGCAATTGCTCGTTTTGCTGCGCCCGAATCTCCTCAAGCAATTGATAAAATGACTCGACTTCTTGTTTCGTCAAATTCGCTCGAATCACCTCATATTCGAACGGACGGTCTGTCCAATCGACAATCTCGAGTAAGATCTTCATCTGATAGGCTAAATGCTCGACCTTCTCCTCTAGTGACACTTCCCTCACCCCATCATTTCACATTCTATTTCATCATTATACGACATGATTGTGTGCTATGATACTGTACAGACAAGAGAACAGCTGTCATGATTAGGAAAATGTGATATAGTCGGACTTAGAAACTTTAAAGAATTATTAGGGGTGGAATACATGTCAAACGGAATGACGAACGAACCAAAAAAGCAAGATAAAAAATTCTCAACTGGCGCAATCGTCGGTGCATCTGCAATCGCACTCATTATCGGTGCTGGCGGTACGTATGCGGCAACGAACGCAGGCGGCGGAGAGTCAGATAATTCTGCAGTCGTCACATACAAAGGCGGCGAAATCACACGCGGTGAAATCGCGGATATGAGCTATGACCGCATGGTACCACAACTCGCATTCCAAGAGACGATGAATGCACTTCTTGAAAAAGAATACGGTGACCAAGTCGACCAAGAAAAAGTAGATGAAGAGTTCAGCAAGACAGAAGAACAGTTCAACTCAGAAGAAGAGTTCGAACAAGCGATTCAACAAGCCGGCATGAGCGGTACGGAAGAGTTTAAAGAAGCGCTTCGCGGACAGATGCTCGTTGACGCTGCGAAATCGAAACTTGTCGATGTGACCGATGAAGAAATCGAAGCACAGTTCGCAAAAGAGAACGTGGAAGTGGAAGCTAGCCACATCCTCGTTGAAACAGAAGAAGAGGCACAAGACATCATCAAAGAGTTGAATGACGGTGCAGACTTCGCTGAACTTGCGAAAGAAAAATCAACGGATACTGGTTCAGGAGAACAAGGTGGAGAACTCGGTTTCTTCTCTGCTGGTAAGATGGTACCTGAATTCGAAGAGTACGCATTCAAAGAAGATGTCGTTGGTAAAATCTCTGAACCGGTTCAATCTCAGTTCGGTTTCCATGTCATCAAAGTGACAGACCGTAAAGAGAAAGACTTGAAACTCGAAGACGAGAAAGATCGTATTCGTGAAGAATTGGCAGCTGAAAAATCAGCTTCTGTCGATGCGAACAAAATTTACGCTGAGTTGATTGAAAAATACAACGTTGACGTAAAAGATGCAAAAGCAGAACAACAATTTGACGCTGTTAAAGAAGCGATTAAAAACGCAGACGAGTCTTCAGAAGAACCTGCAGCAGAATCAACTGAACAGTAATCACAAAGGGGCACTCCAGCAATGGAGTACCCCTTTTTCGTTGGTCACCTGTTATAAATTCGGGCGATAGAAAGCACGGTTATCGAGCGCCATGACACGCTCCGTGAACATTCCGGGCTCGACCCCTTCATACGCTTTCTCAAACATGTTCATGCGCGCATCAATATTATCAATGAAGAATAACATCTCCGCTTCAGGTAATTGTGGCGCATTCGCAGATCCCCATTCCGGCTTCCCGTGATGGCTTAAGACGAGATGTTGCAACAATGTCGTCACTTCGCGGTCCGTTCCAAGTTCCCGTGACACAACTTCAAGTTCCGATGCCATAAGTGACAAATGACCGAGTAATTTTCCTTCGAGTGTGTATTCTGGCGTAATCGCATCAGACAATTCGATGACTTTCGCCAAATCATGCAAAATCACACCCGCAATCAAAAGATCACGATTCAAGGATGGATACAGTTCACACATCGTATCCGCGAGCTTCAACATCGACATCACATGAAATGCCAGTCCCGAATAGACCGCGTGATGATGTCGAACGGCAGCCGGATACGTGAAGTATGCCTCTTCATGACGATTGACGACTTCCTCGACAAGACGGCGAATCTCATCGTGTTGAAGTGACGTGATGAATCCACGAATCGTCGTCTCGAGCTCTGACTTCGGAATCGGAGCCGATCGGACGTACGGTGCGATGTCTATTTCCTGCTCGATGATTGAAATTTGTTTTAGTTTCAACTGGGTGCGCCCCCGATAGTCCATCACTTCCCCTGCCGCATGGACGATTTTTTTCGTCGCATACTTCTCGGTATCGGCACTATCCCATAATTTCGTTTCGATTTCACCACTCTCGTCGCAAAGGATTAATGTTAAATAAGGTTTCCCGTTCCCGGCAAGTCCCTTATACGATTGTTTGATCATGACATATTGGTCTAGCGTGTCGCCCACTTTGAGCTGACCGATTTTTGTCGTCAATGAAAGCACCTCTCTCTTGTTCAGTACCTTCATCTTAACGAAAGTTTGAGACAGATGCCAACATTCCTGACAATTTGGGAATACTATCAATATAGTGAATTGGAGGAATGGATGATGGAATGGGATTGGTATACACGACCGGAAGATTATATTCATGTTGATCAGCTATATGCTCAAGCCTATACGTATTGGCTTGAACAATTGACGACCTCAAATGTGACGAAGATTGTCGTCGAGAATGGATATATGTATGGTTCACTCACACTCGACTATGAACAGTTAGAACGGGAACCACAAAAAATTGGACATTACTTCATTGGACCTGATTTTTTATGGACAATCGGCTTTGATGATTTGCACCATGAGTCCGTTTTCGCCAAACAATGCGATTCTCCAATCGAGGCGTTTTATGAGTTGCTTGCCGAACGGATGAACAACTACTTTCACGGTATCGATGAGTTTGAAGAACGTTTGATGGCAGCTCAACGTGAAATGACGGGACAAGTTCCCGCTACGTTCATGAATGAGATTTTTGGTCTTCGCAGTGAGATTGAACGGTGGTCGGATACGGTCACTCCATATAAGGAGCTTGTCATGGCGGGACGAGAAGCTTTTTTAACGATCGATTTGCAGCAGTTAAAATCGTATCAACTTGCCGATTATCGAGTCAATCGATTGCTGACACTCATCAATCATTATCAAGAAGACGTGATTGCGATGACAGATCTCGCCTCCACCCTGTCGAACTTTCGAGGGAACGAAATCATGAAGGCACTAACCGTCTTCACCGCGCTGACGACTCCCGTCGTTGCATTCGGTGCGGTTTGGGGAATGAACTTTAAAAATATGCCTGAACTGGAATGGCCGCTTGGAT
This sequence comes from Exiguobacterium sp. s121, assembly GCF_018617245.1. Lineage (GTDB taxonomy): Bacteria > Bacillota > Bacilli > Exiguobacteriales > Exiguobacteriaceae > Exiguobacterium > Exiguobacterium profundum. The sequence goes on from NZ_JACSJV010000001.1 coordinate 1,995,323, forward strand.
ATGGGTTCGCCTGGCTCATGATTCTTCTCTTCACGCTCATCATCCAAGTGTGGCTAAAACGGAAGAATTGGATCGGGTCATTGCTACAGTTTCCGAATCAGACGACTTCACCGAAACATCGGGCAAAACAAAATTCTCAAAAAACGAACAAAAGTTCGATATAATGAAAGAAAAGTGATTCACACAAGAAAGGTGATGTTATGGAACGACTCATCATTCATGTGGACATGGACGCATTTTATGCCTCTGTCGAGCAGCGTGACCATCCTAACTTACGAGGAAAGCCCGTCATCGTAGGAGGCCCACCCCACAGCCGTGGGGTCGTTGCGACATGTTCCTATGAGGCGAGGAAATACGGCGTACACAGCGCGATGTCATCACGTCGCGCTTTTGCCTTGTGTCCCCATGCGACGTTTGTCAAACCACGGTTTCAGGCCTATCGACAAGTCAGCGCACAAGTGATGGAGATTTTTAAGTCCGTCACACCGCTCGTCGAACCACTCTCGCTCGATGAGGCTTATCTCGATGTGACGGAGAATTCGTTATTGAGCACATCTGGACCCTTTATCGCCCGGTATATATTAGGCGAAATTAAGCGTCGCACCGGTCTCACCGCGTCTGCCGGAGTCGCACCGTCAAAGTTTGTCGCGAAAATCGCTTCAGGATTTGAGAAACCAAATGGACTCACCGTCGTCCCGCTTGATGAAGTGGCAACCTTTCTCGCTCCCCTCTCCATCGAAGCCATGCATGGCGTCGGAAAAGTGACCGCTCAAACACTTTATAAAAGTGGCTACCATACGATTGGTGACCTTCAACAAACTCGTCCCGAGCAACTGAAAGGCATCTTTGGACACGATCGTGGGCAACAACTGTATGAACTGGCACATGGACGCGATACGCGTCCTGTCGTGGCCACGCGGGAGCGTAAGTCGATTGGATCGGAAACGACGTTCGCATTTGATATCGATGACCCGGAAGAAGTGTTCGAACAGGTCATTCCGGAGATGGAGGACGTATTGCGTCAGCTCGATCGCCGCGACTTGAGCTGTCAAACGGTCACCATCAAAATAAAGACGAGCGAGTTTCAGGCTCGGAGTCATCAAATCAAATTAAACCACCCGACGCATGACCATGATGAGATTAGACGACTTGCCAGACGTCTTTTCGACGAGATGAACGTCACCGAGCCCGTCCGCTTGATCGGACTGACCGTATCCGATTTGATTCCCCGAACTGAATCGACACGACAGCTGACATTCGACGAACTGACAAAACCTTCTCTTGAAGAATGAATGACCATTCATTAAAATGAAGAAAAGGGGGTCGTGTGAATGGAAACATACACGGTGACAGGATTTGAAAATGATGGCACGCTCGTATTGAATGAAATGTTCGAAGCGAGCGACGATCAGTCGGCCAAACAAAAAGGGCTCGACATGCTTCGTGCTGCTGGACATGAGCATAAAGGGGCGCGTATCGTACGACGGGGGCAACTCATCTACTTCGAGCGTTGCAAATTACCGGGGAAACTGAAAGGGACGGCATCTTAACAAAAGTAGACCAGGACAATGATTGTCTTGGTCTACTTTTCATTCACCATATTTTTTATTCCACGCATCCTGCCATTCTTGAAGATCGGGGTGAATATCTTCAAGCGATTCTCCGCTCAAACTATATCCGTTCCCTGAACCTGATCCGTCTGTCACGGGGAATGATGTCCCGCCGATGACCTTTCCATCCACAATCATTACCGAGACAGCAGTCTGTCCTGCGGGAGATTGCTCACCAATCGGGTGATCTTTCACCGTCAAGTTTTCGTAGTAGATGGTCTTACCCACGTATTCATCCGGTGATACCGGTTGTAGTCCCCAAACGTTCCGTTCACGATCCTCTGCCAGTTCCTCTAAGGTCAAGGTACTCGTATGCTCGCCTTCATAAGAGACAATCGGGTACTGTTGTTCCTCGAGATACGCTTCGGCCACCTGCCCGTTCTCCGTCATCTCCGGTTCTGATTCAGTTTCCATCTCTTTCCCACACGCAACAAGAAACAGGCAGAAGAATACAATCATCCATTTTTTCATCATCGTCCCCCCTTTCATCTGCTGATTCCTCTATTTTCGATACTCGTCCCCAAACCTCCTATTCAAAATGGGAAAAGGATGAGAATCATCAGAATTCCTATAATGCCCGTGATGAGTTGCAACGGCACACCGACTTTGACAAAATCCATAAATCGATAGTTACCGATACTAAAGACCATCGCATTTGTCGGAGATCCGAATGGGGTCATAAAAGCGAGTGACGCCGAGATGGCGACCGCAACGACGAATGGAACCGGACTGACAGTCATCGATTCGGCGAGTGCAATCGCTAATGGGACAAACAAAATAGCGGTCGCTGTATTCGAGATGATTTGACTAAGGAGCATGGTCGAGACGAATAAGACGACGAGTACCCATATAGGACCAAAGTCGGCAAACGTCCTTTCAATCCATTCAACGACCCATCCCATGATTCCCGCCTTTTCAAGCGCCGTTCCTACCGGGATCATGGCCGCAATCAAGACGAGCGAGGACCATTGAATAGATTGATAGGCGACGTCCATCTGTCGGACGGCCCCACTCAACACCATCGCTAGCGCAGCCATCCATACGGCAACGGTCGGATCGACCCATTCGAATATGAACATGAGCAACAACATGAGCATGATGATGCCTGCTGCAAGCTGATGACGCCCCGATACGACTCGATTGGCTACCTCGGTCACCCGTTCATTTGATAACAGGTCATGTGTCTCTCTTTCCATCCGCTCTAAATCATCCCATGTCCCCTGTACCATCAACATGTCTCCTTGCTTCAACGGGGTGTCTGTCAATCGCACGTGTGCGATCTCTTCTTGTGGTCGGATGACTTTTAAGACATTGACATGAAATTGATTACGTAACTGACTCTCACCGATACGCTTCCCGATTAATCGACTCACCCCTGGGACCGTGAACAGGAGAACCCCTCCGGTTTGATCATCTACACGGGTGGCCTCAATCGGTTCAAATGGTATCTGTTCTTTTTCAGAAAAGTTCCGAACGTGCCGTTCCTCACCGCTGACAAGTAATTCCCCCGCACGTAGTACGGTGTCTGCATGAGCCGTCTCATGATGGTGCCGTCCATGAACTCGTTCCTTCAAGACTATAACCCCTTCATGAGACCATGAAAGGTCACGTAACTGTTTCCCAATTAACGGATGACTCTTTGCAATCGACATCACATAGACGTTTGGACGCAATGGCTCACTTATCTCCGTCTTCAACCACAGTTTCGCCCCTTCTTGATGGAGTAAGCGATTCCCGATTAGACGGAAATAGATCAATCCAATCACCATCACGACCAGACCAATTGGAAACAATGAAAAGAATCCGAGCGGTTCATCCACGAGGCCGCGGAGTGCTTCTGCCGCAACGAGATTGGGAGGTGTCCCAATCAGTGTCATCGTTCCACCGATGCTTGAAAAAAAGGCGAGTGGCATGAGATAAGAATCCATAGATTGTTGGATTTTTCGTGCCATTACCATCACAACAGGAATGAGCAAAGCGACGGTCCCCGTATTGGACATGACACTCGACAAGAGCGTCACCGTCAACATAAACAGATAGAATAAACGCGTCGCATTCCCTCCCGCGTATGGAACAAGCAAAGAAGCCAACCGTTCCGCCAGACCAGAATGAAACAATCCCGCTCCGACCACGAACAGTCCAGCAATCATCAAGACGACAGGATTGGAGAAACCAGCCATCGCCTCACCTGGGGTCAATTGTTGTGTGAGCACGAGGCAAACAAGTCCAATCAATGCCACTAAATCCGCCCGTAACCATCCTGCTATGAAAAAGAAAATCATCCCTAAAAGGATTATCACCGTGATCATGCTGATTCACCCTTTCGCTATTGTCACAATTTCATTATAACCCACTTTATGTAAGCGCTTACTTAAAGAGTGTGACAATCTCATCAACAAAAAAACGGATGGCTCTAAAGCCATCCGCACATCATTTGTTATTGAACTTCGTTTTCGTTCACCATCGGGGCATAAAGCTCCTCGAGTGGTTTCATGATGATTTTCGTCACTTCTGTAACGAGTTGGTGCATGCGTTGCTCTTCTTGCATGAGCTCCATGATCAATTCGTTCTGTTGAACGTTCATCATTTTCGTTTGCGCATCCATCATTTCCTGCTCAGAGATTTCCTCTCCTTGCATCTGCTTTTGTTGAAGCGTCATTTGGATGTTACGGAAGTCAGCGAACAACTGGTTCGCTTCCGCATCCGCATTGACACGATCGTATAAAGAAGAGAGTGTTGTGAACTCTTCAGAATCGCGAAGTGCTTTCTCCAATTGGTAAGCTTGGTCGTACAAGTTTGTTTGTGACATGTAACGTCCTCCTAAATGCTATTAGGGCATAGAGCCATCACAAGATGGCAATCAACCCTTGAATCAACCCAATCATACCACCTAACAGAGCACCAAGCCATGTTATTGCCCGAAACTCTCGTTTCGAAATCGATAAGACGATCTCTTCAAGGTACGACGTGTCGAGTGATTGGACCTGCTCTTGCACAATCTTATCAATCTTTAATCGGTCCATAATCGTCTCCATTTGGTTCGTGAAGCGCTCAATGACAAGCGTGACACCTTGTGGAACAAGTTCGTCGACAACGCGGGATTCGACGGACTGTGTATACGACGATATCGGACGATCCAATAATTGTCCGATTGGCAAACGAGATACGACTTGGTCTGTGATGCCATCGATGAGTCGTGCTTCAAGTCGATCATCGATCAGTGTATCGACCGTCTTCTCACTGAATCGCTCAAATTCACGCGTAATCATCGTCGTCATTCCGTCACGGGTCGATTGACCACGTAAGATGTTGACGATTTCTGGCCGAACCATCTCGACAAAGTTCATGTTTTGAATGAACCCTGCGATAAATCCGAGACGACGCTGGACGAACGAGTCAACCATGTGACGAAGTTGCGCCTCACCTTCAGGAGAATAGAAATATTCCTCTGATTTGACGAGAAGCGCCTCCACGATTTCAGGAATGACCACTCGTACACGGTCCATCCCTTCTTCTCCAAGTAACTCAAACAGCTTTCGTTCTTTCACTTCAGCCATGACGTTCGATAGCTCGTCACGTAGTTTGTCATCTGCTAGCGTGAGGAATCGTGCCTCTGCGTTCGGATAGAGGGGTTCCAATAGCTCGCGAACCGTCTTATCCGAGCGTAACATCGTCTGAACCTCTTGTTGCGCAAAGTGCGTAATATGCGTCGTCACTTGGTCATCTAGCAATCGCTTCCGCATACCCTCTGGTGTCAATAAATGTTTGACGACCGTCTTCCCTAAACTAGATGCCAGTTCATCTCGACGTTTCGGAATAAGTCCTGGTGTAAAAGGAATCCGGAATGAACCGATGTATTTCGGTTCGTGTGGTCGGAACAACATCTTGATGGCGAGAAAGTTGGTCACGCCCCCGATGGTCGCCCCGATCAATATCATGAGTAAAATCTTTAATAACCCGTCCAAACTGCAAGCCTCCGATCTGAAATATGATACATTGTTGTTGAGGTGATAGTATTGAATACGTTTGATCGTATTAAATCGATTTTTCCGACTGCTGTCCATCGGTCGGAAGATGCATCTGGTGACCTTGATTGGTTCGAGACGCAAGATGGTACCCTATTCGGACTCCCCGCGTTCGAACTGAGCGAACGCGAACAAAAGCTGTTGGCGCTGTGGGCGACGCCAATCCTTCAATCTGATCCCCATCAGCGAAAATGGCAAGCAACCCTTCAAGATGAGACGTTTCGTTTTGAGCAACCGTTTCGGCTCATCTCTCTTTCTCTCCAAGAAGCGGAAGAAGAAGCGTTCGAATCCTTCGTTAGTATCGTCCGTGACTTTATGCCGCATGCCGAGGTCATCTTGATGTCGACACGACATATCGAGCTGATTGAACAAAATCCATTCGTCGATCTTCAGGAGTTTGAGGACGTATTGCGCGCCATTGCGAGTGACTGTTTCATCGAGGCGCATGCGATCTATAGCGAACGTCCGCAAGGCTCGCTCGTCCATGTGTATCGTCAACATCAATTACTCATGCCATACGCACGTATGTCTACTAAAACTTACCCTGCTAGTCAATTATTATACCATTATTTACTACAACAGCAGGACTTAAAAGAGCGGATGTATATCACTGCCCCGTTAATGCAAATGCTCGATTTATCGACAATCGAATTATTAGAGGCGTTGTTTCGTCACTCGTTGAATGTCTCGCATACCGCCAAAGCACTGTTCATGCATCGAAACACGCTAAATTATCGGCTCGATCGTCTATTTGAGACGACGGGTTACGATGCTCGAACGTTCTATGACGCTAGCCTCCTTCAACTCATGGTCATGTTGCACAAATCCGATTAACGGTTTTTGTGCAACTTGTCCATATTCAATGCAAGCGGTTTCATCATATAATCGTTCTTGTAAGCGCTATTATATACACATAGATTCTTTAGGAGGCTAACGACATGGCAGAAATTCGTTTAGAACACATTGATAAAATTTACGATGGTGGCGTAAAAGCCGTCAGCGATTTCAACTTACACATCAAAGACCGTGAGTTCATCGTCTTCGTCGGACCGTCTGGTTGCGGAAAATCGACAACACTTCGTATGATCGCAGGACTTGAAGAGATTTCAAACGGAGACTTTATCATTGACGGGAAACGAATGAACGATGTCGCTCCTAAAGATCGTGATATCGCCATGGTCTTCCAAAACTACGCACTTTATCCGCACATGAGCGTCTACGACAACATGGCGTTCGGGTTGAAGCTCCGTAAGTTCCCAAAAGACGAGATCGATCGTCGCGTAAAAGACGCTGCCCGCATTCTCGGCTTGGAAGAATACCTCGAGCGTAAACCAAAAGCGCTCTCAGGTGGACAACGTCAGCGTGTTGCCATTGGTCGTGCGATTGTCCGTGACGCAAAAGTCTTCTTGATGGATGAGCCACTCTCAAACTTGGATGCGAAACTCCGTGTACAAATGCGTAAAGAGATCATCCAATTGCACAACCGCTTGGATACAACGACGATTTACGTTACCCATGACCAAACGGAAGCGATGACACTCGCTACACGGATCGTCATCTTGAAAGACGGAATCATTCAACAAGTCGGTTCGCCGAAAGAAGTATATGATCATCCAGATAACATCTTCGTCGCCGGCTTCATCGGTTCACCATCGATGAACTTCTTCCGCGGTACACTCGCAGAAGGCAAATTCATCACGAACGGTGAAGAAGTCAACGTACCAGAAGGAAAAATGAAGACGCTTCGTGATCGTGGCTATGTCGGAAAAGAGCTCGTCCTCGGAATTCGTCCGGAATCAATCCACGATGAGCCAATCTACATCGACTCACCAACGACACACACGTTCAAAGCGCACATCGATGTCGCTGAGCTCATGGGTTCTGAGTCTTACCTCTACGCTGAACTCGGTGGACAACAGTTCACAGCCCGCGTTGACGGTCGCTCGAACATCCACATGGGTGACGATGTTGAACTCGCACTCGATATGACAAAAGCACACTTCTTCGACGGAGAGACAGAACAAGTCATCCGTTAAGGTATACAAAAAACCTCGATTCGTCTGAATCGAGGTTTTTTCTTATCGAATCGCGTAACGCCGTTCGAGTTTGTGTTGACCGGCTTGGATCAAGGTCGATAAAATCCAGTAGATCGACGCCGAGAACAAGAGCAACGGCATGACTAAATATGTCGTTGCCGCAATTTGGTCAGACACGTACGTTAACTCCTGAACCGCGATGACCGAACCGAGTGACGTTGACTTGATGATGTCGATGACCGAGTTCGAGACAGGTGGGATGGCACGTGAGAGCGCCTGCGGGAAAATGATGTCTTTGAAGCGTTTCATTTTCGGAATACCGAGCGCGACACTCGCCTCCACTTGTCCTTTGTCGACCGAGTTGATGGCTGCTCGGAAAGCCTCTGAGATATAGGCAGCGAAGTGGAAGCCTAATCCAAAGATGAGCGCCTGCATCCCACTGAGTTGAACGAACCCGGTGAGCCCGACATACAAGATCAGCAACTGAAGTAAGAGCGGTGTTCCACGGAAGAACGAAATGTACGTCCGTGTGAACAACCGTACGATTTTAATCGGACTACTATGAAGTAAAGCGATGATCAGACCGAGCGCCAAGGCGAGAAGAATCGACAGGACACTGGCGATCAACGTGAGCTGGACGGCTTCAAGATAGACCGAGCGGTTATCTATGACGGTCGTGATCAGTTCATTCATTGACTGATATCCTCACCGAAGTACTTCTCACCGATTTCTTTCATCGTGCCGTCTTCTTTCATCTCTGCGAGCGCATCGTTCAACTTGTCTAGCACGTCGCTATCTTGACGTGTCATGAATCCAGCTTCACTTGTATTGAAGATATCACCGACTGCTTTGACGTCATAGCCTGTTTTTTCGAGTTCCGTCAAGATGAAGAGACGGTCGTTGAGGGCCGCGTCCAAACGACCCACTTCGAGGTCTTGAAGGACTTGGTTCGCCCCTTTATAAAACTTGACTTCAGCGCCAGCTTCTTCAGCCATTTGCGCATAGACCGAACCTTGTGTCGATCCGACTACTTTTCCATCGAGGTCGTCAATGCCTTGGATTTCATTGTTGTCTGAACCGACGATGACTTGAGCTCCTGACACAGCGTACGGGTCAGAGAACGCATATTTCTCTTCGCGCTCAGGCGTGATGCTCATTTGGTTAGCAATCATATCGATACGCTCAGCATCGAGTGCTGGGACAAGTCCTTTGAAGTCCATTGCTTCGTATTCCACTTTGTAACCGGCACGTTCTGCCGCTTCGTTCAAGACGTCGATATCATATCCCATCAATTCACCTTTTTCTTTGTACGTGAATGGTGGGTATGTCGCCTCTGTTCCGACCGTGATGACCGCTTCGTCCGCTCCACTGTCTGTTTCGTTACCGCAAGCTGCAAGAAGCCCGACTGAAGCTCCGATTGCGAGTACGCTCGTTAATGTCTTTTTCATAATGATTCCGCCTTTCCTATAATCCTTATATGATTACACGGTTTTAAACAATATCCTCATCATACTGGCGCGATGTCTTCATGTCAAACAAAAAACATCACCCTATTTCTAGAGTGATGTTCCTCATCAATCAATCGCTTTCGCTTGTTTCATAACATCCGCTTCAATCGCTTCACGTTTTGCAGTCGTCTTCTCGGCACGATCCGCATGCACACTGAAATAAAACTTGATTTTCGGCTCGGTTCCAGATGGGCGAAGACAGAACCACGAACCGTCCGCAAAGACGAATTTCAAGACGTTTGATGATGGCAATTCAATCGTTTCCGATTTACCGGACTGTAAGTCGGTCGCCACTTGTTTCTTATAGTCTTCGAAACGAACGACTTCATATCCACCGACTTCTTTTGGCGGATTGGCACGGAACGCTTCCATCATCCGTCCGATTTGCTCGAGACCAGCTTTTCCTTTTAACGTCATCGACTGCAAGGACTCTTCGTAGAATCCATACTTCTCGTAAATCGACTGTAACGCATCATAAAGCGTCCGACCGTGCTGTTTATGATAAGCTGCCATCTCGGCTGCGAGTAAACAAGCCTGAACGGCATCTTTATCACGACAGAAGTCTCCAATCAAATAGCCGTAGCTTTCTTCATACCCAAAGAGGAATTCATATTCGCCTGATTCTTCATATTGTTTGATCTTCTCACCGATGAACTTGAATCCAGTCAACGTGTTTTCGAGATGTACGCCGTACGCTTTTGCAATCGCAGCACCGAGTTCAGACGTGACGATTGTCTTGGCGACAAATCCATTCGAAGGTAACGTACCTGTCTCACTCTTTTGCGACAGGATGTATTCCATTAATAGCGCACCCGTTTGGTTACCGGTCAAGACGAACCATTCCCCGTCCCGTCCGCGCACGGTTAAGCCAACACGGTCTGCATCCGGGTCCGTCGCCATGAGCAAATCAGCCTCGACCCGGTCCCCGTATTCCATCGCTAATTTAAATGCAGCCTTTTCTTCCGGGTTCGGATAACTGACCGTCGGGAACGCACCGTCTGGCTCTGCCTGCTCTTCTACGATGGTCACGTGCTCAAATCCATACGCCTTCAGCCCTTCCATGACCGGACGGCGTCCCGTCCCATGGAGTGGTGAATAGACAATCCGAAGCGGGCTGTCCTGTATGTCATGATGAATCCGAATCGACTGGAGCGCCTCCATATAGGCTTCATCGACTGATGAGTCAACTGTGAGGAGTAGCCCCGTTTGTCGGAGCGCCGCTTCATCTTCAATCTGAATTTTCAGCTCGTCTTCAATCGCATTGACGTACGTCACGAGTTCATCCGCTTCCGCTGGTGGAAGCTGTCCTCCGTCTGCCCCATATACCTTGAATCCGTTATATTCCGGTGGGTTGTGGCTCGCCGTGATCACGATGCCACCGAACGCATTTAAATGACGAACGGCAAACGACAGTTCAGGTGTGGCTCGCAAACTTGGGAACAAATACGTCTTGATTCCGTTTGACGCCAATGTCCGCGCCGCTTCTAATGCAAACTCAGGCGAAAAATGACGTGAGTCATGGGCGATGACGACGCCGTGACGTTTCGCATCTTCCCCTGATGCTGAGATAAAATCAGCAAATCCTTGTGACGCTTTTCGAATCGTATAGACGTTCATCCGGTTCGCACCTGGTCCGATTTCTCCACGCATCCCGCCTGTTCCAAACTCGAGCGTCTTATAAAATGCATCTTCTAATGTGGTTTCATTTTTTGCGAGTTCTTCAAGTTCCGCACGTAAATGCGGCTCGAGCCCTTCGAATTGATTCCAACGGTCATACGTTTGTTGCCATGTCATGATTCATTCCCCTTTCACCCTCAAAAAATTCAATCGAAGTACTCGCCAATTGCTTCCATCTTGTATACGATGAGAGTAACGAAACCTCGAGGTGATATTAATGTTTCCAACAATGCGTGCCCAAGAATTAAAACAAATCGTGCATACGAACTCGATTCGTTTCATCGATTGCCGATATTCGCTAAACGACGCGTCCTATGGTAAATATGTCTACCGAAAGGGACATCTTCCGAACGCTATCTTTCTCGATTTGATGGAAGACTTGTCCGGTCCGCTCGGCGAACACGGCGGACGTCATCCGCTCCCTTCGAAAGAAGCATGGACGGCAACACTTCGTCGCATCGGCTTGAAAAAAGAAGATTTGGTCATCATTTACGATGACGGCTTCCCATTCGCAGCCCGTGCATGGTGGCTCTTCAAATGGGCCGGTCACGAACGGGTCGTTGTGTTAGAAGGCGGTATCCAATCTGGCATCACTTATTGCGGTGAGACCACTACGGACGTTCCACACTATCCGACAAGCGACTATACGCCAGACTTCCAAGACCATATGATTGCGACACTCGATGAAGTGAAAGCTGCTGCGAGCGGCTCGCTCTATGATTCACGAACCGAAGATCGCTTCAACGGGTCACATGAACCAATCGACTCAAAAGCAGGTCATATTCCGAACGCATTGCTCTGCTCCTATGCCGAGGCCATCACAGAACTCGGGACGTTAGAAGACTTCCACGACTTAAAAGAACTGTATAAAGATGTTCTTCCCGTTGAGAACCCCATCTTTTACTGTGGTAGCGGTGTGACCGCCTGCGTCAATATTTTGGCGCTTCACGCTCTCGGAAAAGATGATGTCCGACTCTATCCGGGATCCTATTCCGATTGGATCAGCTATCCAGAAAACGAGGTCCACCCCTAAGGGTGGATCCTTTTTATTTTACGCTCGTCGGTTTGATATTCCAGACCGCGTTCGCATATTCCGTGATGGTACGGTCACTCGAGAAGATTCCTGACTTCGCCGTATTGACGATTGAGCTTTCAGCCCAACGTGATTGGTCACTGAACACCTCATCGACTCGTCGCTGTGCCCGCATATACGAGACAAAGTCTTTCAAGACGAGGAAGTCATCGTTATAGACGAGGAGAGAATCGAAGATGGATTGGAATTGATATTCGCCCACTTTATCGAACGTTCCGTTGACAAGACCATCGACCACGTCTTTGATTTCCTGATGTGCGTGATACATCTCTGCCGCATGATAGCCTCCGAACTTCTTATAGTTCATGACTTCTTGCGGAGATAATCCAAAGATAAAGATGTGATCATCACCGACGGCGTCACGAATTTCGATATTGGCCCCGTCTAACGTTCCAATCGTCAAGGCTCCGTTCATCATGAATTTCATGTTTCCGGTACCGGATGCTTCATAGCTCGCAGTCGAGATTTGTTCGCTCAAGTCAGACCCTGGGAAAATCCGTTCGGCCATGGAGACACGATAGTTTTCAAGGAAGATGACTTTAATGAATTGACTCGCCCGCTTGTCCTTATTGATGAGCGTGGCAAGGGCATTGATATAGCGAATGATCTCTTTCGCATAGTAGTATCCCGGTGCCGCCTTGGCGCCAAAGATAAACGTGCGAGGCACCATCGTAAACGTCGGGTCCGCTTGAATCTTCAAGTAAAGCGCATGGATGTGAAGGGCATTCAGCAATTGTCGCTTATAGGCGTGCAAGCGTTTGACTTGTACGTCAAAGATGGAATGAGGGTCCACTGTCTCTCCCGTTTCTTCTTGAATGTATGCCGCTAAGTCCAATTTGTTTTGTTGCTTCACGTCCATGACTTTTTCTTGGAAGCTCCGGTCTTTCGAAACATCCATCAACTTTTCCAAGTCGTTCGGATGTTCGATCCATGACGGGCCGATTGCTTCCGTAATGGCGTCGGATAATCCCGGGTTCGACTTCAAGAGCCAGCGACGGTGTGTGATCCCGTTCGTCTTGTTGTTGAAGCGAAGCGGGAACATCTCATATAAGTAACGCATCTCGCGCTGTTTTAAAATATCCGTATGAATTTGCGCTACGCCGTTCGTTGAATGAGAACCGACGACAGCGAGATTGGCCATATTGATCTGTTCGTTTGACACAATTGCAATCTCTCCCATATGGGATTCGAGGTGCGGATAGTTGACGAGTACGTCTCGACAGAAACGTCGATTGATTTCTTCGATGATCTGATACACGCGCGGCAGGAGGCGTTGGTACATCTCGACCGGCCATTTCTCAAGCGCTTCTGCGAGTAGCGTATGGTTCGTGAACGACATGACGCTCTTCGTAATCCGCCACGCCTCGTCCCAACCGTATCCATGCTCATCCATCAAGATGCGCATCAATTCAGGAATTGCGACGACCGGATGCGTATCATTGATATGAATCGCGTAATGGTCGCCTAACTGCTTAAGTGATTTATTTCGCTTCAAATAGGAAGCAAGCATCGATTGAATGCCTGCAGATACAAAAAAGTATTGTTGTTTCAAACGTAATACTTTTCCTTCATACGTCGTATCATCTGGATACAAGAATTCCGAAATGGTAGCAATCGACTGTTTATGTTTCAACAAGTCTTTATACGTCCCTTTCGTCTTCTCTAAATACGCCTCGTCGTCAAGTGGTGATTCGGCGTTCCAAAGACGTAATGTATTCACGACATCATTCTTATAACCGATAATCGGCATATCATACGGAACGGCAAGAACAACCTCGTCTGGATGATGGACGACACGCAATCGATCTCCGATTTGTTTCATCTCAATCCAGCCACCGAAATTAATCTCGACCGCTTTATCCTGACGTCTCGTTTCCCACATGTTCCCGTCACGGAGCCAGTTATCCGGCAGCTCGACTTGATAGCCGTCTACAATTTTCTGTTTGAAGAGTCCATAACGATAGCGAATCCCATTTCCATGCCCAGGTAAACTGAGTGCAGCCAACGAATCGAGGAAGCAGGCGGCCAGGCGCCCGAGCCCCCCATTCCCAAGACCCGGCTCTGGTTCCAACTCGGTAATGTCTGTGAAGTCGTATCCGAGATCTTGCAGTCCGTCTCTAACGAGCTCCAATACGTCTAAACTGAGCAAGTTGTTGTATAAGAAGCGACCTAATAAAAATTCTAGCGAGAAATAGATGACTTGCTTACTGTGTTTTTCTTCTTGACGGTCACGCGTGTGAATCCATTTGGGCATGGCCTGCTCGCGTACCATCGTTGCCAATGTTTGATACACTTCCTGCTCTGTCCCATCCTCGATCGACTTCCCGTTCAATGCGATGAACCGTTCTTTAAATGCGTCGACAAAGCTTTGTTTATCTGTGAACATAAATCAAGTTAGCTCCTTCCACTCATGCGAATAAATGATATAACTCACGATATTGCTTGGCGGATTGTTTCCAGCTATAGTCCGCGGTCATCGCCTGATGGACGAGGGCATGCCAGTTTTCTTTTTCATAGAAGACACGAATCGCTTTTTCGATCGTCGCCAACATCTCATGAGCATTGTAGTTCATGAATCCAAAACCGGTCCCTTCTTGCGTGAACTCGTTGTACGGCTTCACGGTATCTCGGAGTCCACCTGTCTCACGCACGATTGGCAAGGTGCCGTATCGCATGGAAATCAATTGACTGAGACCACAAGGCTCAAAACGTGACGGCATTAAAAAGGCATCCGATCCCGCGTAAATCAAGTGGGCGAGTTCGATGTCAAAACCGATATATGACCCGACTTTCCCTGGGTGAGCAGCTGTCATCTCGTGAACGATTCCTTCATATTCCGGTTGTCCCGAACCGAGGAACGCGAACTGGCAAGGAAGCTGTCCAAGTTCTTCACGGACACCGTTGATTAAATCGAGCCCCTTTTGGTCAACGAGTCGGCTGACAAAACCGATGAGCATGACATCGTCTCGCACTTCAAGACCAAGTCGCTCTTGTAATGCCCGCTTGTTGACAACTTTTCCTTCTTTGTAGGTGTCGAGATTATACGTCTCTGCAATCCGTTGGTCCGTATTCGGATCGTTTGTCGCCAAATCAATTCCGTTCAAAATACCACGTACGTCGACCGCACGATGACGCAACGCCCCGTCTAACCCTTCACCGTAATAGGGTTCCATGATTTCGTCGCGATACGACGGGCTGACGGTCGTGATTTGATCGGAATGGACGATGCCGGCTTTCATGTAATTGACGAGACCGTTATGTTGAATTCCTTCGGCCGTGAAATGTTCAGGACCGAACTGTAGCAATTCTCCAAGAATCTCTTCCGGAAAGATTCCTTGGTATTGCAGGTTATGGATGGTATACACGGTGCGAATGCGTTGATACGCTTCAATATGTTGATAATGGATTCGTAAGAAGGCCGGTAAAATACCTGTCTGCCAGTCATGACAATGCAGGACATCGGGTACGTCTTCCATCTTCCCAATCATTTCGAGTACAGCGCGAGAGAAGAAGGCGAATCGTTCAGCATCATCAAAGTGTCCATATAAGACACCGTCACGTTTAAAGTAATACTCGTTGTCGATGAAGTAATACGTGATGCCGTCCCGCTCTAACTTCAAGACTGCCCCGAACTGTTTGCGCCACCCGACCGGAACAATCAGGTCGAATAAATACTCCATCTCGTCCACATACTCTTCAGCGATCGAGCCATATTTCGGCATGACAACACTGACTTCTTCTCCTAGGCCCGCCACCGCTTGAGGGAGCGAACCGACAACGTCGGCCAGCCCCCCCGTTTTCATGAACGGTGCCGCTTCTGAAGCAACATACCAAATTTTCATAAAATCCTCCTCATACCACTGTTCGTTTCGCGATGACAATCGGTTCGTCGATTGTGCCTCGGATGACCTGTCCTCGTTTTACAACAACTTCTTTATCCAAAATCGCGTTTTCAACGACAGCTCCTTCTTCAATGATCGATTTTGATGAAATGATTGAGTTTTTCACGCGTGCGTGTTTACTGACTTCAACACCACGGAAGAGAATACTATTTTGCACCTCGCCATGAATCTTACATCCATTTGCCACGAGCGCCTCGTTTACCTTTGATCCTTTCAAATAACGAGTCGGTGGCTCATGTTTGATTTTCGTGTAGATATGCGGGAAGTCATAAATGATGCCTTCGCCACGGAGTAATCGCATGCTTTCATTATAGTAAGAAAGCACCGAGTGAATGACCTGCATTTTCCCGACATAATGGTACCCGTGCACGTGTAAACGATGAAGCTGGGGACGAATGACGCCATCCAACAGGTCATATTCGCCTTTAGAGGTCGCTTCATCAACGAGACGCATGAAGAGATTCTTCGACATAATGATCGTTTCTGTGTACGTGTACTCATCATCCGGTGAGAATCCGCGCTCAGAGATGCCGACGACGCGGTCATTCTCCCCAAGGCGTATCGGACGGCAATAGCCACATTTCTGTTCATGGGTCGTATAGGCAAGCGTGATGTCCGCGCCCATCGATTTATGATGTGCGAGCATGTCGGTATAATCGATTGTCGTCAAAACGTTCGAACCTGTGATGACCACATACGGCTGCTTGCTGCGAATGAAGTGTTCACGGTGCATCGAGAAGTTGGCCAAGTCGCCAAGATACGCTTCCCCGTCCGGTTTCAACGCTGGTGGGAAGATGTGGAGACCTCCTTGCGAACGGTCCAAATCCCACTCTTTCCCTGAACCGAGATGATCCATCAATGAGCGATACTTATCTAACGTAAAGATCCCGACTTGATTAATATTTTGTGTGATCATATTCGTCAAGGTGAAGTCTATCAGGCGATAGCGTCCTGAGAATGGGACTGATGCCAGATTACGATGTCCAGTAAATTCCGGAAACAGACCTTGTTCCGTTCCTAAGTTAATGACCCCTAATAAATCGTTCGTCAACAGTAACGCCTCCTTGCGTGTCTCTTTACTCGTATCAAACTCTTTGTTTGAAGACGGTTCCACTTTCAATGTTTTCGTGTGGTTCAATAACAACGATTTCACCACCCGGCTCACCTACTGTCGCGCCGTCTTCAATGACTGCACAGCTAGCGACAATGGCTCTGTGAATTGTTACATCCTTCCCGATTCTAGCTCCTGGCATAATCACCGAGTCTTTAACGAGTGAACCTTCTCCAACACGGACATCGTAAAATAGCACTGAATGTTGGACTTCGCCTTCGATATGACACCCTTCGTTAATCACAGACTGTTCGACACAAGCGTCTTTTCCAATATACTGAGGAGTCTGGTTCGGGTTGACCGAATAGATTTTCCACTCCGGGTCATATAAATCGAATGGAGGCTCTTCTTCCAAGAGGTCCATGTTCGCTTCCCAAAGAGACTGGATCGTACCGACGTCTTTCCAATAGCCTTTGAATTTATAAGCGAAGACGTCGAGTCCTTGAAGAAGCGTGTTCGGAATGATATTCTTCCCGAAGTCAAAGCTAGACGTTTCGTCTTCAGCATCTTTAATCAAATGTTCGCGCAAGACGCTCCAGTTGAAGATGTAAATCCCCATCGAAGCCAAGTTGCTCTTCGGTTCTTCTGGCTTCTCTTCGAACTCATTGATACGGAGGTCATCCGCTGTGTTCAAAATTCCGAAACGCGGCGCTTCGTCCCACGGCACTTCCATGACAGAGATGGTCACATCGGCTTGTTTTTCTTTATGGGCTTCGAGCATTTTCTCGTAGTCCATTTTATAGATGTGGTCTCCCGAAAGAATCAACACATAATCTGGATCGTAATCATCGATATAGCTCAAGTTACGATAGATTGCATTGGCCGTCCCCTCGTACCAGTTTTTCCCCGACTGTGCTTGGTAAGGTGGGAGAATGGCTAACCCCCCGTTGCGACGATCTAAATCCCATGCCGTCCCGATTCCTAAGTAACGATTCAATTCAAGTGGCTCATATTGCGTTAATACCCCGACTGTTGTAATTCCCGAGTTCGTGCAGTTTGACAATGGGAAATCGATAATGCGGTACTTTCCGCCGAAATTCACGGCCGGTTTCGCCGTCTTTCGCGTGAGAGGCCCCAATCGCTTTCCTTCTCCTCCCGCAAGGAGCATCGCAACCATTTCTTGCTTCATAAATAATAAGCCTCCTCAAAATCGTGATATACAACCTCTTTTACCCTTTTTCGCCCTTTCCTAAAGTATTCCTTCTCGAATTATTATATGATAACGTTTACATTTTTATTTTTTTGTAAATTGGACGATATAATGTATAGAGAGAGGTGAAATAGATGAGAGCTTGGATTGGAACCTTATTTTTTGCTGGACTTTTGGCTGCTTCCTTGTCACTTGCCACTGCATTGAAAGAAGAGATTGATCAGGCAGATGAAATTCTATCTTGGGGACAAGAGCTGGTATCGGCACAACCACTCTCGTCAATGCATGCCGTCACACTCGCATACAACGGGGGAGAACAGCAAATCTACTTGGCGGGCCGCAGAAATGACGTGTCCCCGAAAGCGTTACCCGAACATATCCAAGATGCGATTACAACCATCGAAGACCGTAAGTTCAATGCTCATCCCGGTTATGATTTGAGCGGGATTGCCCGAGCATTTATCAATAACGCGAACGAGACATCTGTCCAAGGTGGGAGTACAATCACGCAACAGTTGGCACGGAACGTGTACCTCACACATGAACGGACATATGAACGAAAAGTGAAAGAGTTATTGCTTGCTCGAGCACTAGAAAAAAATTATAGCAAGAAAGAAATTTTAACAGCTTATAGCAACGTTATTTTTTTTGGACATAATGTATATGGGATTCAATCGGCAGCCGATACATACTTTTCAAGACCGCTCGACGATCTGAATTGGAATCAACTCGCTTACTTGTTGACAGTACCGAATAATCCGTCACTTTATGATCCGCTCAATCCATCTGATGCTTTTTTTGAGCGTAAGGACCGAATCTTGACGCAACTGTTTGAAGCGGGTGTTCTCTCGAAAAGTGCTTACGATCAGTATCATGGCGTCAAGCTCCAAGCATCGTTTCGCAGTCAAACGATTCAATACCCGGACTATATGGATACAGCCGTCCGTGAAGCGATTCAATTGGTACGGACACGTTACGACTTAGATGATACCGAGGCGAGAGAATATTTGTCCACGCATGAAGCGACGATCGAGACTTACTTATCAACCGGGAAGCAGAAACAAGCAAAACAGGTGATGAGTCAACTCCCTCCCGGTGTGAACGGTGGCTATACGGAACTGACACCTCAAGGGAGAATCGTGGCCATGGTCGACTCTGAGATGACGCAGGTCGGTGAGTTCAACCGAGCGACCCAGGCGTACCGCCAACCAGGTTCCGCAATCAAACCGATCCTCGTTTTCGCCCCATTTATCGAAGAGACAGGAGCGAAACTTGACACGGTACTTGACGGTCGTCCGGCTTGTTACGGTTCTTATTGTCCCGGAAATAGTCACAACCGTGTGTTAGGCGATGTCTTATTGAAAGATGCGGTCGCTTTCTCGTATAACACACCTGCGCTCGCCGCCTTCTCAGCAATCGATCAGGAACGCGTGTATAAGATAGCTGATATGATGTTCAGTCAATGGGATGAACAGGACGAGAACTTAGCGAGTGCCCTTGGCGGTCTCACACAAGGGGTCTCCCCAAAAGAACTCGCCGCCGCCTATACCCCGTTCTTAAATAAAGGCGAGTATACATCCGGACATACAATCAAACAAATCGCATTCAAGTCCGGTGAACCAACGTTGACCCCGATCTTAACGGAAGAGACAGTCTGGTCTCCGGAAACGATTAGTGAGATGAAAAAAGCGTTATCGACCGTCACCTCATACGGTACAGGTCGCTATGCGAATCAGCTGAAACGTGAGTTTGAGTATCTCGGAGGAAAGACCGGAACAACGAACGACAACAAAGATATGTGGTATGTCGGACTGACCGATCGCACCATCACCGCCATCTGGCTCGGTGCCGATACGCCTCGCCCATTCCCGGAACTCGCCAACCGTGCGTATCCGGCGATTGTCTGGACACAGGCACACCAATAAAAGGAGTCAGCCACTGAAAAGTGGACTGACTCCTTTTGCTTTATAATCGACGTTCGATTTGAAGTCGATATGCTCCCCAATGCTCCATTAACTCGTCGTGATTGATTAGTTTCCATGGATTGAAACGGACTTGACCATGTTTATTGAAATAGAGTCCTTGTCGCACACAGTAACTCGCATGGACCAGTTGCCCTTGGTCGCTCCAAAACGTCAGGACGTCATTCGGCCTCAGTGTATCATCCTTCACAGTTTCGTACCTACTTCGCTTTAATGTCTGAAGGAACGTCTCTGGATGAACCCATCGGTGAACGACCTGTTCGTTTCCCGTGACCGCAAACAACGTCGCCGCGAGACAGTTACTTCCATCCTGGATCGGAAACCGATTTGCATAATCCGCAATATGCGAAGCAATCGAGTCATCACAGGGTTCCCCTTCCCAACGATCCCACTCCTTCGCATAGTCGAGCAGGAGAGAATGACGCATCTCGATGTCGAGCTCATTCCAATTTTGCGGATGCAAAACGATGACACACGCGCCATCCTTCTCTATAATCATCTCATTCGATAGACGTTTCATCTGCTCGACTGATATCGGCAAAACAAGACCACGATGGGTCGTCACTTGAAATTCCAATAAACGTGTTTTGACGTGCTCCTGTAACTCCTTCAAAAAGCTAGAGAACGCATGGATGACATAAGTCACGTCTTGACCCATCTGCCACGTCACATACGGATTCGTGATGTCGGGTCTGCGGTAAAGCGGATGATTGAAAAACTCCTGCCTCGGAATCACGAGACAGGAACTCGGTATATCCTCAAGAAACGAAGAATCAATCCAATACAAGGTTTCCTCCGGGACAAATGATAGACACCACGCTTCGATCACATCAGAGGTTGGTCCAAAAGAATGCTTCATAAGATGATATCTCCGACAGAGTTAAACAAGCGAAGGACCGACCAACCTAACCCGCTGACCAACGTCGCCCACATGACAGCCTGCATAAGTAATAAGCCGATGGCACGTGGAACGGACATCGATTGGCTTACTTGCCAGACATAGTAAAAGAGATACATCAAGAGCGTGCCAACGAGCACGGCGATAACGGCGAGCAATGTGTTCAAAAAGAGAAAGCTGATTCCAGACCCGATGAGAAAGATGATGGCACCAGGTTTGAGCCGATGAAGCGACGTGCCATTTGTCTCTCGCGCAAAAAAAGCGAAACCGAGTTGATTGAACGTATCGGCTACCAATTTGAATGCGCTAAACAACATAAAGAAAATCGTAAAGAATACGACGAGCACGAGCACTTTCGTCTCTTGCACGGATAACAGTTCGATAATTTCACTATATACGCCAATTTGATTCAGCCATTGGATTACGTACTCGGAGGTCGCAATCGCAAGTGACATCGAAAACAAAATAATTCCGATGAGTGGGGCATAGCTCAGTAAGTACACATTCGTTTTCATGTTCCTTCTCCAATTTCACAGTAATTTCTTATATTCAGTGCAATTCACCTACCAAGTATATTATACTATTTATAGTTATGGAGAATAAAAGGGGGATTTTTGGATGGGCCTATTATTGATGGTTGGAATCAGCGTCGTCTTCCTCGCAGCGATTTTGACAGCTGGATATAACCGTAAACCTGAGGGTAACGAATAAGAGCCGGGATTCTTACGAATCCGGCTCTTTTTTATTTCAATCCTGCATATCCCTGTTGGCGAAGCGCCTCATATACGATGATGGCTGCTGTATTCGATACGTTCAATGAACGAACGAGGTTCGATTGTGGTAGGCGGATGCAGCGATCCAAATTGTTCTCGATGACTTCCATCGGCAACCCTTTCGTCTCACGACCAAAGACGAAGAAGTAGTCACCGTCTACATCTGAAACGTCTAAATCACTCGGGTATTGTTCCCCGTACTTCGTAATATAAAAGAACTGACCATCCGGATGCTTCTCCCACAGCTCTTCTAACGAGTCATGATAGCGTACATCGACGAATTGCCAATAGTCGAGACCGGCACGCTTTAACATCTTATCATCCGTCGAGAACCCGAGCGGACGAATCAAATGAAGGACCGAATTCGTCGCCGCACACGTACGTGAGACGTTCCCTGTATTTGCTGGTATTTCTGGTTGAAACATTACGACATGAATCGCCATGGTTGATTTCCCTCACTTTTTCATTTCAAATTCTAGAAGGCGTTGTTTCTCAGACAACCCTCCCGCAAAACCGATAAGCTTTCCACTACTTCCAATGACACGATGACACGGAAACAGAATCGGCAATGGATTTCGATTGAGCGCCTGTCCGACGGCGCGAACGGCCTTTGGTCGACCGATTTGTTCGGCAATTTGTTTATATGTGCGTGTCTCGCCATATGGAATGGTCAAGAGCGCATCCCAAACCTCCTGTTGAAACGGTGTTCCGTTCATTTCGACATAGGCACGATCTGCTTCTTGAAATCCTGTCTTCTCGACTCGTGTCATGAGATCTCGCAACCACTCAGGTGCTTCCTCTGTCGGTTCATGTGTTGTGAACTCCAATTCGGTCAACTTACCTGATCCATTTATCTCGTACATTAGCGGTCCCCACTTAGACGACACGATCTTCATGTGCCCACTCCTCTCGATATATGCGAATCTCTTCATGAACCATATCAGACGTTTCATTCCGTTCAATCTCTTCAAATATCGAATCGGCATCAGGTCCAAGAATCGCACCGATTGCCCAAACAGCCGTCGCGCGCATATCTTCGCGTTCATCCTGTTTAATAAATTCCCTTAAGATTGGAATCGCTGAAAGTTCACGGTAGTGCGCGAGCGCTAAAATCGCATTTCGTTGAATCGGTTTCTTCCCGCGCCATGCGCCTGATAAAAGTCCGAACTTTTGTTTGAACTCCCGGTTGCTCAATGTCAGAAGAGGCTCTAAGAGCGGTTTGACAATCTCAGCTTCCGGTAACAATTCTTCATGGTGGCGCCAGTCCTTTTTGCGATTATATGGACAGACTTGCTGACACGTGTCACATCCATATAATCGACCACCAAGTTTCGACCGAAACTCTCGTGGCATCAACGTCTTCATCTGCGTGAGATAGGCGATACAGCGCTTCGCATCGAGGACACCTGGTTCAACAAGGGCCGTCGTCGGACAAGCTGTCATACATTTATCGCAATCCCCACATCCGTCTTCAATTGCTTCATCCGGTGGTAAGTATACATCTAAAATCATTTCGCCCAAATAAAGATAGGATCCTTTCTCAGGAGAGATGATGGAACAGTTTTTCCCACTAAATCCAATCCCCGCACGTTCTGCGACAGCACGGTCGACGAGCTCACCCGTATCGACCATCGAACGCGTTCGCACGTTTGGAACCAATTCTTCAATGTACGCTTGAAGTTTGGCCAATCGATCGCCGACCGCCCGATGGTAATCGAGTCCCCACGAAGCACGAGCAAACAACCCTCGTCTCTCCCCGGCGACACTACGGGGCGCATCTTTTAATTTACTTGGATAGGCGATGGCGATCGCAATGATCGACTGTGCCTCTTCAAGCAGAAGTTCAGGATTTGTGCGTTTCTCTAAATCCGGTTCTTCGAATCCAGAGGCATATCCTTTCTCCTGTTGTCGAATGAGTCGTTGTTTCATGACGATGAACGGATCAGCTGTCGTCACTTTCAACTCATCAATCCCGATGGTTTCGGCATACGCTAAGATTTGTTGTTTTAATGTGTACGGGTCCATTCCGTTCACCTCCTCTATATATTTTCGCATACAAAAAATCTCTCCGCCACTCGGCAGAGAGATATGAAGCGGGTGAAGAGAATCGAACTCTCGTCATCAGCTTGGAAGGCTGAGGTTTTACCATTAAACTACACCCGCATGAAATATTGTTGTCGTTCAAGCGACTATAGTTAATATACATCTATACTATTAATCTGTCAACAGGTATTCGTAAGTTTTTCTAAATTCAATGAAATCAATATGTTAATATATCTTAATCATTCAAAAGATCATGGATGAAACAAAGAATCGAGTGGCGTCAGGATTTGAAATTGACGGCCGTGCCCCTCTGTTTCTGCAAACGTAAACGCTGTAAGTTGACCGTCCTGATACAATTCTACATGAAGGAAACGATCTTGGATATTGTTATAGATATGGAAGACGTCTCGTGTTTGTCCAATTCGCTCGACTTGCTTCAAAAGTTCTTCTTTGACGGGACGTGACATCTGATTTGCAACGTGTGTATGGAAGATACATAACGTCTCTGTCTCCGACACACGCGATACGAGATCTTGTAGCATCGTCACACCATCCCCTTCAATGAGCGTCACCATATTAAAATTGATTTCATTCATGGCAGCCTGAAGCAGTTGCCGTCGTGTCTCATGCTCTGACCAGATTAACGCATTCAACCATGACCGCTCTGCTTGATCTGTCAAGTCCACAATGTTCAAATCGACACCAATACGCGTTCCGATGTCTAATAGCGTCTTAGCCTCGAGATGGAATGATTCGTTCGATTCGACGGTCGCTGAGATGTTTACTGATGAGATGCTTATCGGGTTGATTGGGACGCCATTATACTCATAAGCGTACTGGTCAACAAATATTTGAAGCCCTGCACTCGTTCCGATTTCGAGCAGTGCGAGTGATTGCTTCGTCTGTTGTTGAATCTTCGAAAATATCGGATACAAGTAGGCGCATCGTTGAACCTCGTTCGTTTGCACACGACGGGTTCTCAATCGATGACGGATCTCACTTTCGTATGTATGGCAAAAAGCTAAAAAGAGGGAAATACATCTTCAGCTTGTTTTGGATATTTTGTCACGCTAGGATAATAGGTGGCCAACTCATCAGCAGAGTGTTGAATTACCAGTTCATGAACAGATGCAAACAATAGATTTGGAGCAGGTTGTCCCTTTGGTATGTCTTCACACAAAGATAAGAGCCATTCATGCTGAGCCACTTCTCGAGCTAGCACTTCGTATAAGCGACTAGAACCCACACATTCGTTGTCAGCAAATCGGATGAACCGATTCGATTGTTCTGTATATTGAATATCATCCACCTCGTTTCTTCTTGTTAAAACATTCGAGCTGAATGAATGTCCTTCCTTCTCAAAAAAGGATAGAGAACAGAAAAAAGACCCTAACCTCAGTTAGAGTCATACGGATACCGGTGGTCGGAGTCGAACCGACACTCCAGAGGAACACGATTTTGAGTCGTGCGCGTCTACCAATTCCGCCACACCGGCATATTATGTTGGAGGCGCCAGTCGGAATCGAACCGACGATAAAGGAGTTGCAGTCCTCTGCCTTACCACTTGGCTATGGCGCCAAAAGTCATTGGAGCGGAAGACGGGATTCGAACCCGCGACCCCGACCTTGGCAAGGTCGTATTCTACCACTGAACTACTTCCGCAAAATGGCTGGGCTGGAAGGGATCGAACCTTCGCATGTCGGAATCAAAATCCGATGCCTTACCACTTGGCTACAGCCCAATAATAATGGGGCGACTGAAGGGAATTGAACCCTCGAATGCCGGAATCACAATCCGGTGCGTTAACCACTTCGCCACAATCGCCATGATGAAATTAAAAACAGGGGCAGCAGGAATCGAACCCGCGCTGACGGTTTTGGAGACCGTAGTTCTACCGCTAAACTATGCCCCTAAGTGGTGGGGGGGGGCGGATTCGAACCGCCGAACCCGAGGGAGCGGATTTACAGTCCGCCGCGTTTAGCCACTTCGCTACCCCCCCACATATGGTGGCTTTGGACGGAATCGAACCGCCGACACAAGGATTTTCAGTCCTTTGCTCTACCAACTGAGCTACAAAGCCATATGTAGTATGATTGATTTTAAAATAAAAATGGCGGTCTCGACGGGATTCGAACCCGCGATCTTCTGCGTGACAGGCAGACATGTTAACCCCTACACCACGAGACCGGACTTAATTGCGGGGGCCGGATTTGAACCGACGACCTTCGGGTTATGAGCCCGACGAGCTACCAGACTGCTCCACCCCGCGACGATATAAAATTAAATGGTGACCCGTACGGGATTCGAACCCGTGTTACCGCCGTGAAAGGGCGGTGTCTTAACCGCTTGACCAACGGGCCATTACATATTTGAAAAACTGGCGGAGAGCAAGGGATTCGAACCCTTGAGACGGTTTTGCCGCCTACACGAATTCCAATCGTGCTCCTTCGGCCACTCGGACAGCTCTCCAAAAGAGAAAGTGGCTCCGCAAGTAGGATTTGAACCTACGACCTACCGGTTAACAGCCGGTTGCTCTACCACTGAGCTATTGCGGAACGATCTTGCCTGG